>JALYIM010000214.1 GCA_030775785.1 Acidobacteriota bacterium
GGAGAGAAATCATTGGCCCGGAATAATTGCTCGCCTTCGTGCGGCGTCAAGAGCGTACTCTTTCCGCTGGCGAGTTCGGCTACAAAAATATTCGAATCGGTGCCTTTCGCTTGTTCTTGCGTGTAAGCCATCCACTTGCTGTCGTGCGACCAGATGGGATTGTCATTCAACTTGTCGGCAGCCGTCCCAGTGGTGAGATGTTTGACGTCCCTCATGAGAGTGTCGTAAACATCAATTTCAAAGGCCGAAGCCGTCTTCGCTTTGACGGTATAAGCGAGATAACGTCCATCCGGTGACCACTTGGGATGCTCTTCCGCAATTTCCCGCGTCTTCGTCAGATTCACAACCTGTCCGGTTTTCGGAGAGACGAGGAAAATGTCCCACTGCTCATCGCCGTCATAGTCGGACATGTAAGCGATCCATTTATTGTCGGGAGACCACGCCGGAGCGGTCTGCCTTTGATCGCTAACAGTCAACTGAGTGGGCCATCCCCCCTCGGACGGTACCATCCAGAGATTACTGCGGCCGCTGATGTTGCTGGTAAAGACTATCGCTTTTCCATCTGGCGACCACGATGGCTGCCCTACTTGCCGCGTCATGTAGAGCTTATCGAGCGAAAGGCTCTGCGAATTTTGTTCCACTTGCGCGTTCGGCTTGCTGGCAAGTTGTTTCGGATCGGTGAGGGCGGCGATGGAATTGTCGGCAGTTATAAATGTACTCATAAGCAAGATGGCGACGGCTACGGGGAAAACGCGCATGGGAGTTGTCTCGCCGGAAAAGAAAAATTCTAGCAGAAGCGTTTCGCGTAGCCTGTCATCAGTGCTGAGAGGACGCTTTCACGCTGCTGCACGAAGCTATCTCGCAATCACCGCAGATGGTTGGCCGCCGGTGCTGAGAGTATTTGTGACAGGACTGAGAATTCCGCTAAACGTGGTCGTGGTCCCGACCGTGGTTGAAGCCACCGAGAATGTCGAAATGGTGGCCCCTCCAGCGTCCGCAGCGAACACATACCCACCAAAGGGCTGCACTGCGACCGAAACCGGATTCAACCCGGTTGATACGGCGGCGGGAGAAAGGGGTGACAGCGCGCCGGTTCCGCTGCTGGCCTGATATTCCGAAATCTGGTTCGACTGCCGATCGGCAACGTAAACAAAATCAGCTGCCGGATCTACCACGATCGAGACGGGCTCAAGCCCGGCGGAAAAAGGAGAGCCAGTAATTTCTGCCAGGGTTCCGTTCACGGTAGGACAAGTGGCCGAGGCATTCGCGCACACTGCAAACGCGCTGACATTGTTTGAGCCTGAGTTTGCCACGTAAAGAAATGCGCCCGTTCGCGATACTGCCAGCGCAACGGGTGCCGTACCAGTCGCATACGTTGGGGTGGGAAGCTGCGTTAATGCGCCGGTGGAATCAAAAGAGAAAGCCGAGATGGTGTTGGTGAAATTGTTGGCCGCATACAAATAATTTCCAACCGCTGCCAGTGCAACCGGTCCAGTGCTAATGGTTTCACCAGCGGTTTCCGTCAAGAATGGCGAGCCTGCGACGGGGGAGAGCGTTGTTCCCTGGATTGAAAAGACCGAGATCGTCCCCGAAGTCGGGTCTGAAAACGTTCCCTGATTTGCCACGAACAAAAATTTCCCGCCGGAATCAATCGCCATCCCTGCCGGGGCTGAACCGAGTCCGGTGGATTGTGTGCTTGCGCCCTTCACGCCACCCCCTGAATCAACCGTGTAGGAAGAAATGCATGGCGCGCTGCAAAGGGAATTCGACCCCTGGTTAGAGACGAACAGCGCGTCTGCGGCGGAACTAAGCACCATTGCCGTTGGAGCACCGCCAGTTTGAACACTTGATCCATTCGTACTGATTGCTCCGTTACTCAAGCTGACGGCGTATGCAGAAAGGGAAGTATTGCCTTCGGTGGCAAGAAATAAGAAACCGGTCCCGGAGTTCACAGTCTTCTTGGCTGTCGAGCAGCCGAGCAGAATAATCAACAGACTGACGATCAGTAAAGCTGTAAGTCGGTGCCTCATCCGCTGGCTTCTCCGGGAACCTTGAATTTGGGTGCCGTCCAGTACACGCTTCTTAGAGGACAACACCTATTTTGTGTATCAGGATTGCATGAGAAGAGCAAACCTCGAGACTGGTTGGAACCGCAGTCACGCGGGAGAGTTGCCTCTTAGACTGCGGATTTGTTGCGTGTGGGATTTGGCAAAAACGACCGAGTAAAAGGAAGGGCCATCAATAGGATCTTGTGACTGCCGGCTGCGCCGACGAGGATTCACTCCTGGGAAATTCTTTCTCTTCCAGGATGGGAATACGGATTTCAATCGTCAAGCCACCTTGCGCTCGATTCTCAGCTTTCACGGTTCCGTCATGCAGCCGAATTGCCCGTTCCGTGATAGCCAAGCCTAGTCCCGCGCCTCCTGTGCCACGCTCTCGCGAAGCGTCAATGCGATAAAAAGGACGGAAGAGCTTCCCCAGGGATTCCTCCGGAACTCCGGGGCCGGAATCCGCAACTCTTAGCACTGCGGTTTTGCTATTGGCGGAATGTTCACAGGCCAGCTGGACTTCGACCACCGTTTCTTCTTCCGTATATCGCATCGCATTGCGCACGACATTTTCAACGGCACTTTGAAGTAGGCGGGGGTCACCCCTTAAGATGCAGTCGTCGCCGATCTTGCAGTAAATCTGACAGCGTCGGCTCTGGGCCTCAAAGCTGGCATCTTTCACCACCTCTTGCACCAATTCCCCGAGATTGACCGGGGACTTTGCAATTACGCTTTCCCCACTCTCCAGGCGCGCCACTGTAAGGAGTCTGCCAATTAAATCGTTCAAGCGGCTCGATTCGCGATCTATGCGCTGCAGAGCGCTTGCAGCATCCGATCCGCTGCGCTGCCGGGCCAACTCCAGAGCAACATTTAAGCGTGCCAGCGGAGATCGCAGTTCATGCGAGATATCAGTCAACAAACGGCTTTGGGCATTAACCAGGTTTTCAAGACGTTCGGCCATAAGATCGAAGTCACGCACCAGTTCCGCGATCTCGTCGTGGCGGCGAGCTCTAGGCACTCCAGCCCGCGCGGTCAGATCGCCGGCTGCCAGTTTTTGTGTCGCGGCGCGAAGTTTAACAATCGGAGTCGTGAGATATTTCGCCAGCACCGAACACACCAATCCAGAAGACAGGACCGCAATCAGAATTCCCAGCCAGGGGGTTCCGTGCGGACCAAAGATTGTGTGCTCGTGGGGAAGGGCGATCACTAAATCGTAGTGGTGCCCGTCGTTCGCCGTCATGGAAGGCCGCGCAAATTGCATCGGTCCCAGGCGTCCCCAAATACTCTCGATGCCATGCGCTTCTCCGCGATGGACGCGCCCGATCATTTCGGGCGGTTTGCGCCCGGTGATTTCTTGTTCCCCATCCCTATAGAGAAACGCGAAGACATGTTCCGACTCGTGCAGGTTCCGAAGATAGGTGCGCGCTGCCTCGGGTCCGCCGGTTTGATAGGCCTTGACCGCCTCACTTAAAAAGTTCGCCTGCTGCGCTTCGATCACTGCGCTCGCCCGGGGCGGCCGCGTCACTAGCGTAAATAAAATTGCAAACACCAGACACAGCGCTAGTGTTAGCCAGTACGACAGAAAGATCCTGAGGAACAAGCTCCTCACTTAACCTTGCTCTCCGTTTCTTCGCGGGCATGGGCGAAGATGTATCCCACACCGCGAATTGTTTTGATCAGATCGCTGCTGCTATCGGAGTCGCCCAGTTTTCTACGGACTTTACTCACATGCATATCAATGCTGCGATCGAAAGGAGAAAACTTGCGCCCCAACACGGTGTCCACTAATTGCTCCCGCGTCACGACGCGTCCGGCTTCCAGCAGCAATGTCTGAAGCAGATTGAATTCTACCGAAGTGAGTTCCACTGGTTTGCCTTTCTGCCGGACGCTTCTGGTTGCAGGATCGAGTTCCACCTCTCCCACCCGAATCACCTCGGGGATTGATGTCTTGGCCTGGTTCTCGCCTTCCCGGGTTCTTCGAAGCACCGCCCGGATTCGCGCAACTAGCTCGCGGGGGTTGAAGGGTTTGGGCAGATAATCATCGGCTCCGATTTCGAGTCCAACGATGCGGTCAACGTCTTCGCCGCGTGCGGTCAGCAACAGTACCGGAATCTTTGACGATTTGCGCAACTGCCGCAGAACATCAAAACCATTGAGACCGGGCAACATCACATCCAGAACCACAATGAGATGTTCCTCCGTTAGCGCGCGCGCAAGTCCCCGCTTGCCGTCATAGACGGCCTCGATTTCAAAGCCCTCGGGCTGCAAATACTCTGCCACCAGGCTACAAAGTTCAACGTCGTCGTCAATAACCAGAATACGGTCCACAGCACCCCATTTAGTTGTATCGCTTCATCACTTAAACAGGAGTAAAGAATTGTCAATGTTGAGGGTAAATCACTTTACAAATCTTTACCCCGGTTGACTGACTCTTTACTACTACGACAGGGAAGAAGTGTTTACATAAGCAAAGCAAAGTTAGGGCTTTTAGAAACAGGAGAGAAAATGAAAACGAGCAAGTTCAAAATACTAATCGCAACTCTTGCCTTGATGTTGTTGTCAGTGTTCGCGCTAGCACAGGGTCACCGCGGGCCACATGGCGACGGCATGTTCGGAGGTCCGGACATGGAATTCTTTACCGATTACCTTGATCTGACTGCCTCCCAACAGACGCAGATGAAAGACACTCTGGCCAAAGAGAAGCCCGCCCTAAAGCCGCTGATGGAGCAGGAATTCCAAAGCCATCAGCAGATGATGCAACTCATTCAGAGTGGAAGCTTCGACGAAGCCAAAGCGCAGCAGATCGCGGTCCAGGAGTCCGCGACCCACATTCAGCTTGAAGTCCAGAAAGCCCGCATCCATGCCGAGCTCTATCAAATGCTGACGCCAGACCAAAAAACTAAGATGAACCAGTTGATGGCCAAACACCAGCAACGGATGCAGCAGCACATGCGGGAGCATGAGCAGCAGCAATCACCCTCAAATCAGTAGAGGAAATAGGTTGCGGAGGGAGCTTGTCTCCCTCCTTCACATTCAACCAGAACGAAAGAGGATTAGCTATCTGGCGAGCGAATTGAAAACAAAAACTGAATTCGTGAATTTAGTGGCTGCTGAAATGGCAGCCGGAATCGAATGCGCGGTGGAATCCTGGCTTGCAAGAATTGACCGCGTACTCAAGGACAATCGCCTAACTACGCTGGGCAGACTGAATGCAGTTCAGGAAGTCTTGCGGGACTATAAAAACCTCGCGGGCAAGACCCAGTTCAAGTCCGCCACTGCTTGACTGTTGAGTACGGCACTATGAATCTTGAAGCGCTTTTTTTTGGTCTCATCAGCACCAGCTGGCTCTTTCTTGCGGGCTGGGTTCTCGTAATCATCGTTGCCTCAGGCATCGCTTTCAGTGACGATTTGTCATAAGTGATCGGGGTAGCGCATAACGAATGCCGATGCTGCTGGTAGAATCTAATCTGCCAGAAGCACATGCTACCCAAAAGCCTGCATTCCCTCCTGCCCTATATGAAGAAGTACAAGGGCAGCTTCTTGCTGGGAGTGATCTGCGTTTTTCTTAACAACGGAATCTGGATCTTTTTTCCACAAGTCATCCGCCGCGCCGTGGATGACCTTCATCTCGGCGTCACCCGCCACAAACTGATCACCTATTCGCTGCTACTACTTGGCATTGCAGCCACTAAAGGGATATTCCAGTTTCTTACCCGCTGGGTCGTGATCGGCATTTCTCGCGAGATCGAATTTGATCTTCGCAATGATCTGTTCCGTCACCTGGAGACACTTTCCACATCCTTTTACCAGCGCACTCGCACGGGCGACATCATGGCGCGCGCCACGAATGATCTGAATGCGGTCCGTATGTTACTCGGTCCGGCAATTATGTACACCGCCAACACGCTCGTCTTCACCGCCGGCGCGCTGGCCTTCATGCTCTCCATCAGTCCGCGGCTGACCATGTATGCCTTTCTGCCGCTGCCGATTGTCAGCATAGTAGTGCAATATTTCGGGCGCCGGATTCACGAGCGCTTCGAACGAATCCAAGCGATGTTTTCCGATATATCCGCGAAAGCGCAGGAGAACTTTTCCGGTGCCCGGGTAATCCGCGCCTATGTGCAAGAAGAAGCACAGATTGAATCCTTCGAGAGCTCGAACCAGGAATACATTGCGCGCAGTTTAAAACTCGTTCGTCTCATGGGTATGTTATGGCCGACGCTCGAAACCATGCTGGGACTCGCCATTGTGCTGGTGCTGTGGTTGGGCGGAAGGGAAGTCATCCATCATCAGATCAGCGTAGGCGATTTTGTAGCTTTCAATACCTACATGGTCCAACTCACCTGGCCGATCATCGCGCTGGGATGGGTCATTAACCTTTTTCAGCGTGGAACTGCTTCCATGGCGCGCATCAACGAAATTTTGATCGAACGGCCGGAAATTGAGGACAGCGGTGAAGTTCGCGCACTGCTATCGGGTGGAACTTACGATATTCACGGAGACATTGAATATCGCAACCTGGATTTCGCTTACAACGGCGTGCCGGTCTTGCTCGACATTAATCTCCGTATTCCAGCTGGCAGCAGCCTGGCGATAGTCGGTCCAACTGGTTCGGGGAAAACAACGCTGGTCAGTCTGATTCCCAGAATCTACGACTCCGCTGCTGGAGCTGTGTTGATTGACGGCCGTCCGCTTCGCGAATATCCGTTGCAGATTCTTCGGCGGGCAGTCGGATTTGTTCCGCAAGAAACGTTTTTATTCAGTGAAAGCATTCGCGGCAACATCGCGTTCGGCAGGGAAGAGGCCACCGACGATGATGTGCAAGCAGCGGCCCGTGCCGCGAGCATTGCAGAAGACGTCGAGGGATTCCCCGAGCAATACCGAACTCTGGTCGGCGAGCGTGGCATCACGCTCTCCGGCGGACAGAAACAACGGACCGCGATCGCTCGAGCCCTGATTCGCAATCCGCGAATTTTGATTTTGGATGACGCACTCTCCAGCGTAGACACACACACGGAGGATAAAATCCTCAATCATCTGCGGGAAATCATGCGCGGGCGCACCACTATTTTTATTTCGCATCGAGTTTCGACCGTCCGCAATGCGGACAAAATCGCGGTACTGCATGATGGACGAATCGTTGAACTCGGCTCTCACGATGAACTGCTGGCTTTGAATGGATACTACAGCGATCTTTACAATAAGCAATTGCTGGAAGAAGAGCTGTTAGAAGTTTGAGAGACGGGCGAGTTGGCTAGCAATGAAGAGAAGGGTCAGCAACGAGCTACTGGATAGCGATTCCGGCACCGAGGCTGAGATCTCTCATGCGCTGATTGATCTTCGCCATATTAATTCCTGGTTCGGCGGAGTCTCAACTTCACGGGCAATGATCGAGGACATGACGCGTTGGTGCAAGAATTCACCGCCTCTAACTCTATCCATGCTCGAGGTCGCAGCCGGTTCGGGATATGTTTCCAGGCGAGTGAAAGAGCAGGTCAGAAGTAAAGGCATTCAGCTGGAAATTACCTTGTTGGACCGTGCTAGTTCTCATCTCGGAAGCCAGCCGAATAACGGAACGACAACTCACCTCCGGCGCAATGTCGTAGGAAACGCTCTCGCGCTTCCGTTCGCTGACAACAGCTTCGATCTGGTGGGCTGTAATCTTTTTCTTCATCATCTCGATGACGCCCAAATTGTTCAGTTTGTGAATGAATCGCTCCGATGTTGTCGCATCGCTGTTCTCATCAACGATCTGGTTCGAAGCCCACTACATCTGGCTATGGTCTATGCCAGCCTTCCACTCTACCGCAGCCGAATCACGCGCAACGACGCTCCCGCATCGGTGAAGCAGGCTTACACGCCAGACGAAGTCACTACATTGCTTCGTCAAACGGCAGCAGCGAAGGTTGATGTCCGACGTTATTTTCTCTACCGCATGGGTATCGTCGCCTGGAAGCGTGACTCGTGTTTGACTTAATCGTCGTGGGGGCCGGGCCCGCGGGGGCTTCCGCCGCCATTTCCGCAGCCCGCCTGGGCGCGAAAGTCATGCTTCTCGACAGCGCGATTTTTCCCCGGCAAAAGGTCTGTGGAGAATTTGTATCCGCGGAAGCGCTCGAACTTTTGGACACCCTGCTCGTTGGTTCGAATCAAGCTTTGCTGCGCGATGCTCCTCGAATTCCACGAACGCGTATTTTCGTGGACAGTCGCAAAATAGAGACCTCCATTGGCTCTCCTGCGGCCAGCATCGCTCGAATTGATATGGACTTGACCCTCTGGCATTCGGCGGAGAAGAGCGGCGTGGACGCGCGCCAGCAAACCATGGTCCGTAAAATCGAGGGCTGTGGGCCTTTTCACCTGCTTACCACTGGAGGAGAATTCGAAGCCCGCGCCGTCATCAACACGTCAGGACGGTGGTCGAATTTGAATGCTGCTCGGGATATCCCTGCCACTAAATCCGGCAACTCCCGCGAAAAATGGGTGGGGATCAAGGCACATTTTTCTGAAACGTCTCCCCCGGCTTCGGTGGATTTGTATTTTTTCGAAGGAGGCTATTGCGGGGTTCAGCCGGTAAATCTTCTTGGTAGTGACTTGTCCAATGGGCGCGTCAATGCCTGCGCAATGGTGAAAGCCAGCGTCGCTAGCACGCTGCCCGACGTCTTCACGCAGCATCCAGCGCTGCTCGAGCGTGCCCAAAGCTGGCAGATGCTCACGCATCCCGTGACGACCTCGCCCTTGATCTTTGGCCAGCCACAACCTGAAACTGGAGGCGTGTTGATGGCTGGGGACGCGGCTGGTTTCGTGGATCCATTCGTCGGCGACGGCATTTCGCTGGCGCTGCGCAGCGGAAGGTTAGCCGCGGAAAGTCTGGCGCTATTTTTCCGCAATCAAGTTTCATTGGCAGAGGCGGCCCGATCCTATCGTGATGTCTACCAGCAGAGACTGAGTCCCATCTTTGCCGCCTCTTCGAAGATACGGCGCATGCTTACGCTGCCAAAACCCCTCCGAGTTCCAATGCTCATGTTTTTGGAAAAGGCGCCAGCCATCACTCGCTACATGGTGAGTAAAACGAGATAATTCCAAGTTCAACGAACTGTACGGAATTGGCTCGTCAAAAGGTTTTTTGTGCGAACGATCTGGAATCAGGAAATTTGCGGGGCTACAAAAGTCAGCGAATTACCAGCACTTCACGAATGTTGTCGCGGCTAAGGAAAAACTTGATGGAGGCAAAGTCGCGAAACAGATTTTCGATGTGCCGATTATTAAACACGCGCTGTAGCCGGAATCCCGCCAAATTTTCAGCGCCGGATCCTTTGTGGGAGTTACTGCGCGGTTCTTTATCTTTGCGCGTTTCAATGGGCTGAATCTCAAGGGTGTCGGAAGTAAGCACGTTGTAGCGCGAACAGACAGCATCTGGGCCCGCGTCCTGGGTGTGAAAGAAGGCCAGCAATGCCCCGCCGGGCTTCAGCATTGACCATAGGCGTCCGACCACTGGCTTGACCAGGCTTTCATCCATGTAATCGGCCAAATTCCAGCACAGCACGATGTCGAACTGGGCTTGGGGAAAGACCAGGTTGTCGTCCAGAAAGCGTTTGCTGTCGAGAGCAGGTTTGCCCTCTTCGTCCTTGATCACCAATGCTGGGTCGGTGGAGGCTCCGAGCAGGTCTTCGCTATAAATTCTGTGTCCTAACTCCGTAAAATATCGAATGTTTGCCGCCGATGTTGCTCCGATATCAAGGACGGATAGAGCTTCGCCGGACTTGAGCAGGCGGCCTACTTCGGCTAGACCGCTGGAGCGCCGCGTTACTTTTTGCGGAGCTTCGGCGGGCTTGCGAGTTTGGGCCTCGGTCGAGGAACGGAATAGTTTCATGAATGTAGTAAGTGTTTGAAAATTAAGAACTTTCCCAGTCAACTATATCTAACATGTTCAGCAGAACAGCTTAAAACTTCTTAATGTCAGTTACTGCGGTTCTATCAGTCGCGGATGTGGACGCAGTGCCGGAGGAAGCCACCGCCGACGGGATTACCTCAGCTCCCGGTTCCGGCTTCGTTTCCACTCTTGGCCCGGTTGGCGCGACATTGGCTCCGGGGGCTGCTTTCTGAATCTCCACCCTACCTCTAAAATAGGCGCCATCTTCGATCGATATCCTCTGGGTAAAAATGTCACCTGCAGCCACTGCCGATTTTCTTAGCTCAGTACGATCACTCGACCGTATGTTTCCGTCAATCTTGCCGTGGACGACTACAGTTTTGGCATTCACGTTGGCGCTCACCTGTCCGTTGGGACCGATGGTCAGGCTGTTGCCCGGCAACTCGATGGAGCCCTCGACTTTGCCATCCACAACCAGGTCTTCACTCCCGGAAAGGTCGCCTTTAATTACAACAGACCTGCCTACTCGCGCTAAATCGTTATTTTTAGAATCCATAGAGTTGAGCCTCCTTGTGGATGAAGCGGGACAATGGATTCTATAAACTATCCAGTGATTCATCGCTGTGTCCGTAACTGCCTTATAGTTCATTGGTTCAGCCGCCATAAAGATACGCCCGCGCAATATTATCTAAAATGGGACTACCAAGGCCTCCAAGACAATGATAAGAACTCCAATACCGTCTAAAGTACGACGGGCAACACAGCTTTCTAAGGACTGGGGCAAATGGGCCACATCAAGACACTAGGAACTAATAATTTGAGACGCTCATCGCTGACGGTGGCGTTTTGCTGCACGCTTTTGCACGCACTTGCCGGCTCGGCATGGGAGTCGCCCGCGCAGTCGCCCGCCGATCTGGTGCGGGCGACCGTCCAGCACGAAATTCAATCTGCCCAGGGAGGCGCCAAATTTCTTTTTCGTGAGCACAAGCGAACCCAGAACGGCTCGCAAACCAAGATTATTATCGAAACCCGTGAAATGATGGCGGGCATGCTGGTAGCGGTGAACGATCAACCCCTTCCTGCGGACCAGCGCCAGGCCGAATACAGGCGCGTGCAGCGCTTTGTAAATGATCCCGCTGAACGGCGCAAAAGAGAGCGCCAGGAAAAAGAGGATGCCGATCGCACGAAGCGCATCATGACGGCCCTCCCCGATGCCTTCCTGTATCAATGGGACGGCACCGAGCCCGGTAGCGAGAAGGTGGGCAGGAACGGCCACGATTTGGTTCGGCTGAAATTTTCTCCCAATCCTAAATATTCTCCGCCCTCCAACGTGGAGCAGATTCTCACCGGCATGCAAGGCAACTTGTTAATTGACAACGCCGACCATCGCATCGCCAAAATCGAAGGAACTCTGTTCAAGGAAGTAGGCTTTGGATGGGGAATTCTCGGCCATCTCGACCGCGGCGGCCGTTTCATGGTGCAGCAGGCGGACATCGGGGGCGGGAACTGGGAAGTCACCCGAATGGACCTCGCACTGACAGGCAAAGCCCTGTTCTTTAAAAGCATTAACTTCAGCTCCGTAAACGTTTTTTCCGACTTCCAGGCAGCCCCTTCTGATCTTTCGATCGCTCAGGGAATTGAGCTGCTGAAAAAAGAGGAAGCGGCCATGCTGGCGTTGAATCAGCAACCACGACTGGAAGAACAGAAGCGCTAGCTTCGCTTTCGGCAATTCCCGAAACTTTGATCTACGCAGCTCGAATTGTCTCCTGTCGCATGGTGAGTTTTTTTATTAGATCTTCGCGAATCGCATATCCGGTTCCCGGCTTATCGGAAACCATGATGGTCCCGGCAGAAGTCACTTCTACTTCAGGTTCAATAATGTCTTCTTTCCAATAGCGCTTAGAGGCCGACACGTCGCCGGGGAGGCTGAAGTTTTCCAACGTTGAGAGCGCGATGTTGTGCGCGCGGCCAATACCGGATTCAAGCATTCCTCCGCACCACACCGGTACTCCGTTTGAGCGGGTGAGGTCGTGAATTTTGATGGCCTCGCTGAAGCCTCCCACTCTTCCCACTTTGATGTTGATAATGCGGCACGCCCCGGTCTCGATGGCCTCGGCAGCGGAACGAACGTGGTGAATAGATTCGTCCAGGCAAATTGCAGTTTGCAGTTTGCGTTGCAGTTGGGCATGTTTGTAGATGTCGTCGTCCCAGAGCGGCTGCTCGATCATTAAAAGCTTGAACTGATCGAATTTGCGAAGATGCTCCAACTGATCAAGGCGGTAGGCGGAGTTGGCATCGCAGCTAAGTAAAATGTCAGGCCAGCGCACACGTACTTTCTCAAGCACCTCCAGGTCCCATCCGGGCTTCACTTTGAGCTTGATGCGACGGTACCCAGCAGCAAGCTCGAGTTGAATTTTGTCGAGCAATTGCGGAATCGAATCCTGAATTCCGATCGAAACGCCACAGGGAATTTCTCGAAGACTGCCGCCGAGCAGCTTCCATAAAGGCAATTGCTTCTGTCTGGCTTCAGCATCCCACAACGCATTTTCCATGGCAGCTTTGGCCATGCGATGTTCTCGCACGCGCGCCATGAGAGAGGGGCAATCTTGTGGCGACAAATTTTGAGCTGCAAGCACCGCCGGAGCGAGAAACCCAAGAATAGTTGTCCATGAGCTGTCCAGCCATTCGGAGCTGTAATACGGCGCCTCACCGGCCACGCATTCGGCCCACCCATCTATGCCCTCGCAATGCGCGGTAAGCAGCAGAATTCGACGGTCGTAAGTACGCCCAAAACTTGTCTCAAAGAAATGGACAAGAGGCATTTGAATTTCACGGAGGGTAATGGCTTCAATTTTCATCAGTCGAAAAAATGGTTAAAAGTTTTCAGGGTTCCATCGTCCAAGCAGAAACGCTCCGTTGCCTTCCGAATCGCGTTCATATCCCACCACCGCAAAAGCCTCACGGAAGGCGCTCTCAAATTCCTCGCGAATTCGATTTTGTGTTTGCAGCGCACAGTTTCTATTCACAGGAGAAGATTTCCATTCGGAGATCTGTGCCGGAACAGAAATTGTTCTCTCGGCGGTAGTTCTCTCCGCGTGCGTTGTTGGGTTTAACAAACGGATCACCCGGGAAGACTTTAGCCACCACTCCGCCACCAGGCGATCCGTTGGAAGACCTCCCTGCAAAGGCGATGATGTGATCCCATATTGATTCGGTATGTAGCGGCGCGCAACCGCTCCCAACTTTTCAATGTTGAGATAGGCATTTTTTATCTCCAGCGGATCAAAGGTCCACTCAATCAAGTCAACACCCTTTTCCAAGGCATCTTCACGTTGAAATAGCTTGATGCGACGGCCAACGCCAGCGTTCCTTAACTGCTCGCTCACTGCCAGCATGTGCGAGTGTAAGTAGGGCTTTCTGTTTCGGTAGCCCGGGATTGCGAGTGCAAACCCCACCATTTTGTCGGCAGCGAAGGCGCCAATGACCTGTCCGCCCACTTTCTGAGCCACAACGAAGAGCCGAAGCGGCACCAATTCCGCGTCTGAAAATCCCCACACTGTCTTCTGTAAGTGGACGCAAGCCTGCATTTCGTCAAGCCTATGGCAGTTTCGGACGAGCACGGAAGCGATGTTCACCGCAACTTTAGTCCTGGCTGTTTTGCCTGCTGCCACAGGTTTTCCAATTCATCCATGCTGGCTTGTGCAGGAGTGCGGCCAGTGTGTTCCAGCTGCGCTTCCATCCATTGAAAGCGTTGCCGGAATTTGCGGTTTGTTCGCTTCAGTGACGATTCCGGATCGAGCGCCAGATAGCGCGCGATGTTCACGAGAACAAAAAACATGTCGCCCAATTCCTCTTCGAGCCGCGTTCGCAGGTGTTCGGGGAACGACTGCGAAGCATCATTAGGGGTTTCGTCGGAGGATTTCCGCGCTGGAATGGCTGCAAGCTCTTTCTCTAACTCTTGCGTTTCTTCTCTCAACTTGTCGAGCAGTGCGGAAACGTCACGCCAGTCGAAGCCGACATGCGCGGCCCGCGAGCTCAACTTACGTGCCTCCAGCAGAGCGGGCATGGCGGGGGATACATCTTTCAGAATTGATTTCGGATTGCTATTTACGTCGCTCTCGTTGGCGCCTCCGTTGCTGGACGACACCGTTTCGCTTGCGCTGGCGCGGGCTCGCTTTTCTTCCCCTTTGAGCTGCTCCCAATTCCTTAGCACTTCTGGCGAAGTTGCGGCGACCGTATCGCCGAAAACATGCGGATGCCGGTGGACCAGTTTGCCGGCAAGCCGATCGAGGACGTCGTCAATCGTAAATTTCTGCTCCTCGGCTGCCATCTGCGAATAAAACAAGACCTGGAGCAGCAGATCCCCTAGTTCACCGGGCAGTTCTGACCAGTCGCGATTGTCAATTGCTTCCAGCACTTCGTACGCTTCTTCTACGGTGTAGGGCTTGATGGAGTCGAAGGTCTGTTCGCGATCCCAGGGGCAACCGCCGGGCGCTCGCAAGCGGGACATGATCGCAACCGTTCGCTCAAAACGCTCGCCTGTGGTTGGCATGAAGGAACACTCTAAATGAGCGAACATCCGGTCGCAACGCTAAGCAAGGGTATGGCTATATGCGTGCAATGATTTCGAGTGATTCTGTCGCGTTTTGCAGTTCGACGACGGAACAGTTGAAATGGAAAGCCCTCCCCCTATGAAAACGACGACGCTGTTGTGCGTGGACGACGACCCTCAAGTAAGGAATTTCTATAGCTTAATGTTTGGTAGCTATGGATATGAAGTATTAACCTCGGGAAACGGCCGTCAGGCCCTTAAGTTGTTTCATTGCCACGAACACGAGATTTCCGCAGTAATTTCCGACTACGACATGCCAGAGATGAACGGTGCCGAACTAGCGGCAGAATTGAAACGAGTTAACCCAATGCTGCCAATAATTATGGTGTCGGGATCTCAACCAGTGCTTGAAGAAGCCCTGCATTTTGTAGACGCTTCCGTGGAGAAGGGGTCTTCGATTGCTTTATTCTTGGACCAAGTTGAGAACTTATTGAATAGAAGTCCAGAATTAGCCTCAGCCTGAGCCTTGACCCAGGGCGTCCGCGCCGAATTGAAAGCCCGCAACGGGAAAAATCTAGCCCCAAATAGGACTTGCCAGTCAGATAATGATTGGGAAGAAAGTGCCGAAGGTGCGGCAAAAAATGCCGACTAGTCGGCTTTGGTTCGGAGTTCTGCCTTCAAAAATATCACCGATAGCGGCGGCAACGTCAGGTTCAGTGAATATGGCCTCCCGTGAGTTTGAATGGCTTCCGCCTCTTTGCCTCCCATGTTTCCCCAACCCGATCCGCCATACTCGACGGCATCACCATTCAGCAATTCCCGCCAGAATCCTCCGACTGGAACCCCGACGCGATAAGGTGCCCGGGGTACCGGAGTGAAGTTGCACACCGCCAATATCATCTCGTTTGGAGACTTCCCCTTTCGCAACATCGAAAGCACGCTCGAGGCATTGTCATTCGTGTCTATCCACTCAAAGCCTGCGCTGTCGGAATCGAGTTCGTGCAGGGCTGCCTCGCTGCGATAAATACTATTGAGTTGTTGCACCCAATTTTGGATCCCGCGATGCAAGGGTTGGCTGCTCAAATGCCAATCCAAACTCTTATCGTGTGCCCACTCCTCCCACTGCCCAAACTCATCACCCATGAAAAGCAACTTCTTGCCGGGTTGCGCATACATGTATCCGTAGAGAAGACGGAGGTTGGCAGATTTCTGCCAGGCGTCTCCGGGCATCTTGTCGAGCAGAGACCCCTTTCCGTGGACAACTTCGTCGTGCGAAAGCGGGAGCACGAAATTCTCGGTGAATCCGTAGAGCATGCGGAAAGTCAGACGCCCCTGGTGGTACTGGCGGTGGATGGGCTCGCGCGCAAAGTACTCCAGCGTGTCATGCATCCATCCCATGTCCCACTTCATTCCGAACCCAAGCCCTCCCAAGTAGGTGGGACGCGAAACCATGGGCCATGAAGTTGATTCTTCTGCAATCATCTGCGTGTCTGGATGTTCTTTGTAGGCTTCGGTATTCAGCTGGCGGAGAAATTCGATCGCGTCCAGGTTTTCGCGTCCGCCAAACTTATTGGGAATCCATTCACCTTCGCGCCGCGAGTAATCGAGGTAGAGCATGGATGCGACGGCGTCTACCCGCAATCCATCAGCATGGTATTTATCAAGCCAGAATAGCGCGCTCGACATTAGGAAACTGCGGACTTCGTTTCGTCCGTAATTGAAAATGTAAGTATTCCAGTCAGGATGAAAGCCCAAGCGCCAGTCCGCATGTTCGAAAAGATGCGTACCATCGAAATAGGCAAGACTGTGTGTGTCGGAAGGGAAGTGCGAGGGGACCCAGTCGAGAATCACTCCGATGCCGCGCTGGTGAAGGTGATCCACCAAGTACATAAAATCCTGCGGAGTGCCCCATCGCGATGTGGGAGCAAAATATCCGGTAGTTTGATATCCCCACGATCCGTAAAAAGGATGCTCCATCACAGGCAGCAATTCCACGTGCGTGAATTGCATGCGCTCGACGTAGTCCGCTAGCCGGGGAGCGATCTCGCGGTAGGTAAGCGACCGATTGTCTTCTTCTGGAATGCGCATCCACGATCCCAGATGGACCTCATAGGTTGAAATGGGAGCGTTAAGCGATATCTTTTTGCCGCGATTGGCCATCCATTCTTTGTCGGACCATTCATAATCCAGGTCCCAAACGACCGAGGCCGTGCGCGGTGCTACTTCGTGGAAAACTCCGAATGGGTCGGCTTTGTCGCCGATGTATCCTTGATGCTGCGAAACGATATGAAACTTGTAAAGAGTTCCTTTGCCGAGGCCGGGGACAAAGCCTTCCCATATGCCGGAATTCCCTCGCGAGTGCAAGCCATGAGAAATCGGATTCCAACCATTGAAATCTCCCATCACCGACACTTCGCGAGCGTTGGGAGCCCATACGCTGAAACAAACTCCCTGCTCACCTGCAACATTCACAACATGCGCGCCGATTTTGTCGTAGGCACGATAGTGGCGGCCCTCGTTGAAGAGATAAAAATCCTGGTCGCTTAAAAGAGTGAAGTCAGAACGCGTGGAATGCTTAGAAGACAGATTTTGGGAAGGCGACGGTTCTTCGGATGCTGGAGGCTTTTGCGATGGAGGCTTCGGGCTCGATATCGGATTCTTCATCATGAATGCTCAAGAGCGTTCCAAGTGTACCGGATTGGATGCCAACTACGAGGAATCTGCAATCCGCCTGGCGACACAAAAAAATCACATGTTAGACTTTTCCTTTTTTATTCTCTTCCTTGAGGTGCTAACTATCAATGTCTGTTATCCGCGTTGTTGTGCTCTGGCACCAGCATCAACCGTTCTATAAAGACCTGGTGACCGGAGAATATCGTCTTCCATGGGTGCGATTGCACGCATTGAAAGATTATTACGGGATGGTCAAAATTCTGGATGAGTTTCCCGAAGTTCATCAGACATTCAACTTGGTGCCTTCGCTCATGACTCAGATTCAGGATTACGCGGACGGCGCTGCCCATGACCCTTTTTTGACTATAGCCTCAAAGCCTGCGCACGATCTTACGAAGTCAGAGCGGCAGTTCGCGCTCCGTTATTTATTTCAGGCTAACCCTACCAACCTGATTGGCCGCTATCCTCGATTTAGGGAGTTGTGGGAAAGATATCGCAATGCTGGAGACAATCTACAGAGCCTGCTGAATGATTTCCATGACCAGGACGTAGCTGATTTACAGGTGTTGTCGCAGATTGCATGGTTCGATGAGCTTTTTCTGGCGGATCCGGACGTCGCCGCTCTGATTCACAAAGGACGGGATTATTCGCTCGAGGACCAGGAGTTCGTAATTTCTCATCAACGGAAATTGCTGGCCAAGGTTCTTCCCGTCCACACTGAGGCGGCGCAGAAGGGGCGCATCGAAATTTCAACGTCTGCGTTTTACCACCCCATTCTTCCTCTGTTGTGCGACAGCGACATGGGAGCGGTGTCCACGCCGGGATTGCCGCTGCCCCAGAATCGTTTCCAGCGTCCGGAAGATGCACGTGAGCAGTTGCTCCGCGGCCTGGACTTACATCAATCCGTGTTCGGAATTCGGCCGCGGGGAGTCTGGCCGTCCGAGGGCAGCGTTTCAGAAGAGTTGTTTGAGATCGCCCACAAGCTCGGAGTCAAGTGGATGGCAACCGATGAAGGCGTGCTGGCGCGAACCCTGGGCATGTCGTTTGCACGAGACGGCAGTGGACGGCTTCCGCAGAGCGCCTCAGAAAAACTCTATACGCTCCATCGCTACGAAAATAACGAAACAGAGATGCATTTGATTTTCCGCGATCACTCCATTTCAGACATGATCGGTTTCATGTATTCCGGAATGTCGGCGCAGGAGGCCGCCAATCACCTCATCCATCAAATCAGGCAGGCTGCCCAACCTGCGCTAGATCAAGGACGCGATGCTTTAGTGCCAATTATTCTCGATGGCGAAAATGCCTGGGAATATTATCCGCAGTCGGGAAGGGAATTCCTACGGCGCTTCTACGCTCACCTCCAGCGCGATCCGGGAATTGAAGCCGTGACGGTTTCAGAAGCAATCGAGCGTCATGGCGATGTGCACAAACTCAGCTCACTGGTTCCAGGGTCATGGATCAACGCCAACTTCAACGTATGGATTGGCGCTCCCGAGGACAATCGCTCGTGGGATTATCTCCACCACGCGCGCAGTTTCTATGACGAAGTGGCACCGGGATGCAGCGAGGCGCAAAGGAAGCTGGCATTCGAGGAACTGCTGATCGCCGAAGGCAGTGATTGGAACTGGTGGTACGGGCCGGAGCATTCCTCCGCAAACGATCGCGAATTCGATGAGCTGTACCGCAAGCACGTCTCAAATGTGTACCAAGCTTTGGGAGCCACTCCGCCTGACTACCTGGCGCAGCCTATTTCGGGTGCTGCGGTGCAACCGCTGTTCGTGCAGCAAACGAATTACATTCGTCCGCACATTAACGGAGAGCTGGTTCGCTACTTTGAGTGGATGGGGGCAGCGGTGTATACCGCTGACCGGCGTTCCAGTGCCATGCATGGCAAAGTTTCCCTTATGGATTCGATCTACGCCGGTATAGACGAAGCGAATGTTTACGGTCGAATAGATTTTGTGGACAAGGTTCCGCAGGTTGATTTCGAATTGGTCGTCAATCTCGAGTCGTGGCCCGACCAAGGCTCTCGAGCAAGGCGTGCGCTGCGTCTGGACAGCAAAGTAGCGACAGGCGAGCTTCGCTCATGGAACCTGTGCGTTCCTGGAGAAGACCTGGCGGTCGCGGCTTCCACCTATTCTCAACAGGATGTGGCAGTTGTGTTGGCGAAGAGTTTCGAGTTCAAAATACCGCTGGCGATGCTTCATGCTCAACCAGCAACTGCACCCTCCGAAGGACACAATGGCAATCGCGGCGAACCGGTCGCCACTAAGTTGCGCCTGCGTTGCAGCGTCTGGGAAAACCGTTTGCCAGCTGATGCTCTTCCCGTGGAAGGCTGGATTGAATTGCGACTCTTGACCGAAGAAGACTTATTGGCGATTGCGCAGTGAAGGGTTGTGCTCCGTTATAATTTCCTGTTCCGGCCAACAGGAACATCAAACTTTTCGCACAAGGGACGCCCTTCTGCTTACTGGATTCGAAATAATATAAAGGCCAAAAGGAAGAAATAAATCTAATGCGCATGACCAACATTGCAGATGTCCACGCTCGTGAAGTCCTCGATTCCCGCGGCAATCCTACCGTTGAGGCGGAGTTGACTCTGGCCGACGGCACCCGGGGACGAGCCATCGTCCCGAGCGGCGCATCTACTGGAGAACACGAAGCTGTCGAGCTGCGCGATGGCGACAAAAAAAGATTTGTAGGTAAGGGCGTGTCCAAAGCTGTCGCCAACGTGAATGGAGAAATCGCCGAGGCGCTCGCGGATTTCGATGCCGCTGACCAACGTGGACTCGATCGAAGAATGCTCGACCTCGATGGAACGAAAAACAAGTCACGCCTGGGCGCGAACGCAATTCTGGCGGTCTCTATGGCGGCGGCTCGAGCTTCGTCCATTGCTTTCGATCTCCCTCTTTATCAGTATCTCGGCGGAGCGGCCGCCAACACCTTACCGGTTCCGATGATGAATATTTTGAACGGCGGAGCCCACGCCGACAACAATGTGGACTTCCAGGAATTCATGGTCATGCCGGTTGGCGCCAAGTCATTCTCTGAGGCGCTGCGTTGGGGTGTCGAAGTATTCCATACGCTGAAAGGCGTCTTGAAGAAACGCGGCTACAACACAGCGGTAGGAGACGAAGGTGGGTTCGCGCCATCGGTAAAATCCAATGTCGAAGCCATTGAGGTGGTGCTCGAGGCCATTCAGCAGGCCGGTTATAAGCCGGGGGCGGATATTTCCATCGCTCTTGATCCTGCCGCCAGCGAGTTTTTTCAGGATGGCAAGTACGTTTTTAAGAAGTCTGACAAGTCATCCAAAAGTTCGGACGAGATGGTCAGCTTCTGGGCAAAGTGGGCGAAAGATTACCCTATCGTTTCGTTGGAGGACGGACTCGCTGAGAACGACTGGGAAGGCTGGAAACACCTTACCGAAGAAGTTGGCGGAAATATTCAACTCGTTGGCGACGATCTTTTCGTGACCAATACGGAGTTTCTGCAAAAGGGAATTGATAAGGGCGTAGCCAATGCCATCCTGATCAAAGTCAATCAGATTGGCACCGTCAGCGAAACCCTGGATGCGATCTCTCTTGCCCGCCGCAATGGATACACCTCGATTATTTCTCACCGCTCCGGGGAAACAGAGGATACTTTCATCGCGGACCTTGCGGTCGCGACCGGCGCGGGCCAAATTAAAACCGGTTCCGCGTCGCGCACCGACCGGGTCGCGAAATACAACCAACTCTTGCGAATTGAAGAAGAGCTGGGAGAGTCGGCCGTATTCCCAGGATTGAAAGCGTTGAACTGCAAAAAATAACCCGGCTCAGAATCCCATGGTGTCATCTGCCGATGGTCCGTAGGTGGCTGGCACCGGCTTATCAGTTAACCGCAACCACACTCCCAGTTGTGCCCGGTGATGCACGAGGTGATTCATGAACATTTCCCGGTACGCGATGAAGCGCGTCCCTTCGAAAATGGGCTTGCCGCCGAAGCTCAGCTTCCAGTTCTGCTTCCAGGATTCGTCGGTCGTTTTCTCAAGAGCAGCGCGAGCATTGGCCGCACCTTCGTCGAAAGCGCTAAGAAGTTGAGCCGAAGACTCGAATGGCAAAGGCGTGAAGCTGGTCTTGCTGAAGTCCAGCTCAGGAGTGGTAAGCACGGTAACACCAAAGCCCGCGAGTTGCGCCACATGAGGGGCAAGCTTTCCAAGGGGTGTTGATTTCGGATGCGGCGTAAAGCTTCCTCTGTCCATGGGAACACGCTGAAGTGCTATGCGGGTCTTCCTCATTTCTGAATCAAACTCGGTTAGTAAGAATTCGGTGATTGACATTATTTTCTCCATGGTAGTGGTCGTATACGATTGCGCTGCAATTGAACATCAGAGCGACAACCCGCGCCCGACGAACTATAGTAGTACATCTCCATTTGTCAAAGCTGCTTCGAAGATTCTGTAAATTCCGTTTCGACGGTTAAACAACAATAGGATTTGAATGTCACGTCCCAAACCTCTCGTCCTCGTCATCCTCGACGGCTGGGGATATCGCGCCGAAACTAAAGCTAACGCCATCGCTCAGGCTCGTAAACCGACCTACGATCGCCTGCTGCGCGACTATCCAAACACGCTGATTCAAACCAGTGGCCAGTACGTGGGGTTGCCCGACGGACAAATGGGCAACAGCGAAGTTGGGCATCTCAATATCGGTGCTGGACGAATCGTCCACATGGACAGCACACGCATCGAGTTGATGATTCAGAATGGCGAGTTCTTCTCGAATCCCGTGCTGCTCAAGGCGATGAAGAATGCGCAGTCCGGCAATCGCCAGCTACATCTATTTGGATTACTTTCTGACGGCGGCGTTCACTCGTATCAGACTCATCTGCATGCGTTCCTGAAAATGGCGAAACAGAATAATTTGGAGCGTGTTTACGTCCACGCTTTTATGGACGGACGCGATACCCTGCCAACCAACGGAGTGAAATATCTGCAGCAGCTTCAGCAAGCGATGCGAGAGTACAACACTGGAAAAATCGCCAGCGTCAGCGGACGTTATTATGCCATGGACCGTGATCGGCGATGGGACCGCATCGCCAAAGCCTACGATGCAATAGTCAACGGAAAAGGCGAGGGCGGCAGGTACAAAGATCCTATTGAAGGCACAAAGAATTTTTATAACAAAGACGTGACAGATGAATTCATCGTGCCTTTCGTCTGCACCGGCGCAAGTGAGGCGCCCGTCGCAATTGTCCGCGATGATGATTCCTGCATATGCTTTAACTTTCGTGCCGACCGCGTTCGAGAGATTACGCGCGCGCTGACCCGCAACAGCGAACTCAACGAAGAAGGAGGAAGAGACCTGCCCGGTGCTGATGATCTCGATGCTGCTATCCCACCCGATAATGTTCCGAAAAATCTCAGCTACGTCTGCATGACGCAATACGACAAGCGTTTTAGCTTACCGGTGGTCATTCCGCCGGAATCGCTGAATAACATTCTTGCCAATGTTATGGGACAGATGAATCTGCGCAATCTTCGAGTCGCGGAAACCGAAAAGTATGCTCACGTAACTTATTTCTTCAACGGCGGTGTCGAACAGCCATTCCCCGGGGAAGAACGCTCCATGGTGGCATCGCCGAAAGTTGCGACTTACGACTTGAAGCCGGAGATGAGCGCCGCCGGCATCGCTGACACGGTTGTGAAGGCCGTCGAGGGGAGTGCCTTCGACGTCATCATTGTGAATTTCGCCAACGCTGACATGGTCGGCCATTCCGGAAAAATGGCGCCTACAGTCAAAGCCGTAGAAACCGTGGATGCTTGCCTGGGACGTATCGAGCTTGCGGTGCGCGCGCGAGGCGGCGCTATCCTCATCACTGCGGACCACGGCAATGCCGAGATGCTGATTGATCCTGCTACTGGAGGGCCACACACGGCGCACACAACAAATCCGGTGCCATTTATCATCGTGGACGAAAACAGCAAGAAATTTTCCTTGAAGCCGAGCGGATCGCTGCGCGATATTTCACCCACCGTGCTAGGGATGCTGGGTGTTCCTCAACCTGAAGAAATGACTGGGCAAGATCTGAGGAAAGCGAAACAGTGAAGGCTGGCTTTAGTAAGCGGAAGGTACCTAATCTGAATGGCTGAAGAATTTTCCTATTCCTAATCGCAACTGCACGGTATTGATCCCGGGATTGGGCTTGCTCAATCCCGCGTTAGAAATATGGAGATACCGAAGTTCCAGACTCCAGTTATAGCGCTCGCGGAGGAAGTGCGCGCCGAGCGAGGCCGATGGAGTGAAGTTCACGCTGCTGGTGCCGCGGGGAACTTCGTGATTACTGAATAAGGGTCCCCCACTCAACTCAAAATAGGGAACTACTTGTCCTCGGGTCGCGAAATTCCACTTCAGGTTCAAAGGATTAAATCCCGCGCCGTAAGCGGTGTTGGCGGGTTGAAACACCATGAATACTGGGACAATATCTACCGCATACTCGAAGCGGCCCTTCAAAAAGCCCGGTCCGTAAGGACGGCAAAGAATCCATCCATAGCGCAGACCGACGTTAAATACGCCCGTCTTCGCCGTGCCGCCGGACACTGAATGCCCGCCCCCAGTCCATACCTCAATCTCGTGCCCGCCGTCCTCGGGGCGAGCCGGCCCAGGCTGTCCGACGCCGCTCCAAACTTGAACCTGCTTTGCGACGTCCTCGGGACGATCCTGCGCTGCAGCCAATGCGGCACCAAGCATTAAAGAGAGTGCGATCAGACTCTTCAACCGGAGCTCGAGCCGCCCGCGATGCCCCCTCACAGTCCCAACCCGCCATCCACTGCCAGCACCTGACCGGTAATGAAATGCGGCGCGGTCGCAAAAAATAATGCTGCGGCCGTAATGTCCTCCGCCGAGCCATTACGATGCATCGGAGTCTGCCCTGCCATCTTCTTCATGAATTTCGCCGCCGCCTTCTCCCCAAGGTCAATCATCCCAGGAGCTACGCAGTTTACGGATATTTCCGGCGCCAGTGCCTTCGCCATTACTTCGGTGAGCATATGTACCGCCGCCTTGGAAGAACAATAATGGGCATGGCTTGCCCACGGCCGCAAACCTCCAAGGGACCCCATATTGATGATCTTTCCGCGCCGCTGCCGCAGCAGTTTCATGCACTCCTGGGATACCAGAAAGGGCCCGCGAGTATTGGAGGCGAACATCGCGTCCCATTGTGCCAGCGTCAATTTTGCGAATTCGACAGTCTCGTAATTCGCGGCATTGTTTACCAGAACATCAAGGCCGCCCAATTCTTTCCGGATTTCTTTAACGACCGACCGAACACTCTGCTGGTCTGTTACATCGCAGCGCAGGGCCACTGCCCGGACTCCGAAGCTGCCGAGGTCTATTACAGTAGCCTGCGCCTCGCGGCTCGAGCGCAAAAAAGTTATGGCTACATCCGCGCCCGCCTCGGCCAGAGCTAGAGCAATTGCTCGTCCCAGGCGACGTGCCCCGCCGGTAATCATTACCGACTTTCCCCGCAAAGGCTTGCATGAAGAACTCAACATGGTTAGGGGATTGTAATCTGTCGCACGTTCATGCGCTTCGCGTTTTCTTTCGGCACTGCTGACACTTTTTTACAAAGAAATGATGGATTACCTCAGAACTACCTTGATAGACTCCGTGGCATGTCGGGACTACGTGAAGTTGTTGTCTACTCGCGCCGCGGATGCCACTTGTGCGAGATCGTCAAAGAAACCCTTGGCAAGCTTCATCGCCGAGGAGGATTCGTCCTGCGCGAGGTTGATGTAGACAGCGACGATGAACTCAAGCGTAAGTTCACCGACGAGGTTCCGGTAGTTTTTATAGATGGACGCAAGGCCTTCAAATACCGCCTCGACGAACACGAATTCCTTCGCAAGCTGGTCAGCTAAAAACTCTGCTTGATCACGCGCCTGTCAGAAATTTGTATTGTCCGCTTGTGAGTGGGACTACGCTTAAGCGTCCCTGCCGCACCAGAGGAGACTCCGCGAAATCGTGATTGGATTTCATCTCGGCTAGCGTTACCGGCGTCTTCACTGCACCGCCGGCTTTTATTGTTACGCGAGGATTCTTGGGATCGCCCGCATCCACCGACACCACAATCGCGGTTCCGACCGCGCACTTTTCATCGCCGGTGTGGTAAATCACAAGACGATCGCCAGCCTTCATCTCTCGGAGATGTCTGACCGCGACGGGATTTGTCACTCCATCCCAAACCGTCTGCTTGTCGCGCTCCAGATCGGCGAAGGAATAACTTGTGGGTTCCGTTTTTAGCAGGTAGTCCATAGCGATGTCCCCTCAGAAAAACTGATTCTTTTGCGGTCTGCCGACAATGATCAGTTCGGCTTCTCCGAGTCTCTGGCTTGCCCTTTATCCTTCTCGGAATGTTCGTCGTAAATGGAATACTGCCCGCTGGGTCTTTTCAATTTAACCGTGATATCTAGCGATGGCTGGTTTACCTCAAAGTCTTCGCCATAGGTTTGAAATCCGGGAGCCAGCACCTGGATCCGAAGCTTGCCATAGGGAACGCCGTCATAGCTGGCGTTTCCGTCAGCGTCAGTTTTGAGCTCCAGCCCTCCGCGCTCCTGCTTGCCGTCTTTCGTTACCGGATGCAAGACCACTCCCGCATTCCTGACCGGGCGGCCGTTGGATTCTTTCAAAATTGAGAAATGGACCGAAGCGGCCGCACGCGTCTGAGCGCTAAGCGTGGATGACAAACCATTACACAACAACAACATAGCAACAGTAAGACTAGGGCGGATCTTCATATTGTTAAAAAATAAATGCGAAAATTGACTGTGCCATATCGGATATTTCCTCAGCTTTTTGCCCGCACAGCCTTGACACTAATCCACTCACCCTTTAAACTTAGCACTCGCTGACATTGAGTGCTAAGTTTGAGATCGGAAGCGTCGGTCTTCAGCAATCTAACCCAAAATTCAACTGAATACGAGCGAAAGGAGTCTACACGCATGGCTACGAAGTTTACCCCACTGCACGACCGTATCCTGGTCCGTCGGACCGAGGAAGAAGGCACTACCCGCGGCGGAATCATTATCCCCGACAGCGCCAAAGATAAACCACAGGAGGGCGAAGTAATTTCCTGCGGTAAGGGCAAAAGCAACGAAGAAGGCAAAGTGCATCCTCTTGATGTGAAAGCGGGAGACCGCATCCTGTTCGGAAAGTATTCCGGCACTGAGATCAAATTGGACGGCGAAGATTTCATCATCATGCGCGAAGAGGAAGTCCTCGGCGTGATTAGCGGTACCGCTTCCGGAGCATCCACCAGCGGCAAAAAAGAGACAGTCGGCTCGCGCCGCTAAGTAAGGATTTTCGTCTGCGCGCTTTTTGGCAATCGCGAAGGGTCTGCGCGCGGCGCCGAACTCGGGTTTCACGACGGCCAGAAGAAGGCCGCTCGGAATGACAATTAACTTTTTAAATTTTAGGAGAAAAACACAATGGCAAAACAAATCGTACACGGAGAAGAGTCGCGACAGGCGATCCTGCGCGGCGTGAACCTTCTGGCAGATGCCGTGAAGGTCACTCTCGGTCCTAAGGGCCGCAATGTTGTTATTGAAAAGAAATTCGGTTCACCGACCATCACCAAGGACGGCGTGACCGTGGCAAAAGAAATCGAATTGCGCGACGCACAGGAAAACATGGGCGCGCAGATGGTTCGCGAAGTCGCTTCCAAGACTTCCGACGTCGCCGGAGACGGTACGACTACCGCCACCGTCCTCGCACAAGCCATTTTCCGTGAAGGCGTAAAGACCGTCGCTGCCGGAGCCAATCCAATGGCCCTGAAGCGCGGCATTGAGAAAGCAATTGGCGTGATCGCTGGAGAAATTGATAAAAAGACCGGCGAGCGTGGCAAGGGCGAATTGGACAAACTGTCCAAGCCCGTGACCGGAGACATGATTGCTCAGGTCGGCACGATTTCCGCCAACAATGATGAGACCATTGGCAAGATCATTGCCGAGGCCATGAAGAAGGTTGGCAAAGACGGCGTCATCACCGTCGAAGAGTCGAAGACCCTCGAAACCCAGCTGGAAGTGGTCGAAGGCATGCAGTTCGACCGCGGATACCTCTCTCCTTACTTCGTCACTGACCCCGAGCGGATGGAAGTCAGCCTCGAGAACGCCTACATCCTGATCAACGAAAAGAAAATCAGCTCGATGAAAGACCTGCTCCCGCTGCTCGAGCAGATCGCAAAGAGCGGCAAGCCGCTCGTCATCATCGCTGAGGACGTTGAAGGCGAAGCGCTGGCGACCCTGGTCGTCAACAAGCTGCGTGGTACGTTGCAAGTCGCTGCCGTCAAGGCTCCCGGCTTCGGCGACCGCCGCAAAGCTATGCTGCAGGACATTGCCACCCTCACCGGCGGCAAGGCCATCACCGAAGACCTCGGCATCAAGCTCGAGAACGTGCAGATTGCGGATCTCGGACAAGCCAAGAAGATCACCATTGACAAGGACAACACCACCATTGTCGAAGGTAAAGGCAAGCATGGCGATATCGAAGGCCGCGTAAAAGAAATTCGCAGCCAGATTGATAAGACCACCAGCGACTACGACCGCGAGAAACTGCAGGAGCGGTTGGCGAAGCTGGTCGGTGGCGTAGCCGTAATCAAAGTCGGCGCCGCAACCGAGACGGAAATGAAAGAGAAGAAAGCCCGCGTTGAAGACGCTATGCACGCAACCCGCGCTGCCGTGGAAGAAGGCATCGTCCCGGGCGGCGGAGTAGCTCTTGCACGTAGCGCGAAGGCGCTCGACGGCCTGAAGCTTCAGGGCGACGAGCAGATCGGAGTCAACATCGTGAAGCGCGCTATCCAGGAACCGCTGCGCCAGATCGCCGAGAATGCCGGCGAGGAAGGTGCGATCGTTCTCGGAAAAGTGCTCGACGCGAAGGACCCGAACTACGGCTACAACGCGTTCAGCGATCAGTACGAAGATCTGGTTAAGGCAGGCGTGCTCGACCCGACAAAGGTCGTCCGCACCGCACTGCAGAATGCCGGATCCATCGCATCCCTGATGCTCACCACCGAAGCCCTGGTTTCGGAAATCCCTGAGGAGAAGAAGAACGCTCCCATGGGTGGTGGACACGGCGGCGGCGGTATGGAAGGCATGTACTAGGACAGTGTGGCGCGGGCACCCCTCGCCCGCGAGTTCAAAAGCCCCGCTCAAAAGGCGGGGCTTTTTGTTTGTTGCGGCGGGTTTGGATTTTGGATCGTGTGGCGCGGGCGCCCTCGCCCGCGAACGTATTCCTGAGCGTCGAACCTTTAGAAACTAATCATTTTGGGAATACTGCATGTTTCTTCTTCGGACTGACTCTCTCCAACATCTCGGATGACTTACGATGTGCCATGGACAACGTTTGGAGGGTATTGCCGGTGGGTACTGGACGCTGTCCGTCAAACAGTCGAGTGGCCGTCAGCCATTAGGGTTCGAGTCCCTTACCCTCCGTAGTCACTCGTAGAATTCAGATACGCTTGACAATGCTCCGCGCCGCGCTATCCTAGAGATGACGGACAGCGTTCAGTAAACATTGAAAAGCCCTGCTCAAAAGGCGGGGCCTTTTTTGTGTGACTACTCAGAGCCCGCTCGTAAAATACAGCTACTGAGGTGGTCATGGCACACATGACGGCGCAAGCTTCCGAAGTCCTCGAGAAGGCCACTTTCGCTTGCGGAGCAGGAGCGTGGGCTGCTTATTGATCGTCTGATTGCCAGCCTTGACAATGGCCCAGCGGATGAAGGTGTCGAACAAGCTTGGGCCGACGAAATTAAAGTGCGAGTGGATGACGTTCGTTCCGGGAAGGTGAAAACGATTCCGAGCGACGAGGTGCAACGCCGTATGGCGGCGCGCTTGCTAAATGGCGGAAGGTAAGACCTACCGCCTTCATCCAGAGGCATTGCAAGAACTCGAGGCTGCAGGCGAAGACTGGCACTTGCAACGCAAAGAACAAAAGTATGGGACACCCTGCTCTCGATCGGCGTTAACGTTGTGCGCCGCGTCAGGCAAGAGCGGTTGCGTCAGATCATTCTCAATAAACAATGAGAATGCCGGCAAAGAAAGTTTCCTTCGCGATATGGCGTCAGGATGCTTTCGGACTAAGCGAAGTCGCGTCTCAGTGGATAGTCCACAATAATTGCTCGGCCATCGGTAAGGGCGTTAACGGAATGGACCACATTGGCCGGGACGATAGCGACTAAGCCCGGTCGTACGATCTGGGTCTCGCCATTGATGGTCATCTCCAACTCGCCCTCGATCACCTCATAAACTTCTTCCTGAGGATGGAAGTGCTCGTGAATGGACGCGCCGCATACAAAGTCATAATGTGCAAATGTCATGCTCGGGGAGTGGAAATAGCGTCCGTGCCAGCCTGGCAATCGCTCGATGACAGTAAGATCGCGAGTATCGATGAAAGGCATAAGGCCTCCTCCTCGCCGCATCCTAGCACGTCAGTTAATGTGGGGCGGACACACTTGTTCCCCGCCGTTGTTGTCAATTTGCTATGCGAAAGCAGGCCGAAAACAATTCTCTCTAGTAACCCGCCAGCCGCCAGCACGCTGGCCGTTGATAAACTTTTTCGGGCGAGGGCGCGCGTGCCAGACAACCGGACTTTCACATAAAGTGTGGGTGCTGACGAGCTCTACGCTTTTTCTGTGCGGGAGCCCAACTGTTTGGGAAATTCTCGGATGGCGAAGCCGGTGAAGGCTGAGACTATAGATCCGATCACGGTCATCATCAGCGATCCGCCGTAGCGCTGCAGGAATCCGCCACCTTGCGAACTTGGCGCGGCAGTGTCGGCTGCTGTTACGGTCGCGGGCGCGCCTTGCCAACTCACTGCGAGGTTTGTGCGGCGCGCGATGATGGTTAGCGTGCGCTCTCCGCCGCTGGGGAAGTCTCCGGAAATCGTGTCTTCGTGGACGCTGCCGTCTCCTGAATCTATGTTGACGCGAACCGTGTGGGTGCCCGAAGCGATAGGGACGGATTGCGTCAGCGTCCCTTGCACGGCTTCAGGGATGAGTCCAAACTTTTTTCTTGCGGAGCCGGAAAGTTTTCCTGAGTAAGCGAGGTCTCCGTCAACCCAGAGATTTAGTTTGGCGCTGCGGAAGCTGTGTTGCACGCGCACGCGGAGGACAGCGGCGTTTCTGCCGATGACGTGGCTGTACAGCGCCATCAACAAGGCTGCCGATAGGAATACTGCGAGCACGAACCAAGCCTTGCGCGGAACCTTGGAAGTCACTGTGCGAACGGCAGCCCACTTCGCTTGCAAGCTTTCCCGCCCAGGCCCGGTCGAAACCGGCTCTGTGGTTTCTGGTTGGTCAACGTCGCTCATCAACATTCTATTTTCTATCTTGGACGGGCAAGTGCTCCAGTTACCAAGGTGCAGGGGTCGGGAAACCAAAATTTCTCCCGGATAATCAGATTTTGCATTCAGAATGGCGGCTTCACTTCGATTGCAGGCAGCCCTTTGAGTGCGTTTGGTATCGTAGTAGAAGCATTGTCAGGAGCAGTCCCCATGGCCCCACGTTTGTCCATTTCTCTAGCGAAGTCCGTTGCGCGTAAAACAGCAGGCCCGACGGCAACTAACGTCGTACTGGCCCCTCCTTCAGTGGGACGGATGCACATCAATGGACAGGTGGTGTTGAACCGCATCCTGCTGGCCATTTCTGATCAGGAATACGACTTGCTGTATCCGCATTTGGAGTACGTCGAGCTTCCGCTGTACCGAAGTTTGCATGAGGCTGAGGACGGTTTTGATTTCGCGTACTTCATCAATTCGGGCATGACTTCGCTGGTCATCGCCACTAGTGACGGACGCAGCGTCGAAGTCGGCATCGTGGGACGCGAAGGATTTGTGGGAGCTCCGCTGGCCGCGGGGTTGAATCGAAGTCCTTATCGCGCGTTCACACAGGCTGCTGGGGCCGGATTCAGGATCAAGGCCGAGATTCTTGAGGTCACGCTGCCGGATACGCCCGGGCTGCGGATGCGTCTTAATCGTTATGCCATGATGCAGGGAATGCATGTGGCACAACTCGCCGCCTGCAACCGTCTCCATGAAATTGATCAGCGGCTCGCGCGCTGGCTGCTGATGTGCCAGGACCGCATAGGATCGGAGCTGCTGCCCATGACGCATGAATTTTTTGCGGAGATGCTGGGCACGGGAAGGCCAAGCGTGAGTTTAGCGGCGGCCGTCTTGCAACGGGCAGGGTTTATCCAATACGCGCGCGGCACGGTGAAGATTGTGGACCGCGAAGGGCTGCAGTCGGCGGCCTGCGAATGCTACGGTGTAATTCGACAATACGACGTTGAGCCCTGACCCAAGTTGCGGCCTTCTTACCTTGCCAGCTATCCTTCTTCCTTATGTCAACCCTGGTGGAGTGTGTCCCCAATTTTTCTGAAGGCCGCGACAAAACAAAAGTAGATGCCATCGTTGAAGCGATGAAGGTCGAGGGCGTGTACCTACTCGATCGCGAAATGGACGCCGACCACAACCGCTGCGTCATCACCCTGGTGGGAGAGCGCTCAGCTGTTGAAGAGGCTGCTATTCGCGGGGTAGGGAAGGCGTCCGAACTTATTGACCTGAACGTTCACCAGGGAGCGCACCCTCGCATGGGCGCCGCTGACGTCGTGCCATTCATTCCGATCGAAGGCGTCACGCTGGAAGACTGCGTGGCGATGGCGCGGCGCGTGGGAGCGGAAATCTGGAAGCGTCACAGGGTCCCCGTTTATTTGTATGAGGCAGCGGCGACTTCTCCGGAGCGGCAGAATCTCGAAAACATTCGGCGAGGACAGTTTGAGGGCATAAGAGCAGACATCGCAACCAATCCAGCGCGCAAACCGGATTTCGGAGATCCGCAGCTCCACGCCACAGCAGGCGCGGTGGTGGTTGGAGCGCGCAAAGCTCTTATCGCCTACAACGTTTTTTTGAGCACGCCCGATGTGGAGATTGCAAAGAAGGTCGCGAAAGCCGTGCGCTTTTCCAGTGGAGGATTGCGTTTCGTAAAGGGCGCCGGATTTCTGGTCCGAGGGCAGGCCCAGGTTTCGATGAACCTGACTGACTTCGAGCAGACACCGATTCATCGCGCATTCGAACTGGTTAAGGCAGAGGCGGCGCGCTACGGTGTGTTCCCCGTGAGCAGCGAAATTGTTGGATTGATTCCGAAAAAAGCTTTGGAGGCAGCGGCTGAATGGTTTCTTCAGGTAGAAAATTTCGATTCTTCGCTGATCCTCGAAAACCGGCTGGCGGCTGTGATGAGCGGAAAGGTCGCGGTCGGAGGATTGCGAGCCGGCGTGGAGCCTTTCCTCGAACAACTGGCTGCGCCTAGCGCAACGCCTGGCGGAGGCAGCGCCGCGGCAGCGAGCGGAGCGATGGCTGCTGCCTTGGCTACGATGGTGGCGTCCATGTCGCGCGGCAAGAAAGCTTATGTGCAGCACGAGACCGAGTTGAGCGAGGCGATAGCGCGGCTCACGCAATTACGCGAAGAGTTGAAGGCCGCGATTGATGCCGATGCCGAATCGTACAACGCAGTAATGAAAGCTTACAAAGCAGCGAAGCAATCAAGCGATGCGGACGCTATGATTGATGCAGCATTGAAAAGTGCGACCGAGGTTCCGCTAAAGGTCGCCCAGAAATCACAAGAAGTTTGCAGGATCGCGGAGAAACTGAAGCCAATCACGAATCCGAATATGAAATCGGACCTCACCACGGCAGTGGCGATATCACGAGCTGCCATCGAAGGCGCTCTTGCCAATGTAGAGATCAATCTTGAATCCATAAAAGATGTGTGGTTCGTTTCCAAGACCAAGGCTTTGGCGACTGAATTCGCGCTTTGAAGGGATTAAAGAGCGGGCATCCACATCTTGTTGTGCGATTTGGAAGCCATCGGAGGCAACGCTCCCATGGGTCTGCGGATCTCCATACGCAGGGAGGGATGAGCACAAAGAGAAGATGCTCTCGCAACGAAGCAGTGGGATTTGCAGTGACTCATTCTTAGATAGGCAGCTTCATTCTTCCCATCGCTCGGCTCTCAAAATGTCCCACTTCACGGAGAATACGCCAAGGCTCACTTCGATCAAGTCTGTTCTATCCGCAACGCTAATAAATACAGCTAAACGCTTTCGTTATATCAGCATCGAAGGAGGCTGAGGTGGTGCCGTGCCACTGTCAGCGCACGAGGAGCTCTTGGCTGAAGTGGCCGAACTGTCTAAACAGCAGCTTTCAACGATAGAAGATGCTACGTTTGTGGGATGGACCGCTGAGCATCGAGCTGCCTTTTACAAACGGAGTAATCGGCTTCAATCGCTGCTGCGCCAGTTGGAGAGTAACTGTACCGCATAGAGCGCCCGCCGCGCGCTGGTACGACACCGAACCGTAATAATCCCCCTAGAGACCCCAACGCGTTGTAGGATGAGCCCGTTACCTTTCTCATCCTTCCGTCGCCGACCCAGGCGACGAATCCTTGCGAAATCTGACAGCACGTCGTGCAGGGAGAAGGCACCCTTCCGCACATCTTGTCCGGCTATCCGACGCCGAAGACTGGAAACCAATTGAAAACTGAATACGTGTGGGAAAAAGCCTACGAGGCCGCCATCCTCGAGGTTGATTTCTTGAAACTTCCGAAGCTTCTACAAATAGCCAAGTTAGCAATTGACGATCGCCTGCACGATTTACTTCTAGACCACGGAGGCACTCCGGCGGAACGACAGGCTATCAGCGATGCGCTTGGAGGATTAAATGTGCTTCGCCGAGAGTTAGACATACGCTTTAGCAATAGGGACTCAGCCGAACTGAATGAAGGGGCGGGACAGTTATAAAATGCAATTGAAAAGATCGGGAAGTAACTCATCGGTCTGATTCTTTAGGCTCCTTCGGGCGTGATGCATCTCCGACAACTAAACAGCGCCTCTCCTCGGGCGTCATTTCACGATTGAATACTTTCCTGAATTTTGTTTCATATTCTTCTCTCGATTCGGGCTGATCCATCAAATTAGCTTATCACCCAGTGCCGGCAGCAAGTCTGAGCAAAACTGATCACTTCTGAGCGGAATGATTGAAACTATCAGCTCGCCTTATTGCTTTTTTAAAGTGCTTCCTGCTCAAGCGTTATGAGAGAGAGCATCACCTCGATAACTAAACAGATTGAGCCGCTTCGCGCTAGCCTTGATACTGGAGGAAAAAAGTGAATTGCCCCCACCTGTGGTGAACCAATACAAATATCCCTTTCCTGCCGCAGCCCGAAGAGGCAAGGTACATCGTTTCTCGGTGCAGCAACTCTGATTGTCCGGAATGTGCTGTACGCAGGCAGCCGCTGAGCGACGTGGCGAGTACGGGATGCGCTGTGATTCACGACAGAGCACGTTGGACGTTCTTTAAGGGTCTACTGAGCGACTGACGAGGAGAAAGACATCGAGTTTGGGCTTAGAATCAATGTTAGGTGGTTGACCAAGCTGGGGATGAGGGCATCCAACCATATGGTGGCACTACGTTAAGGCTTCTCAATTATGAAAATGAATGTATCTAAAGTTCTCGTAACGTATGTTGGGCTGTTTGCCTTAATTTCTTCACTGACGGCTGCATCCGGATTCGCAATACCGTTGGGAAGTTCCGCGCGCGCAGTGATCCCATCACAAGTCCAGCAAATCATTTGCGTAGACTATCGGGCACTGAAAAATTCCAGCACTGCAATGGCCCTGAAGCAGCAAGTGCTGCCGCCAAGTCTGAAAGAATTCGAGGGTGCTCTTAAGGGCGTTGGCATTAATCCTGAAAAAGACGTGGATCAATTGACCTTTGCTTCTTATCGCAGCGGCAAACAGGGTTTGAAAGTCGTCGGCGTGGCACAGGGCACATTTTCCATGAAGGCTGTGCTCAAGAAAATGGCGGCCAATAAGATGAAGGGTCTTCGCCTGCGGAACACAAATATTTATCCCATGTCGGGCGGTATGCAGATGACCTTTCTGGACGAGAGCACGCTTTTGTTCGGTGACAGCGGTGCTCTGCGAGGAGCTTTGGATAGCCGCGATGGCTTCGCCCCAACCCTCGACTCCAACAATCAGATCGCGGACATGATTGGCTCGGTGGAATCCGGCGCCGTGTGGAGCGTGCTGGACCAGCAGGGAAGTCAGAACATGATGCTGTCTGCTCTGGGAGATGCCGCCAAGCTGGCGGATTTCGATACCGTGAAGAAACGTATTCTGGGTTCGCGCTACGCGATGAACTTTAATAGCGGAGTGAATTTCGATCTTGATGTTGTAACCACGGATTCAGTGACGGCAACGACGTTGTCTTCTCTCGTCAAGGCTGGGGTGCTTTATAAGAAGATGTCGGCCACTCCGATTGAGAAGGTTGCTTTGGATAGTGTGACGGTGAATTCGGACAGCTCTAATTTGCAAATGCATTTCCGCAGTGACGACAAGAGATTTCAGTCGCTAATGCATTCGGATCTGTTCGCTGCGGTGTCAAAGTAGGTTTTTAGTCGACTCTTCCCTAGGAAGCTGTCGTTCTGATCTCAGCGAAGACTTTATTTTTTGCGCGAGCAAAATGCAGAGGTCCTTACGTTGTCGTCGCCGCGCTTTTGCGCAGCTCCGCTGCCTCAGGATGACAGCGGTCTGGGCCTTTTCGTAATTTCGCGCCGCTCACGTTTTTGCTTTGCCCACCCTTCTTTAACGATCTGACGGGCGCGTCCCAGAGCGAGGGCGTCGGCAGGAACATCGTCTGTGACGCACGATCCGGCGGCGACGTAGGCGCCCTTGCCTACGCGAACCGGAGCCACCAGTGTGGAGTCGCTTCCGATAAAAACTCCGTCTTCAATGATGGTGGTGTGCTTGTTAACGCCATCGTAGTTGCAGGTAATCGTGCCAGCTCCAATGTTTACGCCTTCTCCAATTTCGGCATTCCCCAGATAGGTCAGGTGGCCGGCTTTTGAGCCTTTGCCCAAGCGCATGGTCTTAGTCTCGACAAAATTTCCTACGTGCGCGCCTTCCTCAATTTCACTTCCGGGACGCAAATGAGAGTAGGGTCCCAGAATCGCGCCGGATTTTACCGTTGCGTCATCGAGAATGCACCCAGGACGCACGTTGACTCCGTCGGCAATCTTAGAATTTCGAATTACGCTGTAGGACCGGATACGGCAATCATTTCCGATCCGAGTAGTGCCTAGAATTTGTACGAACGGTTCGATCACGGTGTCGGCGCCGATTTCGACGTCGTTGTCAATGACGCAAGTTTCCGGATAAAAAATTGTTGCACCATCCACCATGAGCTTCTGGCACTTAGCCATGCGCATGTGGTGATCAATCTCGACCAGTTCGGCGCGAGTGTTACTGCCGAGAATTTCGTAGGGATTGTTGGTTTCGACTCCAACTACGCGCTCCTTATTTTTGACGAGCACGCCTGCCATGTCAGTGAGGTAATACTCTTTGTGGGGATTGTCGGTGCCAAGCTGATTGATATTTGCGAACAAGACTTTCACTGAGAATGCGTAAAAGCCGGAGTTGATCTCGTGAATCTTGCGCTGCGCCGTGGTCGCCGACTTCTCTTCAACGATGGCTTTGACCTCGCGGCTGTGTTCACTTTTACGAATGACTCTGCCATAGCCTGTCGGATTTTCGAGCCGGGCGGTTAATAGCGTCATCGCTGCAGCCTGCGAGAGGTGGAAGTCTTTGAGCTTTTCGATAGTTGCAATTGTGATGAGCGGCGCGTCCCCGGAAAGCACGAGAACAACGTCGTAAAGTTTCAGCGCTTCGCGGGCCATCATCAAAGCGTGTCCCGTGCCACGCTGTTCGCCTTGAAGAACAAATGAAATTCCAGTGTGGGCGACCGCTTCGCGGACCCTCTCGGCCTCGTGTCCGATGATTGCGTAAACATCTCGTACCGGCACAACCGTGCTCGCAGCAGCAATGACATGTGCAAGCAGAGGCTTGCCTCCAACTTCGTGAAGGACTTTTGGATGCTTCGACTTCAGGCGCGTGCCTTTTCCCGCAGCCATAATTGCAATTGCTACGCGCGAAGCTCTCGGCTGTAACTCTGGAGATTGTTTTGCCATCGAATTCAATATACCAAGAAGCTTTCGGCCATCAGCTAATAGCTGTTAAATCTTGGGGCATCCCCCTTAGTTGAAATCTGCGGGCTGACAGTAGAAAGCTAACCTACTTTTTCACTTCAGGCGTGGGTGTCTGTACTGCAAGCTGCATGAGGTCGCAAGCCACCCGCTCGTTCGCATGGCGGGCAACCGTTCCTTCCGCGAGATAATCCCCCAGAACAGGACAGACTCCGAGGGCTTCGATTGCTCCCAGATCACTGATGATCTGTTCTGCTCCCTCAGCCGCATATTTCATCTTCATTTCGGCGGAGACCTCAGCGCGATTGATCAGCGCGTAGTCAAATATCGGTGCCTGAGCGTGCTCATGCAGCGCCCGGATGTGGTCCGCAGCGGTACGTCCAAGGCTTTCGTTTGCCTGAGTCATCAGGTTACAAATGTAAACTTTCATCGCTGAGGAATTCAGGATGGCCTGGGCGATTCCGCTTACCAGAAGATTGGGAATCAGACTCGTGAACAATGAGCCGGGTCCGATCGTGATGAGGTCGGCGTTGCCGATGGCTTCCAAAGTCTGGGGCAGAGGCTCGACGTCGGGAGGAATCAGCGAGAGCTCCTGAATGCGTATTTTGCTGGCAGTGATATTAGTTTCGCCGCGAACCCGGGTTCCGTCTTCCATGAGTGCTTCGAGCTCGACATCGGCGGATGTCGCTGGATAAATGTGCCCGCGGGTGAGCAGAATTTCTGACGAAAGCCGTACGGCTTCACTGAAGTCTCCAGTAATGGATGTGAGGGCAGCGAGAAAAAGATTTCCAAAGCTGTGGCCCTCCAACCCAGAGCCCTTAATAAAGCGATGTTGAAACAACCGGGAGAGAAGCGCCTCGTCTTCGGAGAGCGCCACGATACAGTTGCGAATGTCACCCGGCGGAAGCATGTTGAGTTCCTTGCGAAGACGCCCGCTGGATCCGCCATCGTCGCTGACAGTTACAACAGCGCTCAAATCTGAGATGAAAAGTGAAGGATTTGTTTCGTTTTGCTCTTGAATTGCTGAAACAGGAGCGTGGACTACCGGAGCAACGTTGGGAAGAGAAAAAAAACTGGCGGGCACAACGTAATGCTTTAGGCCCTTAAGCAGGGTAGAGAGACCGGTTCCCCCACCAATTGCGACTACGCGCAAGCCACGGTTGCCTGCGATGGCTTCGCGCCGAAAAGGCTTCTGACGACGTGGCGTATCCGGCATGTCGGGGAGCTAGCGGCGGCGGTCCTCGTCGTCGTCGCTTTCTGTATCCATATCGGAATTCGAGAAAGTATCCACGTTCCTTCGCGCGACGTCGTCGCCTGAACCGAACTCAGCCCCCGGGTCCGGATAAAGCAACTCCGTGAAACGGGGATCTTCCACCAGGTTCTGAAAGTCGGAATCATTGCGCGCCTGAAAACGAAGGGACGGATTAATGCGAATGGCAGCGTGCAGCTGGCGCAACGCGTCTTCGACGTGTCCGGTCAAGCAATTCAGGGCAGCCATTCCATACGAAACATAGTCCGCAGAAGGAACCTGCTTGTAGATTGCGTCGAGGTGCTCGCGAGCGCTGACGTAATCGCCGATGTTCATCAGCGAGACGGCATAGTCATAATGTTCTTCCGGCGTCTTAAACTGGGTGACTCCGCGCTGTAATTGCTGATTGCAGGCGCTGAGGTGAACGGAAGCGCGGTCCGCAAGTTCCTTGCTGGGACCGGAAGTAAGCTTCTGGAAATGCGTCTTCGCCTTCTCGAACTTGTGCTCCTGCATCGCCCGCAAGCCAGCCTCGTAGTTTTGCACAGCCTGTGCATAATGCGGATCTTCGCTGACAACTTTCTTAGCCGTAGTCTTCTGAGCCATCTGCAAAACTCTTCCTTTGCTCTTCGTAAGTGCTCCTCTTTTGTTTGGCTTAGCTGAGTTAAACTCAACCATCAATGGAGTCTTCGTGTTCGCGGTTCCATGTTTTTGAAGCGTGCGGTCAGACACCGCTTCTCACCCTCTTGTGGAAAAGCGCACCTAATTGATAGAACTCGCGGTCTGCAAATCCACGGTTTTCCATTCCCCTTTGATGATGCCCTGGCGAATCTGAGCTGCACTTCGTCCGCGTTTATGCATGGAGTAAGAGTAATACAACTCCTTAAGGCAAATTGAGCACTGTGCGCCATGCGTGCCCTCGAAACAGCTATGCAGGCTCTTGTGGCCCATCCTATCGCAATAGCAATAGCAAGGCTGCTGGTGGAGCACTACCGGAATCTTAGCCGCCAGCTCGTAAGCGTGGGTCTGATACGGATGTTCTGCGTTCTCAGCCCAAAGCTGGTCCTTCACCAGAATGGCGGGGAGTTTCGTGCCTTTTGCAGGCGGCGCCGGATTAAAAGCTGGGGTCACTGCTTCCTGCTGCGAAATCGCGCGAGTAGGCACAATTGTGACGGTAAGCGCGAAGAGGGAGGCCAACATGAGTCCGCGTTTCAGCATAATTTCCTCAAACGGATATTGTAACCCGAATATCGCGCCTCGGTAAGTACCACTAAAACGCCGTCACTTGAAGCTGGGCCCACCCGTGGGGACTTCCGACGTGCTGGATTCGCGCGGCGACCTCGGTTGACGTATAAAATGAACGCAATGTCGCAAATATCAGACCCTGCGAGTGTTGGTCCTCCGGCCAGTCGGCTTGAGTCTACTTTGCGATTGCGTTTGCCGATGGTTTCGGCATGGCTTCGAGACTTAATTATATCGCTCGCTATTTCCGCATTCATCATCGTGTTTCTTTACCAGCCGGTGAAGGTAGAAGGCACCAGCATGATGCCTTCGCTGGAGGACCAGGAGCGGATATTCGTCAACAAATTTGTATACCGACTTGAGCCGATCCGGCGCGGCGACATTGTTGTATTCAGGTACCCACGTGATCCGTCGAAAAGCTTCATCAAACGCGTGATTGGACTCGCGGGCGATCACGTTCGCATAGATACTGGACAAATCTACGTTAACGGACAACCCTTGCACGAAGACTATGTTCCCGACGTTTACTCCGACCAGCGTTCTTATCGCGACCAGATTGTCCCTGCGAAATCTTATTTTGTGTTAGGCGACCACCGCAGTCTTTCGAATGATAGTCGCGACTTTGGCGCAGTGGATGCTCGATTTATTTACGGCAAGGCAGTCTTTGGATATTGGCCGATGGATAAACTCGGCCGGCTTCGGTGATCGAGAAAGTTCTACTCGCAAACGACTACGTTTTCCACACTTTCACTTCTTGGTCGAATGCGTCACGCCTGCTAGAATCAAAAAAATCCACTCCCTGGAGACACAATGCAAGCCATCCTTGCGCTGGAAGACGGTCGCGTCTTCCGCGGCAAAGGCTACGGAGCAAAAGGCGAATGTCACGGGGAAGTCGTTTTTAATACTTCCATAACTGGCTATCAGGAAATTTTCACCGATCCTTCTTACGCCGGGCAAATCGTAGTTCTCACCAACCCTGAAATCGGTAATTACGGAACCAACTCAGAAGATAACGAAGCCAATCGGCCTTACATCGAAGGTCTGATCGTGCGGGAGTTTTCACGCGTCAGTTCCAACTGGCGATCACAGCAAGTCGCTGAGGAATATCTGGAACAATTTAAGATTCCCGTTCTTGGGGATATTGATACTCGTGCCCTGGTCCGTCATTTGCGCGACAACGGAGTTATGCGCGGAGTGATTTCTACTCTCGAAACTGACCTCGAAAAATTGGTCGCCAAGGCCCGCGCGTTTCCCAAGATGGATGGCACCGACCTCGCTAAAGTTGTCAGCACGAACCACACCTACGTTTGGGAAACAGGCGAACGTTCTCACTTGCCCGACGAGGTTGTCGGCTTCAAGGACGAACCGGCCCGGTTCCATGTCGTGGCCTACGATTTTGGTATCAAGCAGAACATTCTGCGCAAACTGCGCGGCGAAGGGTGCAAAGTCACGGTAGTGCCGGCGCAAACCACAGCAGAAGACGTTATCGCGCTCAAGCCCAACGGCGTGTTTCTTTCGAATGGTCCCGGAGACCCTGGGCCCTGTACTTACGCGGTTGATAACATCAAGCGTTTAATGGGACGCCAGCCAATCTTCGGAATATGCCTCGGACACCAACTTACGGGCATCGCGCTGGGCGGAAAGACTTTCAAACTCAAGTTTGGACATCACGGCGGCAATCATCCAGTAAAGCAATTGCAATCGGGAAGAGTTGAAATCACCGCGCACAATCATAACTTCGCCGTGGATCCCGACTCGCTCCCGCAGAGTGAAGTTGAGCTGACGCACATTGATTTGAACGACAACACCCTCGAAGGTATGCGCCATAGGAATCTGCCACTCTTCACCGTTCAGTATCATCCCGAGGCGTCGCCGGGTCCGCATGATTCGCATTATTTATTTAAGGACTTTGTGAAAATGATGGAGGAGTGGAAGGGATGATGGGCGGATTGTTGAAGGCCATCGCTTTGAAAGGGCACGGCTTCAGTCGTTGAGGGAACTGCAAGGATCACCGATGAAGCCGACGCGAAAGCACGTTTCCAACAACGCCCAGATTTATATGACCACTGCATAATGCCAAAGCGCACTGACATCTCGAAGGTCCTGATTCTCGGATCTGGTCCCATCGTCATCGGGCAATCCGCCGAGTTTGATTATTCCGGCACGCAGGCGTGCAAAGCGCTCAAGGACGAGGGTTATCAGGTGGTGCTGGCAAATTCGAATCCTGCCACCATCATGACCGACCCTGAGTTCGCGGACCGCACTTACATTGAACCGCTTACGCGGGAATATCTGGATGAAATTCTGCGCGTGGAACGCGAAATGTCTCCGAGCGCCGGCTTCGCGATCCTCCCTACTGTTGGGGGGCAGACGGCGCTAAACCTCGCGATAGAGCTCTCAGATTCCGGAATTCTGGACAAGTACGATGTTCAACTCATAGGGGCGCAAATCGCTGCAATCAAGAAAGCCGAAGACCGGCTGTTCTTTAAAGACGCGATGCAGAAAATCGGACTCGATGTCCCGAAATCTGCGCTGGTCAACAATCTCAAGGATGGTTTGGAGTTTGCGGGGACGATTGGATTTCCTGTCATCATTCGTCCATCGTTCACTCTGGGCGGGAGCGGCGGTGGCATCGCCTACAACCGCGAAGAGCTTATGGAAGTGCTGGCCCGCGGACTTGATTTTTCTCCTGTACACGAAGCTCTGATCGAAGAATCGGTACTGGGATGGAAAGAGTACGAGCTCGAGGTGATGCGAGACGTTAAGGACAACGTCATCATTATTTGTTCGATTGAGAACTTCGATCCCATGGGAGTTCATACCGGCGACTCCATCACGGTTGCTCCCGCACAGACGCTAACTGACCGCGAGTATCAGGCAATGCGCGACGCGTCTCTCGCGGTAATCCGTGAAATTGGAGTGGAAACGGGCGGCTCGAACATTCAATTCGGAGTGCATCCATACACTGGCAGGATGGTGGTAATCGAGATGAATCCGCGAGTGTCGCGGTCATCCGCACTGGCGTCGAAGGCTACAGGATTTCCAATTGCAAAGATTGCGGCGAAATTAGCTGTGGGATATACGTTGGATGAAATTCGCAACGATATCACCCGTAAGACCCCCGCCTGCTTCGAGCCTACGTTAGATTACGTTGTCGTAAAGATTCCCAAGTGGCAATTTGAGAAATTTCCCGGAGCTGACGAAAGTCTCGGGCCACAGATGAAGTCTGTCGGCGAAGTGATGGCTATTGGGCGAACCTTTAAAGAGGCGTTGCTGAAGGCTATCCGCGCGCTCGACACGGGAAAGCGAGTTGGCTCAGAGAAGATCGAGCCAAAAATTCTCACGCAGCGACTGGTGACTCCGCATCCAGAACGGCTTTCGTACATTCGGTATGCCCTTCGCCAGGGGCACACGGTAAAACAGCTGGCGAAGATGACCTCCATGGATCCGTGGTTTCTCTACCAGCTCAAAGAGATTAACGACATGCAGCTTGAGTTGGAGAAACATCCCATGGCTTCAGTTCCTGCCGAAGTTTTGCGCGACGCCAAGCGAATGGGATTTTCCGATGGAGGGCTGGCGGGAATATGGCGGCTGGAAGGGAAGGGCGCACAGGAGCAGATCCGGCACTTGAGAAAGAAGAACGGACTCAAGCCGGTTTACAAACGCGTGGATACCTGCGCGGCCGAGTTCGAAAGCTTCACTCCCTATCTCTATTCGACCTACGAGGAAGAAGATGAAGCGACTCCGACCGACAGGAAAAAAATTATCATTCTGGGCAGCGGTCCGAACCGCATAGGGCAGGGCATCGAATTCGATTATTGCTGCTGCCACGCGGCATTTGCTCTGCGCGACGATGGTTATGAAACCATCATGATCAATTGCAATCCCGAGACGGTCTCGACCGATTATGACACTAGCGATCGTCTGTACTTCGAGCCGCTCACCCTGGAAGATGTGTACGCGGTATGCGAGCACGAAGCTTCGCTGGGTGCGGATGTCGGGGTGATCGTCCAGTTTGGCGGACAGACTCCCCTCAACCTTTCACTGCCTTTAAAAGCCGCCGGCGTGAATATTATTGGCACTTCGCCGGAGTCCATTGACCTGGCGGAAGATCGCAAGCGTTTCGGAAAACTGCTCGATCAACTGGAGATTCCGCAAGCTCCCGGCGCGATGGCCGCGTCTATCGAAGAAGCTGTTGAAGGCGCGAATCGTGTTGGGTATCCGGTGCTGGTGCGGCCGTCTTATGTATTGGGCGGACGGGCTATGGTGATTGCGTACGACGATGAAACCGTCGTGCGATATATGAAAGAGGCAGTCGAATATTCGCAAGACCGCCCGGTGCTGATTGATCACTTTCTCGAAGATGCGATCGAAGTGGATGTGGACGCGCTCTCTGACGGCGAAGACATTGTGATCGGCGGCATTATGCAGCATATCGAAGAGGCCGGCATACATTCGGGCGATTCGTCCTGCGTGTTGCCTAGCGTGGACATACCTGAGCATCTGTTGGCACGCATGCGGGAATATACATTTCGATTGGCTAGGGCATTGAAGGTTGTAGGACTGATGAATATCCAGTTTGCGATTCCGCGCACTGGCGGCGCGAGCTCGAAAGGGAATGGAGCGGACCCCGGAACAGTTTACGTTTTGGAGGTGAATCCTCGTGCGTCGCGAACAGTGCCATTCGTTTCCAAAGCGACGGGCGTGCCCATGGCTAAAATCGCGGCCCGCCTTATGACAGGCAGAAAGTTGCGTGAATTTCTGCCCGAGAATATTGACCGCAAAGCCGATCTGGATACGGGAGAATGTTATTACGTGAAGTCTCCAGTTTTCCCCTGGAACAAATTCCCCGGTGTTGACACGGTGCTGGGCCCGGAGATGAAGTCCACGGGCGAAGTGATGGGCATCGCCGACAATTTTGGGGAGGCCTTTGCCAAGGCACAAACCGCGGCTGGACAAAGATTGCCCGTCGCCGGAACGGTGTTCATCAGCGTTGCCGATCACGACAAGCCACATGTCGCGGACCTGGCGCGCAAGTTCGTGGACATGGGATTCAAGCTGGTAGCCACCGCGGGGACAGCCGACGTTTTAGAAAATGCTGAGATGACAGTCGAGCGTGTTTACAAAGTCAAAGAAGGACGCCCCAATGTAGTGGACCTCATCAAGGGCGAGCGCATTCACTTGATTGTGAATACTCCGCAAGGAGTGGATCCCTTCTTCGATGAAAAGGCGATACGGCGCGCGGCGGTTACGGCCCGAATTCCTACTATCACCACGGTTGCGGCGGCAAGAGCTGCCGCTGAGGGCATCGCCGCTTTGCAGCGCGGAGAGATTCGTGTAAAAGCATTGCAGCATCTACACGCGGACCGCACTACTGTGAGACGATAATTCGCAGACGAGGCAGGTTCGCCGGCAAGTATCGCGCAAACCTCGCGCAAATTTCAGATTCAGATTGAGTTTGGAGCGGAGTTCATGGCCACCATTTCGGATTTTATTAAGATGCACTATCGCCATTTCAATGCGGCAGCGCTTGTGGATGCTGCCGAGGGCTACAAAAAACTTCTTGCCGATGGCGGTCAGATGTTTGTCACTTTAGGCGGCGCCATGAGCACGGCTGAACTGGGAATTTCTCTCGCTGAGATGATTCGCCGGAACAAAGTTCACGGTATCTGCTGCACGGGAGCGAACCTGGAAGAGGATGTTTTCAATCTGGTGGCAAGGGATTTTTACGAGCGAGTTCCGCATTACCGCGATTTGACACCGACAGATGAAGCGGCGTTGTTAGCGCGCCACATGAATCGCGTCACGGATACCTGCATTCCAGAAATGGAGGCGATGCGTCGTATCGAAAAGGTCGTCCTGGAAGAATGGGTGGCGGCAGATAAAGCTGGCCAGCGGTTCTTTCCGCATCAATTTATGTACAAGATTTTGCTCTCGGGAAAGTTAAAAGACACTTACCAGATTGATCCGAAAAATAGCTGGCTGCTGGCGGCGGCAGAAAAGAACCTGCCAATGTTTGTGCCCGGCTGGGAGGACGCGACCCTGGGAAATATGTACGCCGGACACTGCATTACGGGGGACGTTAAGAAAGTGCATACCGTTCGCACAGGAATTGAATACATGATGGAACTGGCGGAGTGGTACACCTCAACCACCGCAGAGAAGCCGCTGGGCTTTTTTCAAATTGGAGGCGGAATCGCCGGCGATTTCCCCATTTGCGTTGTTCCCATGCTGCATCAGGATTTGCAGCGCGAACACGTACCTCTCTGGGCATACTTCTGCCAGATCAGTGATTCGACTACTAGCTATGGTTCTTACTCCGGTGCCGTTCCAAACGAGAAAATTACCTGGGGCAAGCTTGGCGTGGACACTCCCAAATTCATTATCGAATCTGACGCCACCATTGTTGCACCCTTAGTGTTTGCTTACGTTTTGGGATTGTAAGCCGCACCGCACAGGACGACTAATGCTTCTATCTGGAATTTTCCCGCCTATCACCACGCCGTTCCACCCTGACGGCAAGGTCTATTTCAAAAAACTTGAACACAATGTTGATCACTACTGCCGGACGCCCTCGGCTGGGATCGTCGTGCTCGGGTCAACGGGTGAAGCTGTTTTTCTATCAGACGACGAGAAGCGCGAGGTCCTGCGAATTGGGCGCGAGGCAACCACACCCAACAAAGTTTTGATCGCCGGCACTGGCAGTGAGTCAGCGCTTGAGACTCTTCAGTTAACCGAATACGCTGCCAAGCTTGGCTATGATGTGGCGATGGTACGCACTCCGCATTACTACAAGACGCAGATGCTGCCGGAAAATATTCTGGCGTTTTATCGGACGGTGGCCGACCGTTCGCCACTGCCGGTGATCATTTACAACTTCCCCCAGGGAACGGGATACGACATCCCTGCCGAGGTTGTCCTGCAACTAGCGGAGCATCCTAACCTGATTGGGATTAAGGAATCTGGTGGCGACGTGGAAAAAGTCCGGCGCATGGTCGAGGGTACCCGGCATGTCAAGCGGAACGCGGACGTCACGGAAACCTTCGATGCGGTTACTCCGCGAATGCTGAAGCAGGCCGCCAAAACTGAAGATGGCGGCGAATTGGTTTCGATTGGAGGAGTGCAAGCCGCACCGAAGCCGTCATCGTCTGCGATCTCAGTTGTAGGCAATCTGAAAAAACGGAAGCGGGAAGTTGGATTCCAGGTACTGGTTGGCGCAGCGCAGAAATTGGCACCGTCGCTGCAGGCTGGAGCGGTAGGTGCCATCCTCGCGTTTGCCGACATTGCTCCCACGGCATGCTTTGAGATTTATGCGGCCTGGAAGGAAGGCGATCAAAAACTTGCCGCGATCAAGCAGGAGCGTATCGCAAAGTCGGCACAGCGCATTGTCGGAGAACTGGGTGTTCCGGCGATTAAATATGCCATGGATATTAACGGATACTTCGGAGGCCCGGTACGGCTGCCGCTTCTGCCGTTGACCACCGATTTTAAAGCTGAAGTTGACGGTATGCTGGCTGACATTCGGAACTAGGCTTTCGGGTAAGTTGCAGCTCGCATTCAATTTCGCTATCATTAGAACGAACGTTCGAACTGAATGTCGTCCACTTCTCACATTTCATCGTCTGTCGCTTCGCGCTTACATGGTGTGCCGCCGCTCAGCACCGCCTTTGACCGCCGGCTATCCACAATACTGACTCACGCCATCGAGGTCTTTTGCGACAAGGGATACGAAGGCGCTTCCATGCGCGACCTGTCGCGCACCAGCGGAATGTCATTGGCTGGGCTTTATCACTACTTTGAATCCAAGGAGAAGCTGCTCTACCTCATCCAGAAACATACTTTCACTACGATCGTTGAGCGTTTGCATCACCGATTAAAAAGTGCGCAAAATCCAGAAGATGGTATTCGGATTTTCATCCTCAATCATTTGGAGTACTTTCTGGCGCATCAGAAAGCCATGAAAGTTTTATCGCATGAAGATGAGGCCCTGACGAAAGATTTTGCCGTGGAGATCGCGACCATCAAACGGGAGTACTATCACACTTGTCTGGAACTGTTGAAATCGTACAAGAGTGAAAAGCAGTTGGAGTTCTCGGCCCGCATTGCGGTGCTTGGCCTTTTTGGAATGATGAACTGGATTTACACCTGGTACAACCCGCGCGTGGATGCTGACGCAACTGGCCTCGCGCGCGAGATGTCTGAATTGTTTCTGAGTGGGATAAGCGGCAAACGAGCAAAGAAACATCTGTCTCCGAGACGCCTAAGCAGGAAGAAGAAGGCTTTCGCGAATAATCGAAATTCGATTTCAGGTTAAGGAGCTTACACAATGGCAACCACAGTTCAGCCAACGACGCCGGACACGACCAAGGCGTTAATTAACTACCGCACTGATAACGGTGTTGCGGTCATCGAGATGAATGACCCGCCGGCAAATACTTATACCTACGAGATGAATCTCCAGATGGATGCCGCGATCCTCAAGGCCCGGATGGATAACAACGTCTACGTGATCGTCGTGACCGGAGCGGGGAACAAATTCTTCTCCGCGGGCGCGAACATTAAGATGCTGGCAAGCGTTGACCCGACGTTCAAATATTATTTCTGCCTGCAGGCCAACGAGATGCTGCTGCGTTTTGAGCACACTCCGAAGCTTGTGATCGCGGCGATCAATGGGCACTGCGTTGGTGGCGGGCTCGAGATTGCGATGGCGGCCGACATCCGAATCGCGCGCCAGGAGGCGGGCAAAATTGGATTACCAGAAGTAAATCTCGGCGTTCTCCCTGGTACTGGTGGAACGCAGCGCCTGTCTCGCATGGTGGGAAAGAGCAAGGCGATCGAGTTGATGGTAACGGGAAATACCTTTTCATTCGAGGAGGCGAAGGAATTCGGGATTATCAACGACATCTTTGATCGCGATAACTTCATGGAGAACATCATGGAATACGCGCGTCAGTTCTGTCCCCCAAATAAGGCCGCGAAGGCCGTGGGACGAATCAAGCGGGCGGTGCAAACAGGCTGGGAAATTCCGATGGAATCAGCATTGGCCGTGGAGCGTGAGAACCAGCAGATACTTTTCCAGAGCGAAGACGCAAAAGAGGGGCTGGCGGCGTACGTCGAGAAGCGCCCGGCGGAATTCAAAGCCAAATAATCGCCCTGAGCAAACATAGGAATGTTGCGAATGCTGGCACCTTCTAAAACGAACGTTACGCCGGGCCGTCTGCTCATTGACGGTGCGTGGATTGACGGAGAAAAGAGCTTTGACACCGTCAATCCCGCCACCGGCGAAACGTTGACGCAAATTGCCGAAGCTTCTTTTGCCGACGTTGACCGCGCGGTTTCGGCTGCCCGCCGGGCATTTGACGACCGTAACGGGGCATGGAGGAAAATGTCGGCCAGTGAGCGTGGACGGCTGATCTGGCGGCTAGCGGATCTTCTCGAAAAGAATATCGAGGAATTTGCGGAGCTTGAGACTCTCGATAATGGCAAGCCGATTTTCGAATCTCGTTACGTTGATATGCCGATGGTCATTGACGTCCTCCGATATTTTGCCGGATGGGCAACGAAGATCCAGGGAGAAACCGTCAACACGCTCGAAACTGCTTTCACCTACACGCTGCGCGAACCCGTGGGTGTAGTTGGGCTCATCATTCCGTGGAATTTTCCTCTGCTGCTGGCTTCGTGGAAACTTGGTCCCGCGCTAGCTTGCGGAAACACGATCGTCCTCAAGCCTGCCGAGCAGACTTCGCTATCCACGCTGCGATTTGGTGAATTAGCAATTGAAGCTGGATTGCCAGCCGGAGTATTGAACATCATCACCGGCGGTCCTGCTACCGGCAAGTCCATCGTTGCGCATCCTGGAATTGACAAGATTGCTTTCACCGGCTCTACCGCGGTGGGCAAGGAAATTATGCGCGGCGCTGCCGACACTCTCAAGCGCATCACCCTCGAACTGGGCGGCAAGTCGCCGAACATCGTTTTCGCCGACTCCGATATTGACAGCGCCGTGAAGGGCGCCATCAACGGAATCTTCTACGGCAAAGGTGAAGTCTGCAACGCTGGCTCGCGCCTTTTTGTGGAACGAAAGGTGCAGGATGAATTCCTTGAAAAACTGGTGGCCCGCGCGAAGAAGCTGCAACCTGCGGATCCGCTGCAGCCTAAGACACGGCTGGGCGCAATCGTCAGCCAGGAGCAGATGCAAACTGTCCTGAGATATATCGAAGCCGGGAAGCAGGAAGGCGCGAAGTTAATTACGGGCGGGACGCGCGTTTCGGTGGATGGAGGCAAAGGATTTTTCATCGAGCCCACCATATTCGGAAACGTCAGCAATGAAATGAAGATTGCGCAGGAAGAAATCTTCGGTCCCGTACTGGCGACGTTGAACTTTGACGATATTGATCAAGTAGTAGACCTTGCCAATCGCAACCCTTATGGCCTCGCTGCTGCGGTATGGACGAATGACATTAAGAAAGCTCATACCGTTTCACGACTGCTGAAAGCGGGAACGGTTTGGATCAACACTTACGGGCTGATGGACGCTGCCTTGCCATTCGGTGGCTATAAGAGCTCCGGCTTCGGACGTGAGCTGGGCGCGCACGCCATTGAACATTACACCGAAATGAAAACTGTTTGGTTGAATCTGTAGGAGTCATATGCCAGGAAAAGTCGCAAAGATCGGCACGTTCAGCGATTGGGTAGGGTTGTTCGATGATTGGCGCAAAGATATTGGCGTCAATCACGACGAAATCGCAAATTTTAAATTCGACACGCTCTTTGGGGCGATTGAGACCGACGAAATCCAATTTGGTTCGTTCAAAGGCCGTCGCAAATGGGAAAACCTTCGTCAAATCCCCACGCAGCAGATGCGCGACGCGTTGATGAATATGATCGTCTACCAGGGCGATACAGAGTTTGCCAGCGTCGAGCAACAGCGCCAGCTCTTCCGTAGCGCTCCCACTGATTGGGACCGCAGGGCCATTACCCGCGTCATGATTGAGGAAATGCGCCACGGCTGGCAGATGTGTGCCCTCCTGGTCGAGCATTTTGGCTACTCGGGAAAGGTTGAAGCGCAGAAGATGCTCGAACGCCGCGCCTTCGACAACAAACGTCTGCTCGGAGCTTTCAATGTGGACGTAGATAACTGGATGGATTTCTTCACCTACACCGACTTCGTTGATCGCGACGGAAAATTCCAGTTGCAGATGCTGAAGTATTCTGCCTTTGCTCCGCTCGGACGCTCAATGTCATACATGCTTCGCGAAGAAGCCTTTCATATGGGTACCGGCAACGATGGCCTCCGGAGGATCGTGCAAGCAGGAGTGATTCCAGGCTGGCTGATTCAGAAGTATTTGAACAAGTGGATTTCCAGTTCCTACGATTTATTTGGTACCGATAATTCTTCGTCCGCGCACTGGTCCTACGTCTGGGGAATTAAGGGACGCTATGACGAACCGCAGAATCCAGAGACCGCGAAGCTCGACGACTTGAACGATTACAACCGCACTCTGTATCGCAATGAGGTCGCGGGCCTCATTGAGCGTTTTAATAATGTATTGACCGGCGGCCAGCCGAAACTGTATGCACCAGATATCAAGTTCAATCGTGCCATCGGCCGTTGGGCAGGGCTGAAATTTCATGTCCAGACTGGCGAACCGCTAGATGATGCCGCTTATGAGTTGCACCTGGCCGAAGCGTTGCCGTCGGAGACTGACAAGAAACTTCTGCTGGACATCATTCGCAACGAGAAGAAGTGGATTGTCCCTAAGGAAGGCGCGAGGGATCCGCTTTCAACCATTGGCGAAGTGCGGAAGTCGGCAATCAATTTGTAATTGTCGTTTTCTTTAATCTTTAGTCCAGCGACGACTATGGCCACGAGTTCAGCTGAAGTTTCCGAAAGCAGACCAGCCAATGCAGACTCAGCTCGTCCATACACTATGGGCGAATTGATGGTTGCGTGCGCCGCGCGCGAGATCCACGATAGCGATATCGTATTTGTCGGCATGCGACTTCCGCTGATCGCGTTTGTCGTGGCAAAGAAAACGCATGCCCCTAATGCAGTCGGTCTTTTCGAGAATGGCGTCGTGCGATCCACCCCCGCGGCGGAATTGATTTACACCATGGCCGACCCCCCGAATATTCTGGAAGCAACGCAATGTCTCGACATGTTGGGCGTGATGAGTCTGCTGCAAGCAGGGCGCGTACACCTGGGATTTCTGGGCGCGGCTGAAGTTGACCGGTTCGGCAATCTCAATTCTTCCGAAGTGCGTGGCGCGCGCGGGATGGTCCGGCTGCCCGGGTCCGGCGGTGCCTGTGATATCGCATCACTGGCGCACAGATTCGTTGTGCTGCTCGAACATCGTAAAGAACGTCTTCCGGAACGGGTATCTTTTCTAACCAGCCCGGGTCATGGTGACGGTCCGGGATGGCGCAGGCGTGTCGGGCTTCCACGGGGTGGCCCTTCGGCTGTCATCACCACCAGAGCTGTATTGCGCTTTGGCGAAGATGGCGAGGCTTTTCTTGCGTCGGTGCATCCTGGCCATAACGTTGATGAGATAGCCGCGAATACTGGATGGCAGTTGCGGATTTCGGAGCAGATTAGCCAAACGGCGGAGCCGACCGAACAAGAACTGACAGCAATTCGCGACTACGACAAAGAAGGATTCTGGACGAGTTAAAGGACAAGATTGTGCCTCAAACTTTGGGCCGCTTTTCGCGCATCGCTATGATGTTGCAGCCTCCGCTGGCGCGGGTCACGCTGGCGCATCCTCCAGTCAATGTGATTGACATTGCAATGATGGAAGAACTCTCGACAGTAGTGGCGGAGATCGAGGCGCGCCCCGACATTTCTATTCTGGTATTGGCGGGATCCGCGAAGTGCTTTTCTGCGGGAGTTGATGTAGCGGCACATGCCCCAGACAAAGTCGAGGAGATGTTGAGGAAATTCCATGCCCTGATTTTGGCGATAGTGAATTCTTCGAAGATTAGCGCTGCTGTGGTGGATGGGCATTGTCTCGGCGGCGGTGCGGAACTCGCTATGGTGTGCGATCTGGTTTACACCTCCGAGTCCGCGGTGTGGGGATTTCCTGAAATCATGCTGGGATGTTACCCCCCAGTGGCTGTTGCCGCACTTGCTGCGCTGGTTGGCCAAAAGCAGGCAAGTGATCTCATTCTCACCGGGCGCACAATCTGCGGCAGGGAAGCGGCTGCCATCGGACTTGCCAATCGCGCGGTGAACGCTGATCAGATCGAGGCTGTAGTTCAGGAAACTGTTCAGCGCCTGATGAAACTGAGTCCCTCGTCGTTGGCCGTCACGAAGAAAGCCATTTACGCGTGGGACTCTATTCACTTCGACAAAGGGCTGACGCGGGCGGAAAGACTCTACCTAGAGGAATTGATGAAGACAGAAGACGCGCAAGAAGGCATTAACGCTTTTCTGCAGAGACGCGAGCCGGTGTGGAGGAGCGGACGGCCCGCGTTGGCTGCAAAGTAACCATATGTCCAAGCTGCGCACGATGACGGACGCGATTGAGGAGTTGGTCCCAGACGGATCGTCTGTCGCGCTCGGATTGCAGATGGAACAAATGATCCCGTTCGCCGCAGGCCACGAAATTATCCGGCAAAAGAAACGCGATCTCACGTTGATTGGTCCGATCTCTGACATTCTGTTTGATCAGGTGATCGCAGCCGGATGCGTGAGTCAAGTGATCGCCGCATGGGTGGGCAATGTGATGATGGGTTCGGCCTACAATTTTCGTCGTGCCGTAGAAGACGACGGCATGAAGATTTTTAATATGACGAATTTCTCCGTCGCGCTCGCGCTGCAGGCTGGAGCCATGGGCGTGCCTTTTCTTCCCACCCGCACGGCACTGGGCAGCGATGTAACCAAGGGCAACCACTTTTTTTATCAGATAGTGTCTCCCTTCATCCCGCAGGAAACATTGTGGGCAGTGCGTGCGCTCAATCCCGATGTAACAATCGTTCATGTGCAGCGCGCGGATAGCGAAGGGAATGCACATTGCTGGGGTAATTTCGGAGTGATGATCGAAGGCGTGCGTGCTGCCAAGCGCGTGATCGTCGTAGCCGAAGAGATTGTTGCCCCCGACGTGATTGCCAGCGATCCCAATCGTACCGTGATTCCTGGATTCCTGGTAAATGCCGTGGTCGAGTGCGCGCACGGTGCGCATCCTTCACCAGTGCAGGGATATTACAAGCGCGACGATGCCTTCTTCCGCGAATACCACGAACAAACCAAAACGAAAGAAGCTAGCGAAGCCTGGCTCGAACGTTGGGTTTATGGCGTTCCGGGACGACCGGCGTACGTAAATACACTGGGCGAGAGTCGGGCAAAAGATCTGGAAGTCAAGCAGCACGCCTATGCGGCGCGAACTGATTTTGGATATTGAGTCGGTACAGGAAATCGAATTGGAATACGAGATTTCAGCGGAAGAAGTACAAAACGAATTGAAAAGTGGCGAGCCGTTTACGTTGCTCGATGTGCGCGAGCCATGGGAGCATGCTATCGCTCACATAGCGGGAGCGAAGCTGATGCCGATGGGAGACGTGCCAAGCCGCGCCCATCAGGAACTCGATCCGGATGAGCACATCGTGGTCTATTGCCACCATGGCGTGCGCTCGTTGAGCGTAACGAGTTGGCTGCGGCAGCAGGGCTTTGACAACGCGCAGTCCATGAGCGGCGGCATTGATGACTGGTCGCGAAGGGTGGATACGAAAGTTCCGATCTACTGACGCACCAACTGAATAATGAAAAAAGAACTTATCGAGCTTTCTGTTAACGGCCGTTCACACGAACTGGCATTCGAGCCCAGCAAGTTGCTGCTCGACGTTCTGCGTGAGGACATGCAACTCACGGGATCGAAGCGTGGCTGTGATGATTCGTCCTGCGGAGCATGTACCGTACTGGTGGATGGAGTTTCGATGCTGTCGTGCACGATGCTGGCTGCTAGTTGCGAAGGCCGAAAGATCACCACGATTGAAGGAGTCAGCGAGCACGGAAGCCTGGCCGCGATCCAGAAAGCTTACGGAGATTGGGGAGGAGCGCAGTGTGGCTTCTGCACTCCGGGATTCATCATGACGGTGAAGCATCTTCTTTCGGTGAATCCTGATCCGTCGGAGGACGAGATTCGCGCTGCATTGAGCGGGAATCTATGCCGCTGCACTGGCTACAACCAGATGTATCAGGCGATTAAGGCGGCGATTGACGCGGAACAGAAGGGAATGGCGACAGCAAAGTGACTCCAGAGTCGAAAACCGGATTTTCCGTGATCGGTAAACCCACAGCGATGGTGGACGCCGCCGGAAAAACCACTGGCGCGGGCAAATACACCGACGACCTCAGCCTCCCGGGAATGCTGGTTGGTCGCATTTTGCATTCGCCGTATCCGCACGCGCGCATAAAACGCATTGATACCAGTCGCGCCGCCAAATTAGAAGGCGTAATTGCCGTCATCACGGGAAAAGACGCCCCTAATCCGTATGGCATTCTTCCCGTTGGACACGACGAGTATGCGCTGGCCCTCGAGAAAGTTCGCTATGTTGGAGATAACGTGGCCTGCGTTGCTGCCTTAGATGAAGCGACTGCCGACAAGGCGCTTGAACTGATTGACGTGGAATATGACTTGCTCCCTGCCTATTTCGATCCTGAAGAAGCGATGAAGGCGGAGAGCGATCTCATCCACGACAACAAGCCACACAATCTGGAAAAGGATTATCACCACGTTTTTGGAGACCCTGATAAGGGATTCGCAGAGTCCGATCACATCGCAGAGGCGCGTTTTCTCGCGAATGAAGTCACGCACGCCGCCATGGAGCCGCATTCTACACTGGCGTCGTTCGAAATTGATTCGCGTACCGGCAAGCCCGGACGACTGACAATCTGGTCGTCCACGCAGGTCCCTTACTATTTGCAGCACAAGTTGTCGTTGGTGCTGGAAATGCCGATGGCGCAGATCCGTGTCATCAAGCCACTGGTTGGCGGGGGGTTCGGTGGCAAGAGCGAAGTCATTCCCCTGGAAATCATCGCTGCTGTTGCGGCGCGAGCGGCCCGCGCCCCTGTAAAGATTACTTACACACGTGAAGAAGTTTTCTGGGCGCATCGCGGACGTCCGCGCACCATCATTGATCTCAAGACCGGCATTAAGAACGACGGTCACATCGCCGCTGTAAAAGCGCGAGTCGTGCAAGATGGCGGCGCCTATTGTTCGTACGGCGTGGTGACCATTCTTTACTCTGGAGCTCTGTTGGGCGCCCTCTACGATATCCCCAACATTCAATACGACGGGTACCGCGTCCTCACCAATAAGCCGGTGTGCGGAGCAATGCGAGGACACGGCACAGTGAACGTGCGCTTTGCTTTCGAATCACAGCTCGACGAACTAGCGGCAAAGATAAGGCTTGAACCTGCCGAGATTCGTCGCAGGAATTTGCTGCAAGCTCCCTGCATCACAGTGAATGGATTACGCGTGCAAAGCTACGGTCTGCCCGAATGCATTGATCAGGTCGTGACGCGCTCGGGCTGGAATGATCGAAAGGGGAACCTCCCACGAGGACGCGGCTTGGGGATCGCGTGCAGCCATTACGTAAGTGGCGCGGCGAATTCAATCATTCGCTCCGATATGCCGCATTCCACCGTAAATATAAAAATTGATCGCGATGGCGGAGTAGTTGTGTACACCGGCGCGTCGGAAATTGGCCAAGGCTCCGACACTATGACCGCCCAGATTGCCGCCGAGACTCTGGGATGCTCCATGGGGCGAATCAAGATCGTTGCTGCGGATACGGATCTGACACCGATTGATATTGGCTCCTATTCCAGCCGCGTTACTTTCATGGCAGGGAATGCGACATTGCGCGCGGCGGAGTCGGTGAGAAAACAAATTGCTTTGGCTGCTGCGCGGCGAATGGGTTGTGCTCCTGAAGAATTGATTTTCAGGGATGATTTGATTTACAGGGAAGAGGTTGCGGGCGAGGGCACCTGCGCCACACCTTCCACTTCGAAATCTTCTGATAGCCAGCAATCAGAATCGTCCGTCAGCGGAAAAGTCGAAGGCCAAATTCTTCGCGGGTCGTTTCAGCAGAAGAGAAAAGATGAAGGCCCAAGAAGCAGTATGAGCTTCGAGGAAGCTGTGGTGGCGGCGATAGATTTCCATGGCGCGCTGAGCGGCACTGGATCGTACGCGCCCCCTACGGAGGCTCGTGGTGGCAAACACAAGGGTGGAGGCGTCGGGCCGTCGCCTGCATATTCCTACTCCGCACAAGTTGCGGAAGTAAGCGTTGACGAAGAGACAGGCGAGGTCACTGTACATAAAGTCTGGGCAGCGCACGATTGCGGACGCGCGCTGAACCCCGTATCCGTGGAAGGACAGATCATCGGCTCCGTCTGGATGGGTATGGGGCAGGCGCTCACAGAGGAGATGGTCTGGAAAGATGGCATGCTGATGAATCCAGGGTTGCTCGAGTATCGCAGTCCGTCGGCAGTAGAGTCGCCTGACATTGAGCCCATCATCGTGGAGAGCATTGATCCCGAGGGTCCGTTCGGCGCCAAGGAATGCAGCGAAGGCTCTCTCGCAGCAACTATTCCCGCCATTGCGAACGCGATTGAGGATGCGGTCGGCATCCGGCTGCACGAGTCTCCGTTCACGCCGGAGCGTGTGCTGGCGGCGCTGCGGGCGAAGCGCTCAAAAAAGAAGATTAACTTGACCGAGGGCATTGATCCGACCGCGCCGGTGCGGTTCCGAGAGCATGGTGGCTCGTTGTGGTTCAAAGGGAAAGGTCCAGAGCGGCATCCTCTGGATCCGTCTCGCCGCGAATCTGCGGTTCCCTCTGGTGGTGCGGATTGAGCCTTCCGCAATTCAAGCTGCTCCGTCCGCGAGCGCTCGACGAAGCCGTTAGAATGCTGGCGGCGCATGGTGATGAAATTCGCGTTCTTGCCGGAGGCACAGACCTAATCCCTTCCATGCGGCAGCGGTTGTTTGAGCCAGAATACATGCTCGATCTGGGGCGACTGAAAGAGCTGCGTGGCATCAGAATGTTGCCCGATAACTCGCTGGAAATCGGAGCGCTTACCTCGCTCACCGAGATCGAACATTCCGAAGTGGTGCGAAAGCGATATTCCGTATTGAGCGAGGCTGCGGCTACCGTCGCTTCGCCTCTCCTACGAAATATGGGGACGCTCGGAGGCAACATCTGCCTGGATACGCGCTGCCTCTGGTATAACCAGTCGCTTACGTGGCGCAAGGGCTGCGGGTTTTGCATTAAGAAAGACGGCAACCTCTGTCACGTAGCGCCCGGCGGAACAAAATGCTGGGCCGCTTTTTCGGCGGACACGCCTCCCGCACTCCTGTGCTTGAATGCCGAAATTGAAATCGCAAGTGCCGCCGGAATAAGGCGCATTCCGTTGCTCGAGTTCTACACCGGAGAAGGCGACGCTTACCGTGTGCTGAAGGCTGGCGAAATCGTCACCCGGGTAATTCTTCCCGCATCATCTGCCGGATGGCGTGGCATCTACCGCAAGCTTCGAGTACGAGGTTCGATTGATTATCCCTTGGCTGGGGTGGCGGTTGCGCTCAAGCCTTTCAATGGATATTTCTCCGGGGCGCAGATTGCGCTGACCGCTGTGAATCCTGCTCCAGTGCTGGTAAAACGCGCTGGCGAAATGCTCGCCGGACAAATAATCAACGAGGCGCTTGCCGAAATGGTTGGAGATCTGGCCGCCCGCACTGCAAAACCTCTGACCACCTCAGCGCTAACTCCCGAATATCGTCGAGAAATGATTCGCGTCTTCACCAAGCGCGCCATTCTCGCGGCAGCAGCCTCTGGGAACTGATGATCACCGATTGCCACGTCCACATTCAGCCACTGGAAATGTTCAAGCCGCATGCGCTGGAGTTGATGCGAAAGAAGCGCGCGAACTTTGAAGAGATTGCTGAGTACTGCCGCTCTCCCAAGGCTTTCTTGAAGTATCTGGACGCCGCCGGCGTGGACCGGGCGGTCTTGATCAATTACGTCGCTCCCGAGGTCATCGGATTCACTTCCGGGGTAAACGAATTTATTTCCAAGTACACAAAGGAAAATCGTGAGCGGCTGATACCGTGCGGCAGCCTGCATCCTCGCCACTCCTCGAATATCATGGCGGATATCGAACAGCTTCTGCGGCTCGGTATTCGCATGATTAAGATTCATCCGCCTCACCAGTTGTTTTTTCCAAATGACTATGTAAACGGCGTGAAGGAACTTGAGTTGATCTATCGAGCGGCCGAGGCAAACGTAATCCCTGTGATGTTCCACACCGGAACCTCGGTTTTTCCTGGTGCACGCAACAAATACGGTGACCCGATTTATATAGACGATGTAGCGGTTGATTTTCCGAAAATGAAAATCCTGCTAGCGCACGGCGGACGGCCCCTCTGGATGGAGACCGCCTTCTTCCTGGTAAGGCGGCATCCCAATGTGTATCTCGACATCAGCGGAATTCCGCCCAAGATGCTGCTGAAATATTTTCCGCGCCTAGAAGAAATCGCCGCGAAAACATTATTTGGGACGGATTGGCCCGGCCCCGGAGTCCCCGACATCAAGAAAATCTCGATGACTTTCGCGCGCTGCCACTGTCGCTAGATATCCAACAGAAAATCCTGAGTCGGACAGCGTTAGGAATTTGGCCAGTCTGAAATCAGCCGGTGGAACAAGCTCGGAAACGATCTTAGCGGGAAGAGAAGATGTGTCCTAACTTTTCTTTCTTGGTCTTCATGTATTCTTCAGCGTGGCTGTTGGGCGACACCTCGCACGGGACGCGCTCCGATACTCTAACTCCACCACGTTCGAGCGCTGCCACTTTTTCGGGATTATTGGAAAGTAAGCGAACTTCAGAAACGCCCAGCGCCTTTAGAATCTCGGCGGGTAACGCGAATTCTCGCTGGTCAGCCTTGAATCCAAGCTGCTCGTTGGCTTCCACCGTGTCGAGACCGGAATCCTGTAACTCATAGGCTTGCAGCTTAGCCATCAGGCCAATGCCGCGTCCCTCTTGCTGCTCGTAGATCAGCACTCCGCAGCCTTCGTCTGCAATCATCGCTAACGCCATCTCTAATTGCTGGCGGCAGTCGCATCGCAGCGAGCCGAAAACGTCTCCAGTTAGACATTGCGAGTGGATGCGAACCAGCGGTGCGCCGTTTCTTACATCGCCCATCACCAGGGCAACGGCCTCTTCGGTCTTTTCTGCCGGACCATCCGATGGAAACTGGCCCTGGAATCCGAATATGCGAAATTTTCCCCAGCGGGTAGGGAAGTCGGCTGAGGCGCGCTGCTGAATTGATCGAGAACTCACAACACGATTATAACGGGACGTGGAACTTACCGCCCTCACGTCGCTACCAGGTGGCGTAGCGCTCGCGATACGTCCTCTGGGGAAATAGTTTGATCATCACAATGCCGGCAACGAATCCGCCGACGTGTGCCCAGAAAGCAATACCGCCTTTCGTCTCGCTGGAGAAAGCAATGCTGGTGGCCCCACTCACGAATTGAGTGAGAAACCAGTACCCCAGCACAATCCAGGCAGGCAACCACATGGTAAAGAAAATGAGAAATGGGACGAGCGTGAGAACTCTAGCCTTAGGATAGAGCAGGAAATACGCCCCCATGACGCCGGCAATTGCGCCGCTCGCGCCCACACTGGGAACGGTCGATCCAAAATTTAGAAGGACGTGCGCAATCGAAGCGGCGAACCCACAGACCAGGTAGAAAACCAGATAAGTGAAGTGACCCAGATAATCTTCGATGTTGTCGCCGAATATCCACAGGACCCACATATTACCCAGGATGTGAAGCCACGATGCGTGCAGGAACATGGAAGTGAGAATTGGGACGAACAATCCGAGATAGGGGAGCGCGTAGTGACCGCTTAAAGCGCCAGTGAAATGGCTGGGCACAACTCCGAATTCTTCAATAAAGGCGTTGAGAGCGCGTTGGCCTTGGGCTCCCACTGACAATTCAAATAGAAAGACAAAAACGTTAATGGCCACGAGGACGTACGTAATGTAGGGGGTACTGAAGCGGGGCTGATCGTCGCGAATGGGAATCATGCAGAGTTTACGAGATACTAATTATTTAATATGACAAACGGTTGGATGCATGGTGACATGGCGAGGACGCAGAAAGCACTAATGAACGGCGTTTTGATAGTAGACAAGCCTAAAAGCCTGACTTCTCATGACGTCGTAAACCGTGTGCGAAGAATCGTGCAGCATCGCTCGGTTGGGCATTTGGGAACGCTCGATCCGCTCGCGACAGGAGTCTTGCCTCTTGTGATCGGGAACTTGACTCGCATCGCGCAATTTTACGTCGGCTGTGACAAGACCTACGAAGGCGTCGCGCGCTTTGGTTTTGCGACGAACACCTACGACGCGGACGGCAAACTTATTGGGGAGATCAGAACTGCTTCGCTATCTTTGGTAGAGCTGAAGACACTGGCCGAACAATTCGTGGGTGTTATCGAGCAAGTCCCTCCGCCCTTCTCAGCTAAGAAAATTAATGGCGTGAGAGCCTATGAGCTTGCGAGAAAAGACCGGACGGTAGTGCTTGATCCAGTGAAGATTGAAGTCAAAGAATTGGAAATTCTGAGTCTCTCGGACGATCGTGCAACGTTTCGTGCGCACGTTTCGTCAGGGACGTACGTCCGCTGCATTGTCCACGAGTTAGGACAACGCCTCGGCTGTGGCGCGCACTTGGAGGCGCTTCGCCGGACGACCGTGGGAGAATTCCAAATCGAAGACGCCCATACGCTTGAGAAAATGAGTGAGGCGGCTGGCAGCGGGGAAGTCGAAGAACTTTTCATTCATCCGCGAAAATTGCTACCGCAATTCCCTGCGGTAATGGCTGATGACGAGATGATTGCGCGCATGCGCAGTGGACTGACGGTAAACCTGCCGGAATTCTCGCAAGCCCCCAGAGTCAAAGTTTTTGAAGGTCAAAAGGAAATGGTTGCCATCGCTACTCGTATCGCGGGGACCTTATTTCACGCTGACATCGTTTTTGCCGCGAGCAAAACTTCGCGATCCGTTGATCAAGCGTCGCATTCGTGACGATTGTTGCTTTCCCAAAAGTTAGGGCAACATCGGAGAGCAGCAAGGCTCTTCTACTGGTTTTGGCTCCATCAATTCCACACGAGTAAAATTCGGATCATAGAGATTCACTTGCCACTTGCCATCGCGCCCGATCTCCGGCTTTTCCTTAGACTTCAAGCCCCGCGTTAACGATGTCTTGTAACTCTCTTTCACGTTGGGAACTCCCAGCGCAAGGTGATGCATCACTCCGAGCGTGTGCGGGTCCGGACGGTGGACGTTCAACATGTATTCAAGCCAATCTGTACCGTCAGGAACCCGCAAATCAACCCAGTCGGTGACTTTGTCTGTCATGCCTCCGTGCCAGAATTCCCTAAAGCCCAGAATGTCTTTGTAAAAATGATCTGAGGCTGTCCGGTCTTTCACCGTCACGCCGACGTGAATGATCCGGCGGGAGATGCGGGTGTCCGGAAGAAACTTTCCAAAATTTCGTAGCTGTAGGGAATTCGCTCGAAACTCCACGAACTCGACATCGTGCCCGTCTGGGTCTATGACGTCAAAACCACGATTGCCGTCCAGCATGGGCTCCAGTTTATCTGGAACCTTCACCCCACGACTCGCCAGGTAAGCGCGCAACTGTTCAGCATCGAGTGTTTCAAAGGATATGTGGGACAAGCGGTCCTGCTTCGGATCTTTGAGCTCCGGAAACACCTCGATGTACTGGTGATCATTGACCTTGAAATACGTCAGCATCAAACCTCCGCCTTCTGGCGCTGGATGATCAAGGCTAAACGGCTCGGCGAACCCCAGAATGCCCGTGTAAAACTTCCGGGCGGCGGCGAGATCGTCGGTTCTGAGGCCGATGTGAGCGACTCCGACAATCGGCGGGCGAGCTACGCTGGTGGACGATGTTGGTGTCTGTCCTTGAGATGAAGACGCAACAAGTGCCATACCGAAAAAGAGCGTTGAAAAGAGCCTCATGGGATGGATATTCCGTGGCGCGGGCGCGATTGTCAAGGCCGGCAACCCTACCGATTCAATGTCCGATAACGGATATTATGTAAAGTACAAAATATCACTGATTATCGAACTGCCTGAACGATTCAAAGGGTCGTTGGGTTTTCCCAAAGGACTGCGTTCCCTGCCAATTACATCTTGTAGCGGCCAAGATCTTCGTCGTTCAGACCTTCCAGCCATTTACGTAGCTCATCGCTGGTGACGCGATCCGAAACGTTGGCGGCGAGCTTCGAATTCTTCAAGACATCATCTTCGACAAAGATTGGGCAATCCACTCGGAGGGCTAAAGCTAGCGCGTCAGACGGCCGCGAATCTATGCTGATAACGCGCCCTTCGCGCTCCACCCAGATCACGGCGTAGAACGTGTCTTCGCGCAGCTCGGTGACTACGACCTTGTGGACATGGGTATCCAGGCCAACCAGGACGTTTTTGATAAGGTCGTGGGTCATTGGGCGAGGCGTGGACACCTTCTCAATCTCGAGCGCGATGGCATTTGCCTCGTAGATGCCGACCCAGATGGGCAGCACGACATCGCTGACGGCGTCCTTGAGAATGACGATGGGCATATTAGTGACCGGATCCATCATCAGGCCGCGAATTTTCATTTCTACTTCCATTGTGATCGTCAGGAGTGGCGACAGCGCGCCTCCTTGCTGGTTATACCACCATTTCTCCGACCAGGCTGTTCGGTAAAGTCGTGGTAATTGTCACGGGAACATAGCTGCCCAACACCGGCGATGCGCCTGAGGGCACGACAAAATTCAGAACCTTATTCTGTGAAGTACGGCCGAGCCACTGCTTGCGGGCCTCGTTCCTTCCTTCAACCATTACTTCAAGTGTCTGACCAAGGTGTTTAACATTTCGGCGGCGCTGAATATCGCGCTGGCGTTCTTGCAGAACGCCCAGGCGACGTGATTTCTCCTCGTCTGGAATTGCGTCCTCGAGCTTGAGCGAAGGAGTATTCGGGCGTGGTGAGTACTTGAATCCGAAGATGCTGTCGAACTCCACTTCGTCCAGCAAGGTCAACGTTTCCTCAAAATCTGCTTCCGTCTCGCCCGGAAATCCGACGATCATGTCGCTGGTGATGCTGATGTCGCGCTGCGCTGCCTTCATCCAGGAAACTCGCTCCAGGTATTGGTCGCGGTTATAAAGCCGCTGCATGGCGTCAAGAATCCTGGTTGAACCGCTTTGGACGGGGAGGTGGACGTGGTCACACACTCCGGGATAAGCATCAATGGCCTCTACGATATCTCGTCCGAAGTCGCGTGGATGCGAGGTTGTAAACCGCACTCGCCGGATGCCGGAAACCTCACTGATGGCAGCGAGCAGTTCGGCAAAAGTCTTTTTCCCCGATGGATCTTTGTAGGAATTAACATTCTGACCGAGCAGCTGAATTTCGGTGTATCCAAGATCGGCCATCTGTCGAGCTTCGGATAAAACCGATTCAGAAGTTCGGCTGCGCTCTTTGCCCCGTGTGTAGGGAACAACGCAGTAAGCGCAGAATTTATCGCATCCTTCGATGATTGTGATGTATCCCCGATGCGGATTGGTGCGAGCCGTGAACTCGGTTTCGAAACATTCTTCGGTGTCGCGGTCGTTCAATCCCGTGACACGCTGGTTCCCTGCCTCGATCTGGATCAGCATCTGTGGCAGATTTCGGTAAGAAGCCGAGCCGCACACCAGAGAGACATAAGGCGCACGCTCGAAAATCTTTTCGCCTTCCTGCTGTGCTACGCATCCCAACACTCCGAACTGCTTGCCCTGCGCTTTTAGTTTTTTGTAGTCGGCGAGCCGGTGAAAAACTTTCTGCTCGGCCTTATCGCGGATGGAGCAGGTGTTATAGAGGACGAGGCCGGCTTCTTCCACCGTGGGGACCTGAATATATCCTTCGGCAACCAGCGTGCCGACAACTTTCTCCGAATCGTGCGCGTTCATCTGACAACCGAATGTTTCCAGGTAGAACGTCTTCTGTGTTTCTGTCGCCATTGGGTCAAGTATAACTCAGGCTTTCCGATCTCCTGCGCCGTGTGTTGATACGACGCGTGCGCACGCAACCTCACCAAAATATCTCTCGTCTAAGGCACAGGAGGATGTATGCCAACCAAGAAGAAGAGTTCTGGCGCGCGCAAGAAATCGGGCAGACGCAAGTACGGAGAAGCAGCGGGCAAAAGCGTAGAAAGCGCCATGCACCGGGAAAAGAGAGGTACGCTCCGTTCCGGCAAGGGCGGAAAAGGCGGGAAGGTAACTAGCCGCAAACAGGCAATCGCCATTGGCCTTTCAGAGGCGCGCAAGAAGGGGGCGAAAGTGCCCAAAAAGAAGTCCACCTGATCTCACTGTTTCTATAGCGCCATGCACATCGGCTTCCCAGGGGGAACAGCCCTTCCATACTGACACGCTCCTCGGGAAGCCCTGCTAATTTCCCCGCGCCGCGACTTCCCTGATGAGCTACAATTCGCAACTGTCCGAGAAGGAGGAGTCGCTATGGCAACCGCTCTTAAGGTCGTTTCAGAAGACTACAAGGCAAGCAGCTTTCTTTCCCAGAAACACAAACTACTAATCAATGGCAAGTGGGAAGACGCGGCATCCGGCAAAACATTCGAAACCTACAACCCGGCCACAGGGGAAGTTCTCGCCAATGTCGCCGAAGGAGATCGCGAAGATATAGATCGGGCGGTGAAGGCGGCGCGCGCCGCATTTGAAACTGGGCGATGGTCAAAGCTCACGGCCTCTGAACGCGGTCGCCTCATCTGGAAGCTGGCAGACTTGCTCGAGGAAAATCTCGATGAATTCGCGGAACTCGAAGCCCTCGACAATGGCAAGCCCTTTAATGTCGCGCGCGCAGCCGATGTTCCGCTTGCAGTAGATCTTTTCCGCTACATGGCGGGATGGGCCACCAAGATTGAGGGCAACACTATACCGCTCTCAGTTCCCTACGCGCCCGGAGCCAAATTCCTTGCTTACACTTTGCGAGAACCGGTCGGGGTTATTGGACAGATCATCCCGTGGAACTTCCCGCTGTTGATGGCGGCCTGGAAACTGGGCCCCGCGTTGGCGACTGGCAACACCATTGTGCTTAAACCAGCCGAGCAAACGCCGCTCTCAGCACTGCGTCTTGGAGAACTCATTCAGGAAGCCGGCATTCCTGATGGAGTCATAAATATTGTTCCGGGCTATGGAGAGACTGCAGGCGCGGCACTCGCTGCTCATCCGGGCGTGGACAAGATTGCCTTCACCGGATCTACCGAGGTTGGCAAACTGATCTTGCATGCAGCTGCGGGAAACCTGAAGAAAGTTTCACTTGAGTTGGGCGGGAAGTCTCCCAACGTGATTTTCGCGGATGTGGACCTTGAAGCTGCCATAGCCGGTTCCGCGAGCGCAATCTTCTTTAATCAAGGCCAATGCTGCTGCGCGGGCTCGCGGCTCTACGTAGAAGAGAAGATCTTCGACAAGGTAGTCGAAGGCGTCTCCGAGAGCGCTCGCAAGATTAAAGTTGGTCCGGGGATGGAATCAGGAACGCAGATGGGCCCGCTGGTTTCGGAGGAGCAACTCAATCGCGTCTGCGGCTATCTCGAGTCAGGATTGTCGGAAGGCGCCAAGGCTACCGTCGGCGGCGGAAGACACGGCGACAAAGGATACTTCGTCAAGCCGACTGTGCTGGTAAATACCAACGAGAAAATGAAAGTTGTGCAGGAAGAAATTTTCGGACCGGTTGTGACCGCAATTCCCTTCCGCGATTCTGAAGACTTGATCTCGCAAGCCAATGATTCGGTTTACGGCTTAGCGGCTGGAGTGTGGACACGCGATATTCAAAAAGCTCACCGCATTGCTGCGCAACTCCGCGCGGGCACAGTGTGGATCAATTGCTACAACATCTTCGACGCAGCGCTTCCCTTCGGAGGCTACAAGCAATCCGGCTGGGGACGCGAAATGGGACACGAAGTGCTGGAGCAATATACCGAAGTTAAGGCAGTGTGCGCGGCTCTGTAGTTGACTTGGTGGGCTGGAAGCGATTCGCGTTCCAGCCCAGCAAGCTTTTTGAGGTCGTTGGCTTAAAATCCTAACGGCTAACCCTTCTTTGCGAGTTCCAGTCCGAATGTGGGATGCTTAAAAGTTCCTCCCACTTTTACCGGTATCTGGCTGCCGTGTTTCTTCTTGAAAAATGGGTCGAGGGGTTTCATCAAGAGGGACTTGAAGCCGTGCGTAGTCTTGGAGAGCTCAGAATCCATATGCAGTTCACCATGCAAGTCCACGTTCTGACTGATCAGATTGTAAGTGCCGTGCATCTCCGCCGAGGCACCCGGAATGCTGAATGAGAGCTTGGTGAATGTAGCCACGGCATTTCTGACCACTACGCTACCTTTAATGTCGGATAACGCAAGTGGAGCGTCGCTGTCTTTTTCTTTGCCTTCTCCCGCTTTCTTCTCAGCCTTTATTACCTCATCGCTCTCCGAGTTTTCGCTCAGCTTGTTCACGCCTTCCTGAGTTTCGGGCTTGGTGAAGCGCCCTGCGTCAATGCCAAAGGCACCATCTATTTCGATTCTTTTAAGGAATGGCAAAGTTCCGGGTGGCAGAAGCGTGGTCCCTTTAAAACTGATTGCTCCCTGCATCGGCGGTCTGTCGGCGGTCACGAACATTCGCAGCAAATCTTCGATTCGTCCATTTTGGGCGGACATTTCCAGCGAAGTAATTTTTCCCGGCTTCCCTTTTGTGCCCGCTACTTTGCCGCGCCAATAAACCATCGTCTTTCCTATGCGTGACTGCACATTGTTTAAAAACGTGTCTCCATTTTCCCCATTCACATAGGCTTGAAACTGAGTTCCCAAGTGCACGGCGTGGTGGCTCTCAGTCACTTCAAAAGCCGGAGTATCTGTATTTCCCTGGATGTCAATGTGCCCCAGAGTTCCCTTGAATTTTCCCTGAGAAAATAGCTTGCCAGCAATCCCGTGAAACGCTCCAAGATCGGCATCGCGAAAAGTGTAATCTCCAGAAAATGCGGTTTGGCTGGGATCCACAAGGTTGAGAGGACCAAATTGTCCGCTGG
>JALYIM010000215.1 GCA_030775785.1 Acidobacteriota bacterium
GGCCAGAAAAGCGGACGAAATTCCCCCACAGCAGCGTTGCCGTTCATTCGGTCGTACTTCGGACAACACTCATCGCCTTCCCAGGAGCTAAGGAAAAACAACACAACGCTCTCCCGGAAGGGCTGATCGGCGAGTGCCCCAGCTCCCTGTTCGGATTTCGGAACAGGGACGAAAAACCTACCTATATCGACAAACGTAGTTTAAAATTTGGCGCTTTCGATGGGCCCGGCAATGTTTCAGTCAAAAGAAGATTACTGCGACAACGAAAGACGGTCACACATTCAGAAGCACAATAAGGATGCAACCGACCGCTTTCTTCGAGCTGGAGTAGGGATGGCTGGCATCGATCCTAATCATTACTGAGCTGGACGAAGGATGTAGCAGGGGAGACATGAAATGTCTACGAAGAGTGGCGTACTCGATATTTCGGGCAATGTAGCCCGCCTTGATGATGGCACACTTTTGGCACGTTGCGACGAAGATGATCCGGTAAGCGCCGGGGCAGCGTTCCTTCGTGGTCTCGGATTTCGGACAGGCGATCGAATTCGGGTTACGGGCTCTGACGATCAAATCGGCGGAGTAGCCGTCTTCTGCATGACAGGTGCAGTTGCAATCGGCGCAGAGGCTCTTATCTCGAAGAAAGGCAAGGAAACAAAAAAGCAGAAAAAAGCTCCGCGCAAGAAAATGCCTGCTGCGAAGGGATCTCGGAAAAAAGCAAAGAACACATCGACGAAGAAAGACTCCAGGAGGCCGAAGTGAATTCTTATCTTTCTCGTCTTTTCGTGTTCATCCTGACAATTGCTGCCATAGGCGGCCAAGCTTGGCCCCAAGCAACCGAATCGGATGCGAGCAAGATGCCAAGCGACATTCGTCAAAAGGAAAAGGCGATCGAGGGCCGAGACAAGAAACATAACGGTATTCGAGTAGGAGTTCCGAAGGTATATGACGACTCTGTTCTCCAGCAGATGCTGAGCGCAGCGCAAGCGCGGCTGGTCAGCCTACAAGTTCTCGACCAGACCGGGATTTCCGCCAGACTCGGTAGCATTACAGGTGCGAGTCAGCAAATCTCAAGTTTTGGATTGTCGATCCAAGGACCCAGCTTACCGGGATCCGCAGCGACAGCGAACGGAGCAACAAAACAAGTAGTTGATACTGTTAAATCTCCCACGGACAATACTATCGCCACAACGACCACCTCTCCAGTTCAAAACGTTACGACCACGGTGCCGCAATTCAATTCTCCCGCGGTGACAGCCCCAGCTCCAAGCACTGCCTTGCCCTCAGCATTCTCAGTTTCGGCGTCGGATATCCTAAACGAGCAAATGCAACTTACCTTTGAAATTGCCAATCTTCGACTTCTGCTCGAAGGGGCAGTGAGTGACCGAATTTTAACTAATGAGGCTAAACATGCACGGTTCGTAAAGCCACGAACTACGGTTGGATTTCCGATCACAATCGTCCCCGACAAGAGGTTTAAAGATGCTGCGGCGATCGTGGAAGTCGAAGTGGAGACGATAGCTGATCAAGACTTCAGTGAGAAAGGCGAGCCTCCGGCCGTTACCGCGCTACTGCCCCGCGAAAAGACGTACAACGTGGCTGCAATCAAGGATAAAAGTGTATCCATCGGTGCCGGTGTCGTCACCCAAGTTGCGGGCATTTCCGGTTCATACTTGTTTGGACGGAAGACTTACTACGTTGTGCAAGACCAGGACACGCTTGCACTGACAATTCCACCCCTCAACGATCGCGTGAGAAAAACTGCTTTCTCGTGGCAATTTCGGCCAGTACTCGGTGAAAGTTATGTGAAGTCAGGACTAAAGCAAACATTTGTACAGCTTTCATTTCCTTCGCCGAACTCTGTCTCTTCCAAGTCCTCATTCGGAAAAATTCACGTACGGACCTACTGGCGCAAATACGACCGCAACACCGGGATCTTGAAGAACATTCTCAGAGATTCTCTAAAAGAAGAAGCTGATCAAGATACCGAAATCCATAATTTTGACATGCGACAGGACATTTCCGGATTCAGTGCGGACAATCTCGAGGATCTCGGGAATGGCCAGCTTTTAGTTACGTTGCCAGGGAACTTTCTCGGAGGGACATACGTAAGAGTCGGTTCGACGCTTCTCCAAACAGGTTCAACAGGCTTCACGGCAGAATATGGCCTTCTCCGTTTTATCGCGCCGATTGCAGATTTGGCAACCAAGAAGACAGTAGTTGTAACGCGAGATGGGACTGAGGTGCCGCTCACGATAGCACACCCGCTTCCCAGCAAGGGGACTGCTGAGAAACCTGAGGAGCAACGAGTAAGGATACGGAAAAACTCTGTGACACTCAAGGCAATCGACGAAGCGAATAGCTTCTTATCTTTGGAACTGGAGCCCCTCAAGGCTGGACCAAACCTTCCCTTGATTCTCGTGATAGGAGGCAAGGTTTTTGGATATTCGGATTTGCCAATTGCACGGGAAGTGACGGACGCAAAGACCACATTGTCTGTGGTCCTGCCCACGTCTTTCATCATCTCGAATCCAGAAGTAGTTGTGAAGCCACTTATGGCGGATGATCGGCGGTGTGGTGAAGAGGAGTCTTCCTATTGCGACAAAGTGTTGCTATATGATCCGACGGCCGAGCTGGAACGTTTGGTGCCGTTAGAGCAAGGCCCAACGAGAGTCAAATTCCTCCTGCTTGGTCGCAATCTCGTCGATCTTTCTATTTTAGAGCCCTCTGAATCGCCAGCATCGTCCGGGTATGAAGGACAGGCATCGCAGGGGGTAAATGCGAAGCCTGCAAAACGAGAGGCACATCCAAAGCTAATCGAGATTACAGATATTGGATCTCTCGAGGATCGGAAGACGCTCCGTGTTCTTTCTGTCGATGCCAATCTTGCGAAGAGTCTGAAACAAATAGTATTCCGACGGGGAAACGACAGGCCATTTCTGGTCGCTGTACCTGCATTACCTCCGTCGGATCAAGCCAAATCAGAGGCGAAATTTCAGGAGCGGGTAACGGTCGGAGCGGATGACGCCATTCTCATCGGCGACGACTTGTCGAAGGTGACGAAGGTTTTGTTCCAGAAAAAAGAGCTGAACAAGAGTTTGGAAGGGAAATCGTTGAAGATAACGGGTTTGGCTTCCGTAGGTGTCACGGCAAGTGCTAAAACTCAGAATATTGATTTGATCAGCGACATTGGCAAGACAACGGTCAAGCTGGAGGTTGTGAACAGCAAAATCGAGAGCGTACAAAAGTGACTCCACAAATATTCATCCGCTTCGAATGGCCTAACGTCAGGGTAATGTAGCGATGAGTGCCTTGCGCAGTTTCTGGTGCTGGAGTACAAGATGAATCGTCCCGCCAGACTAGCAAGACCAAAAGGCGCGTCGATTATCTTTTGTGTGAGACGTGTGATTTGTGTGGCAGCTGCGGGGTATAGCTTAGTAGCTCTCGCTCAATCGAACACTCCTCCATTCCCTCTTTGCGATTCCATGACCTCAGCCACTATTTCGCTGGCAGCAGCTCCGGCCACGCTTTTGCTGAAACCCGACTCGACGACAAATAACGCTACAGGGCATATTTTCGTTCGTAACGATGGAACTGCTTCGCTATCCAATTGGTGTGCTGTCGGGCATTTCACAGACTTCGCAGATCTTCCCCAAAAGATGAAGTTAGGGTTGGGCGGGGGCCAACTCTCAGATACTAAAGCATGTCAAGAACTGATGGTCAACCCTGGTGCAATTGAAGAGCTGACGCTGTCAATCCAGGTCAGTGGCAGGCACTTGCCTTCTTCTGGCGTAATTGTGATCGGAGCAACCGGCCAGAGCACTCTTGAAGCTACGAAACTTGAAGACCGCAAAGACCAGCGCGAAGTAATAAAGAAGTCGAAGAGCCAGAGAACGAATGACGGTTATAAAGTGAAAGATAGTGTGAAAAAGGTTCCATGCAGAGTTAATGCGAAAGAAGTTTTTCAAGCGGTGGTCATGACACCATCGAATTCGGCATCACACGCGTGGTGCACGATTTGGGTAACCGCACTCGTCGCGCTCGGTTTCCTTGTGAGCTTACTGGTTACTTTCTCTGAAAAGCTGTCATTGCCCATGGGCTCGTCGCAGTGGAGTTTTACCTCAAGCGCAGCCACTAACCTGACCGTCGTCGGTAGCCTCTTAGGGACTGTACTTGCCTCTAGCGCCCTGCCGGAATATCCGCACTACATGACGAAGCAGAGTTATGTAGTCTTGAGTCTGCTGTTTGCAGTTTTAGCTGGTCTTTCGCCGGTCGTCTACAACTTCTTTTGCAAGCCGGTTGGACCCAATAAAGACAATCCCCAACTCTTAGATTTTCAAGGGTGGGTATGGTTGTTCTTAGCTGCAGATGCATTAACAGTGTGGGCGGTTGCGGGTCAGCTCAGCACTTTGGGCCTGCTCTTCCACGAATTTGCAGCGAAGCAACATATTTCGGGGACTAGCGCGTGGATCGCGTGTGCAGTCGCCAGCATGTTATTTCTCTCGCTGTTATCTTACTGTGCGCGAACGGCGAAATTTTATATCTCTGATCATCCGTTACGGGTATCCGCGGATAGCCTGGCAGAGGCGAGGAGAGAAGGCAACAAGGAGGCGATACAAACAGCGACTCCGCCCCCACCTCGCTGGATAGCTCCGTGACTTTAATCTCACATGACACTAATCGAGGCGCTGCGGCGATAAGTTCAGCCTGCAAGGGCTCTAATGGCCGAGTAGCGCGGGATCGACGTACACACGTTGGATTTTGCTCAAGAAGGAGCGGAGAGCTCTTTTAACAACTCAGAAATCTTATGGATAAAGATTATTCACCTAATGTGAAACTTTGCGCCGCCAGCTACTTCGCGCAGTGGTTCGGAGGAGAAATACTATTGGTAACTGCCGGTTTTCACCGAGCCGGAGGATACGGAGTGTTCTTCCAAAAGTCACCACTTAGCATTTTCCTTCCAGTCTTTTCTCTATGACATCTCGTCCCTCGCGGGCCGATTGAAAATCTAGTCACCCCTTTCACAGCGCAGGCGTCGTTCCCCGCCAAAGACCGCGTCGATGCTGTTGTGGTTCATGACTCGCAGGGCTCACATACCGTAAAACCTTCCCTGCCATGGCTCGCCCGAACTGGTCAGCCTCCGCCCGAGCTAGCGGCTCCGCATTGTCATTCGATGGACGGCCGAACGAGACTTCAAAGGCGATTGGCTCGGTGGTCGCATTGCCCGATTCGGCTTCCCAAAATAGTTCTAAATCCGCTAGAAAATCCTCAGTCTCTCGTCCTCGGATCTCCCTCGTCGCAGCGGGCATTTCCCGGTTCAGTTCCGCTAGGCGTTCATTAGCGAGTGAGATCAGCCAGTCCCGATCACTTGCGTTCGGACGCCGGTATCCAGCACGAGCGCGACGCAATAGTGCGGCGTACAACTCGTGCAACTCTGAGCCGCGAGTAAGAGGATCCAACCAGATGTCAGTGCCGCGCTCGCGCTCATCGAGCGGACGCACGCCCAGCCCTCTTTTTAAGAAAAACCGAAATGGGCATTCAGCAGCCCTTTCCAATTCTGTTACGGAAAAGACGGCGACGGGCGAACAAGGATCGAGCGCCGCGCCTGCGGCGGTCACATATCCGTCGAATTCCGTAAAATCCGCAGTTTGCCGCATGCTATCTGCCATGCGCCCGTGCTCAATCCCTAAATACGCTGAGGCGAGAGCCTTAACTCCCTCTTCTCCTGCGCTCAGTACGCTGCGCAGCCACCATCCTCCTACAGACACCGCAGCCTCTCGATGTTTAGGCACAGCGGATTTCGGTTCACCCAGAGCGGCCTTCATTTCGCTATACGACAGAGCGGGATTTCTTTGCTGCAAACGAAACGCCTGCAGCATTAACCAGGAGGCATATGTCTCGCGAAACTCTCGGGTGTCGCGACAGGAATAACTGAATGTCGCTGAGGCGGCGGATACGGCAAGACGCGCCAGAACGGCATATACACTTTCATCGGTCCGGTCCGTCGCTAAACGCAGGTCGGCTGAGATAAGCCTCCGTTCTGAGTCCAGCAAAACAGGGTCTTCCGTGGACGAGGGAAACACGCGTCCTTCCTCCAGTCCAACAATGAAGAGTTGCGGGCGCCCCGCATACCCTAACTGCGAAAGATTGCATACATAAAGGTGGCCCGGGCGGGCACGCTCAGTCGCAACGTAAAGCGACTTGACACGTTCGCGAATAAAGCGCAATGACTCAGCCAATCCACATGAGAACGAGTCGAGAGCGCGAAGCTCTTCGAGATACTCACGCAAGGCTACCGCTGCTCTCCAATCCAGTGCGCTACTCCGGGAAGTTGAATTCTCAAGAAAGTCAAGAACCGCGCTAACCGAATCCTGAATCGGAATCTTGCCGGTGGTTCCAGGTTCTGGCACTGAGGCCACCAGCTTTGTAAGCCAGTCGCGAACGCGCGATGTCAATTCAGCCTTTATCCGTGCGTCCGCGCGATCTTCGTCAGACAGGTCCGGATCTGCGACCCGAGAGTCGTAGTTCTTGTGAAGCCGTCCAAGAGACAAGCCATAAGTCGCACGTCCCCAGCCTGCCTCCGCGCGTGCAAGCAGGCGAGCGGCCTGCCCCACAGTGAAGCCTTCGCTCTCTTCCACTCTTAAGTCTCCCGACTCAAGTAGGCGACGGAAATGTCCGGCAGAAAAATCCGTTTCAATCCAATCGCAAAGACCGATCAGCGCTCGACCGGGACTCGTGAAGGTCGCGGGAATGCCAGATCCCAGCGTCAGCGGCCAATTGTGGAGAAGAGCCTTCTCCCAAATCAATCCCACGTGGGCATCGGATGCGCAGGCAATTTCGACCTGATCGAGCGACACACCAATGGTGAGAATTCGGCGAAAAACTTCTTCAATTTCCGCTTCACGACCCCCGGCATGAAAGAGCTCGATTTTTGTCTCTGAGAAAGCCTCCTCCGGAACAGATGCTGGAGCCATCAGAAATGCCATGCCACTTGTTGTGGCGTCGGCTAAGACTCGCTTCGGATTTTTCGACTCTAGACGCCGAGGAACAGAAACATTCAATAGACCAAGTGCACGCGGATCGATACGGTCACCGTGCATCGAATCAAGCAGCATCTGTTGAAGCGGATTCCAGTGGAAATCGGGGAGTTCGGTCCAGCAATCTTCGAGCTGAATTGGGCACCAGTCCAGGTGTTTCAAGGCCTCTTCATATACGGCAGCCATGTCGCCGCGCTTATGGAGTTCCAGAAAGTGCTCGTAGGACGTGAGGAGCGCGACCAACTCGGTGTGCTTGGACGGCGCTAAAAACATTTCGGGCACGAGGGCTTGAGAACGAATATTTGCCATTCGTAGCTCGCGAATAGTCGTCCAAAGCGCTTGTGCCATTGTCGGATGATCAGCAAGCGGTCGAAAGTATCCGCTCTCTACCGGCAGATCGAGCAGGAGGCGCATCATGAGAGCGGGTCCCAGTCCCTCTTCGGAGGGATCAATGCCCCGCTCAACGAGGTATGGTGCCCCCATACGCAACGCGAGGTCGAGCGGAGTTACGAAGCGAAGGTTTAGCCAGTTGGTTCCTTCGAGGACAAGCCGCTCGCCCAATGTATGCCCGATCGCGTGTGTTGGAACAAACACCCACTTCGAGCGACTGGGATAGGCAACGCAAAGATGTTTCAGTAGATCGACGAAGGGGTCCACATTTACCTCGACCTAGATCGCACGCCGACCTCGGGGAATGAAACTAGGGACTGCGGGTCGAGCGCGTGGCTAAAACCACACTACGCGACGTTGGAGATCCAAACAGGGGAGCGTAGATGATGAACTGGCTTCTGCTTCTTGTCAAGGCAACAGCATCTGATATCGTGGGGCCCAGAGCTCTCGTTGCCTCAGCTCCGGACATGAGCGGAACTGCGAACACCAGCCTGTCATCAGACATGCCAGATTACATCCGGCGCTTCGACTCGGCTGGTGGGCGATAACTTGACCAGATAATCCCTTTCAAAGTACAGTCCGCGAACCCACCTTTCGGGAGGATTTCATTGAACGAGCGAGACATGGAAGATCTGATTGCCAGTTACCCAGATGATTTCTTCGCAACCAAAGGCTTTAAATTGAAGGGACGACAGCAATCATTTGCAGGTGTGGGGCGATTCGATCTACTTTTCGAGGATCGGTTTGATACAAGAATCCTCATGGAACTCAAAGCCGATTCGGCCAAGTATGAGGTCGCCACACAGCTCGCGAAGTACAAAGACGAGCTACAGGCTCGAGGCGAGAAGCACATTCTCATGTGGTTGGTTGCACCGCAGATACCAAATTCTGTCAGAGAATTCTTGGATCGGATCGGAATTGAATACAGCGAGATTCACTTCACAGAATTTCGTCGGATTGCAGAACGACACGGGATATCGCTCAGCGAAAACCACCAATCGGAGACCAACGCTTCCGAACCGATGAAGATTAGAACTGCGTCAGAGAGACCGGCTTTGCGGGTCGCGCGTGAGCCGCAGGTAAGCACCGGAGCAAAAGTGACGGAAAAATCGCCCTTCCTCTGGAGTGCACATGGCCATGATCTAGTTTTGAAGAACCCAGAATTGTTTAGCTCTGCGAGTTTTGCCACTCTCATTGACAATTTTGAACGCGCAGTCCCAAGTCGACGAAACGGAAGCCTCGTTGATGAACTCAGGAGATGGGCTGGAGACCCGGCATCTTCACAATGGCCACACAAGAGCAATGCGTCTCTATTGCGTTGGGTGACTACCAGCAGTTACAGGGCGGCTGTGCCACATGCATATGCGATCTGGAAGTACCTGTTCGGTGAACCAGCGCCAACTTGGTACATTTGGCGTCAGAGCAAAGGTTACGACTTTGATCCCCAAGCTTGGAAGACTTGGTTTGAAAGCCTGAGTTCAAGGCCTGCTGGTCCGTGATACCAGAATCCTGGACTTCGGAGAATGCTGACCAGTAGTGCAAAGCTGTAAAGGTCTTCCCCGCGCGGAGGTTTTGCATGTGTAGCAGGCTTTTTTTTTCTCCCCGTTAAAATCCACATAGTCGGCTCGTGAACAATTGCCATTACCGAACTCTGTCGACAACTGTCACGGAGGTAGGCCCTTGCCCAGCCGCAAAAGGTGAACCGGGTACTGCAGTCAATGCTCCCGATGACTTGTTCACTGCGAAGGCGGAGACGCTGTTCCCCGGCGCAGGTCCTTGAGCATTCACGACGTATAGGAATGACCCCGAAAGGTCGAAACTCAGCGAGTACGGCGCGTACACCCCCGTAACCGGGAAACCAGCAAGTCGGTTGAGCTTCCCAGTTGACCGATTGAGGCCGAACCCGAGGATCTCGCTTGGACTCCCGTTGCCCACATAGAGTCGACGGCCCGAAGGATCCGCCGCAACAAAGTATGGATAGGAAACTCCCCATCCCGTTGACGTGAAGGTCGGGGAAAGGAGGCCGGTAATGCCATCGATTGAATATACGGATACGCTTGAGGACTGCGAAGAGTTGGTAGCAAAGAGGAAATTTCCAGTCGGGTCAATCGACACCGAGTCTGGAAATGATGCGTCCGGGCTTGAGC
>JALYIM010000216.1 GCA_030775785.1 Acidobacteriota bacterium
GCCTATCACTGATTGCGCCTCCATCGGCGATTCAAGTCGTAATTACTGATCGCGATGTTCCGAAGGCGGACTTAAATATTTTGAAGAAATCCGGAATTGAAGTAACTCTGGTTTAGTTCCGCAGACACGCGAATTTAGCTAAATCGCGTCGTCTTCCACAACGCGCTTCCGCAAATCACAAGCAAAACAAGCATGGCCAGCGAAAGCACCGCTGCGGCGGTCCAATTGATAGCCAAGTTTGGAGCTCGAGACACCAATGCAAATGTAATGAAGACCGCCGTCGCCAGTGACACCAGAACCCAATCAACCCAGGTGCGACGTTGCTGACTCCCAACGCTATCTGCGCCTTCCAAGCCAGCTTGCACGTATTTAGGATCTGTACCGTAGCGCTCGCTTTCCCGTTGCGCGGCATCATGCCAGCGAACATGTTCTGCTCCAGTTGCGGAAGAAAAAGCGATGGCTGCAGCGCCCGCGGCCATAAGAAGGGAACCTCCGACGACTTGCAGGTAGAGTGATTCCCCTCGACCGTGCAACTCGCCAAAAACAAGAATTCCCCAAATCAGGCCCCAAAGCTGATTGGTGTTCGATAGCGGAATACCCCTGCTGATTCCGATGTATTTCGCGGCATATTGTTGGAAAACGTCACCGATGACCCAGATGAATCCGCCCAGCATGAGCCAGAAGAGGACACTTTTGCAGCTAACTATGTCCCTCCAAAGCGGTAAGAGACCGCCGCTCGAACTAATGGCCAACTTCGCCATCATCCCCAGTTCTCCAATGGTGAAAAATGCGACGAATGACAACGGGTTCATGCCGGTGAGATACGCCTTGCGGTAGGGAATGTACATCGTCCCCCACAAAATTCCAGCAGCTAGAGCGGCGAGCATGCCACGCATGGCGTGTGCGGCCGGGGCCTGGGTGGCTGAAGCTATAGCGAGCAAGACTGCCCCCAAAAACATAACTAAAGCGCCGCCGAAGACGCCCAACCAACGACGCCACCCTGCCTGTCTCAATTCGTTAAAAAAAACAAAGCCCCATAAAATTCCCAGAAGACTGTTCGTATTCCACAGCGGGAAAGCAATGCTTAGACCAATATCGCGGACGGCAAAGATCGTAAGAGTATTTGCTACCGCCCAAAGAGAGCCAGCCAGGACGGCCCAGACGATTAAATGAGGCGCATTCCGGACGTCTGTGTAAATGTGGGATGTACCGCGAATCAATGCTGGCAAACTCCAGCGCGCCAGAAAAATTCCTACTACCATTATGAGAGAGATAACAATCGGAGAGACGCCCGCTTTCACCAACTTGGTGGGCGCTTCAGCGGCCCCGAGCCACGCTCCGGCGGCAAACCCGCAGAGTACTCCCAGGGCTTGTAATTTCCGAAGTCGTGAACCTTCCACCTGAGGCGTGTTCTTCGCAGAGCTCACTGTTGGCCTCCCGCCGTTAGCTGATCCATCGCAGCACCATTAACCCGCCGACCAGCACAATCAGTGGCACCCAAAAATGCGGGTCGCTGAGAATAGCTACAAACCATTTTTGAGGATGGGGATTTTCGTTACTCCTACGATTCATGACTGAGCTCCAAGTCGCACGGTCAGCCTCTCTGCAAATTTATTTGCTTAACGCGGAAGCTATTGAACGGGTCACAACGACAGCACTTCCGCGCGAACGCGTACTTTGTTTTCACTTCTTACGGGCTGATCTTCTTTTTGACAATCGTAAGGATTCGCAATACTTTATGCTGAACCTTTAACTTTTAGCAACCGCAATTCATCACAAACATCCGCGTCTCCACGCAGTTCGGAGTCTTGCTTCCGGAGGAGCACCATGCGATTAGCAGCCTTCATTAGAAGATTTCCCATTGCTCTCCTGTTTCTGTGTATGACTTTGCAGGTGCTGGGAGGCGAGGTTGGATCAACACTTACCCCGGGCACTCGCGTCCTGATGGACGCGCATAACTGTTACCCGTACGACGGTAAGTGGTCCGATCGAATCGAGCGTGCCCTCAAGGCTGGAACGCCTTTGGCAATCGAACAGGATTTGCTCTGGTACACGGACAAACGCACTGGAAAATCATGGTCCATCGTCTCCCATGGGGGACGCGCAAGCGGCAAGGAGCCGACCATGCGACAGTATTTTTTCGAACGTATTCGTCCCATCATGGAAGAAGCACTGCGAAAAGGAAACCATGGAGATTGGCCGCTAGTTACACTCAATCTTGACTTCAAATCCGACGAGGCAGCACATCACGCTGCGGTATTGCGCCTGCTCAAGGAGTACGAGGAATGGATATGCACAGCGGAGCGAACTGCCGACATCCATAACTCCACTCCTCTGACAGTCAAGCCTCTACTGGTATTGACGGGGGAAGCCGACAGCCAAGAAAGAGATTTCTATGAATCTGTGCCGGTAGGAGAAAGGCTTCTAGTTTTTGGCGCAGTTCACGTGCGGGGTAAAAAACCAATGGCGCCCGCTACGGTTTTGGTTCCAGACCGAGCGACGAACTACCGACGCTGGTGGAACAACGCGTGGGATGCGGTAGAGAAAGGCGGCCAACGCAAAAGCGGCCCTTGGACTGAGCAAGACGATTTGCGGCTCCGTCAGCTTGTTGACCACGCACACGAACAAGGATTGTGGATTCGCTTCTACACTCTGGACGGGGCTCCCGACCGGGATTTGCGGGAACATGGGTGGGATAAAGATTACAACTTCGGTTCCACCGAAAAGGTTTTGTTGCGCTGGAAGGCTGCCCTTGATGCTGGCGTAGATTTTCTTGCCACCGATCAGTATGAAGATGTAGCCCAAATGCTGCGAACTCGCAGCCGCAGAGTTGCACCCTCGATGCCACGCGGTACTGACTCCTCATTGCCCACTCGCGTCGCTGATCTGACCAACTAGATTATCTGGATAAGAAAGCAATTGAAGACTTTCTGGGAGGAAAATTCTCCTTTCCCCGAGAAAACCTATTGCCAAAAAAACTAATTGTATTATTCTCTCGATTCCGGAACGCGCGACCTTTGAGGTCCGCTCGGCAAAATTAAGCAGGTTAGGAGCGACAATGGGCCCCAGCATCAAACACATAAGCTTGATAAGTTTTATGGTCGCTTTCCTTTGCTTAGATTTGTTAGGTCAGTCCACTACTTCGGTCCGCGGTTATGTCACCGATCCGTCCGGCGCAGCGATTCTCAACGCGAAAGTCCAGATTACTCG
>JALYIM010000217.1 GCA_030775785.1 Acidobacteriota bacterium
CGATTCGACAACAAGGGTTCTGCTAAGGATCAGCGCGAGCAAAGTGCGTCAACTGCCATGGGTCATCCGCAATACGATGAGTCTCTCTTCAAGGGAATGCACTGGCGTCAGATCGGTCCCTTTCGCGGAGGCCGGGTGCTGGCGGTAACAGGCGTCCCGGGCGATGCAAATACTTTTTATTTTGGCGGCGTGGCGGGGGGAGTCTTCAAAAGCCTCGACGGAGGGCGCAATTGGAAACCGGTCTTCGACAAGGAAGCAGTCTCGTCCGTGGGCGCGATTGCAGTTGCTGATACCGACCACAATCTGATCTACGTCGGCACCGGCGAAGCATGCATCCGAGGAAATATCTCCTATGGCAATGGAGTCTACAAGTCCGTGGACGGCGGAAACCACTGGCAGCACATCGGACTGGACGACACCCAACACATCGGCGCCCTGATCGTAAATCCCCGCGATAGCAACACGGTTTTTGTAGCCGCCCTCGGACACGCATACGGCTCCAATTCGGAGCGCGGAGTTTTCCGCACCACCGACGGTGGAAAAACCTGGCAAAAAGTACTCTATGTAGACGACAAGAGCGGCGCGATTGATGTTGTATTTGATCCCAGTAATCCCTCCACGCTCTTCGCTTCCACCTGGCAAGTCGTTCGTACGCCCTGGTCTCTTAACAGTGGGGGTCCGGGCAGCGCGATTTACAAATCAGTAGACAACGGCAGCACCTGGAAAAAACTTGCCGGCGAAGGACTCCCAAAAGGAAATTGGGGACGCAGCGGCGTTTCAGTTTCAGGCGCGAACGGCAATCGTGTCTATGCCCTTATCGAAGCGGAGGAGGGCGGATTGTTTCGCTCTGAGGATGGCGGTGATACCTGGACGCGGGTCAATGACGACGAGCGCTATCGTCAGCGGGCATGGTACTTCACTCACATTTTCGCTGACCCTAAATCCGAGGACACCGTCTATGTGCTGAACACTGGGTTATTCCGCTCTACTGACGGTGGCAAGACATTCGGACTTCTGCCAGCGCCTCACGGCGATCACCACGGATTGTGGATTGATCCCACCAATCCCAACCGTCTCATCAACGGAAACGATGGCGGCGCTACCATTAGCAGCGATGGCGGGAAGAGTTGGAGTTCGCCCGACAATCAACCGACCGCGCAGTTTTACCATATTGCCGCGGATAACCGTTTTCCCTATTACTTGTATGGGGCGCAGCAGGACAATACGTCCGTCGGCATCGCTAGCCAAACCGATGAAGGCTACATCGGCCGGGAACATTGGTATCCAGTCGGCGGCGGTGAGAGCGCGTACATCGCTCCCGACCCTCGCGACGCCAATATCGTTTATGCCGGGGCCGAAGACGGAAGCGTCACTATTTATGACCATCGCAGCAATAAGACTAAAGACATTGCAGTTTGGCCTTTGGACAACTCGGGTCACGGCGCAAGCGATCTCGAGCACCGATTCCAGTGGACGTTTCCGCTTTTAATTTCCCATCACGATCCGAGCGTGCTCTATGCGGGCGCCGAGCGCCTCTTCCGTACCGTTGACCAGGGTAAAACCTGGGACCCGATCAGTCCCGATCTCACTCGCAACGACAAGTCGAAACAACAGCCCTCGGGAGGCCCGATTACTCTCGACATCACCAGCGTCGAATACTACGACACCATCTTTGCGCTTGCTGAGTCTCCTCTAAACAAAGGCCAAATCTGGGCGGGAACCGACGATGGTTTGGTTCAATTGACACGCGATGAAGGAAAGACGTGGCAAAACGTAAGCTCGAAGGCTTGGCCGGAGTGGGCCGAAATCAGCATCATCGAAGCGTCGCCATTCGATGCTGGCACTGCTTACATCGCCATTGATAATCACCGTCAGGATGATCACAAGCCTTACATTTTCCGCACCACTGATTTTGGAAAGACGTGGAGTTCGATTGCTCAAGGAATACCGGCAGGAGCCTACGTTCACGCAGTACGGCAGGACACGAAGAATCGAAATCTGCTTTTTGCAGGGACCGAACTTGGAATTTATGTTTCGTTCAACGACGGAGCCCAATGGCAACCCTTGCAACTAAATCTGCCGCAAACTCCGGTCACGGACTTGCTAGTTAAGGACAACGATCTCGCCGTCTCGACCAACGGCCGGGCCTTCTGGATTCTTGATGACATCGCTCCACTGCGGGCAATGAAACCTGAGCTCGCAACCGCTGACTTCGCGCTCTATGAGTCATCGCCAATACACAGGCAATACTTCCCCGAAGAGGTAGATAAGCGCCGTCCCGTGGGCGAGAATCCGCAACCGGGCGCGCTCGTGAACTACTACCTCAAGAATGATGTTACAGACGAGGTTACTCTCGAAATCACAGACTCGGATGGCAAGCTGGTACGCAGATATTCCAGTAAGGAAAAGAAGGATAAAAACGAGCAGCCGCCGGAATGGCCGGATCGAGAAAAACCGGCAGAGCTATTGCCAACCAAGGCAGGTATGAACCGTTTTCCATGGAACCTGCGGTACGAATCACCACTCGACCTGCCGGGCGCATTTTATGCCGGTAACGGGCCGGAGGGTCCCATCGTTTTACCCGGCACTTACAAGCTTAAGATGAGCGTTTCGGGGAAATCACAGGCTACCTCGGTGGAGGTGCTATCCGATCCGCGAGATAAGACCAGTCCGGATGATCTCCGAAAACAATACGAACTTTCCACGCAAGTCGCCAATCGGATTACAGATTTGCACCGCGCGCTGCTGCAAATGCGGGATGTCCGCGGTCAGATGAAACAGATGGAGTCAAATCTGTCTCGCGGTGAACAAAACAACAAAGATGATCGTAACAAGTCAGTCGTTGACGCCATGCATGACTTCGAAAGGCGCATGTCGGCGGTCGAGGGACAGCTCATGCAAACCAAAATGAAGAGCTCGGAAGGAAATTTGCGCTATCCGAATATGTTGAACGAAGAGTTCGACAGTTTCAGTCACACGATAGAAAATGATGCTGCTCCTACACGTTCCATGACTCAGGTTTTTGATGTTCTGAGTAAGCGGCTGGACGCTCAGCTGAGCGCGTGGAAAGAGCTGGTTACAGTGCAGCTGCCGGCACTGAACGAGAAAATTAAAACCACCGACGCGACCTCGATCACGCTTGGTAACGAGAAAGGCGCCGAATAGATTATCAAGTGCGACAGATGACTCGTTGAGCTCACCACTTTGGTTACTGGACATTTTCTAAGTTTCGATTATGATGCCGGGCAGATCAGCCCACGCACCATTAATCAGGAACGCGCGGCTGGATGCGCTTTAGACGATGTGGCTGGCGAGAGGGGTCTCGTCCCAGTGCCTCCAAGTAGCGGTTTAAGTGCCAAGTGTTGAGTAAAGACCGATAAGTCTGGTTGCCGTGGTGCATCGGGCTGATGACCCCAATCAGGAGAAGTCTGCATGTACCTGGTCGCCGCGCGTCTGCCACTGCTTCGGTTTTTCTGTGTATACATTTTTCTCGCATCTAATTTTGTCTCTGCCCAGCAGAGTTTTGTCCCGCCAGCTTCCCGCATTTTTCAGGTTGTAGACGAACAGATTCTGACGCCACTCAAAGGAAACACGCATCCTCTCGCGCAACCTCGATTCGACAACGGCGCGGCGCCACTGAATCTTCCCATGGATCGCATGCTGCTGGTGCTGCGCCGAAGTCCCGAGCAGCAAGCCGCGCTGAGCAAACTGCTCGATGATCAGCAGGACAAATCTTCTCCCAACTATCACAAGTGGCTGGCACCCGATCAGTTCGGCCAGCAGTTCGGCCCTTCGGATTCAGATATCCAGACCGTAACTTCGTGGCTACAGTCGCACGGCTTCGAGATAGGCAAGGTGGCAAAAGGCCGCAATGTAATTGAATTTTCGGGCACAGCAGATATGGTTCAGCAAACCTTTCATACGGCGATCCATAAATTTGTGGTGAATGGCGAAAACCATTGGGCCAATGCAAGCGATCCGCAGATTCCCACTGCGCTGGCGCCCGTAGTTGCCGGCGTGCATACTCTGCACAATTTTGTTAAGAAGCCGATGCTGCGGATTGGCGGGCGAGTCCCCGCAACATTTAATCCCGGTCCCCCGGCGCACGTAACGTTTACTAACCCGACAATACACGCTCTTGGGCCGCAGGACTTCGCGACCATCTACAACATAAGTCCCGTATCGCAAGTTGGTATCAATGGAAGCGGAGTCAGCATCGCCCTCGTGGGAAGAACCGACATCAATGTGCAAGATGTAATGGACTTCCGCAATTTCTTCGGATTGGCCTTCAATCCACCACAGCTCATAAGCGATGGCGATTCACCCGGCAACCTGGGGGGCGGCGAGGAGATGGAAGCAGTTCTGGACACTACGTGGTCAGGAGCAATCGCGCCTAATGCCAGCGTCAAGCTGGTAGTTTCAGCCTCTACAAATGTGACCGACGGCGTGGATCTGTCCGAGCTTTACATTATTGATAACAATCTCGCTGACATCATGAGCGAGAGTTTCGGAGCATGTGAAGCAAATTTCACCAGTACTCAAGCCGCAGGAATACAGAGCTTGGCGGAGCAGGCAGCTGCCCAAGGCATCACCTATATGGTTTCCAGCGGAGACACGGGCGCGGAAGGCTGCGCTAGCCTCAGTCAATCCGTGGCTCAAGGCCCGGTCTCAGTTAATATGCTGGCTTCAACCCCGTTCAACATCGCCGTGGGCGGCACGATGTTTAACGAAAATGGACAGCCGACTAAATATTGGGGTAACTCGCCGCCGCTAATGGAGACAGCCCTTTCTTACATTCCTGAGAATGTCTGGAACGAGAGCTGTGCGTCAACGCAGTGTGGGAATCGAGCCAACATTGATGCGGGCTCAGGCGGAACCAGCGCATTTTTTGCGAGACCTACATGGCAAACTGGCAACAGTAATCCCAAGCGCGGTGTGCCAGATATTTCTCTTACGGCCGCCTTGCACGATCCTTATTTAATTTGTGCGCGGTCTTCATGTCAGCAGAATTTCATTTTCTTTGCCGCTGGCACTTCAGCATCGGCCCCAGCTTTCGCAGGGATAATGGCACTGGTGGATCAAAAAATGGGTGGCCGCCAGGGACAGGCGGACTACGTACTCTACCGGTTGGCTGCCACAGAAACCGTCGCCCAGTGTAATGCTTCGAACACAACCACTCCACTGGCAAGCAATTGCATTTTTAATGATGTGACCGTCGGCAATAATGCGGTCCCCGGCGAAATTGGATATGGCACTTCAACAGCGCAGTATCCAAGCAGCGTGGGCTATGATCTCGCTACCGGCTTGGGCTCCGTGAATGTGGCGAATCTTGTTAATGGATGGGCGTCCGCAACCTTCACTCCAACCGGAACGACGTTGGCAATGAGCCCGGCAAGCATCATCCACGGAGCCCCCGTTACTGTAAATATCAGCGTAGCTCCCACCAGCGGAACTGGTGTGCCCACTGGAGATGTGTCCCTGCTAAATGCCGACCTCTCGCCGTCAGGCCTGGGTGGGATATTTCTTACCCTAAGCGGCGGCACGTCGTCGAGCGCAGTGAACTCCCTCGAAGGGGGCAGTTATCACGTGGTGGCTCACTATGCTGGAGACACAACTTTCGCTCCCAGCGATTCTTCTCTCGTTGCAATCACTGTTTCTCCGGAAGGAAGCACTACGGCTCTGTCGGTGCTTGGCGTCAATTCGACAGGGCAAACCTTCCCCTATTCCAGCCAACCTTACGGTAGTCCCGCGTATTTGCGGGCGGACGTCGCGGGCCTATCCGGCCACGGCACGGCAACGGGCACGGTTGCATTTTCTGATAACGGAAGCAATTCGTTAATTCCAGCAGTCACTTTGAACAGTGCGGGGACCGCTGCAACCGGTCAAGGCATTTTCGTCATACCCGCAGGACAACATTCGATTGTCGCCAATTACAACGGCGACTCAAGCTTTAACTCCAGCAACTCGCCAGCGGTAAATATCACTGTCACCAGAGGAGTGACCAGCGCGTTGCTTGATTCCAGTTCAAGCAGTCTCGCCCTTGGAACACCGGTTACCCTTACCTCCACAATCAATACGAGCAGCGCGGGCAACGGTCCCGGCGGGACTGTGACGTTTTTGCTGGGCGGGACACCAATTTCGGGTACGACCAATCCCGTCCCGGTTAACAGCAGCAACGGCAGCGGCAATGTCCAGATCGGGGCCTTCCAGACTGCACAGGCATCGGCGGGTTTAACAACCACCCTGCCCAGCGGCCAAAACATAATCACAGCGCAATACAGCGGAGACAACAATTACGCAGGTTCCACCTCACCTCCGATCACGATCAATGTTCAACCCGACTTCAGTCTCGCGACCAGCGTTCCCTCCATCACGGTCACGCGCGGCAGCTCTGGAACACTAAAGCTCACGGTTACGGGTCAGACCGGTTACAACGGCACTGCCAATTTCACAGCTGCATCGTGCTCGGGTTTGCCGCTCGAAAGCACGTGCAGCTTTGCGCCACCTTCGGTGACAGGCACCGGGACGACTACTTTTACGGTTACTACGACCGCTGCCCACAGCGCTGCGCTCAATGGCTTCGGATGGAAGAGTAGCTTTGGAATTTCCTTCGCCGGACTATTCCTGCTCGGAGTTCCGTCCAAGCGCCGGCGACTGGCGGGCCTCGCAGCACTGTTTATGTTCGCTTCGCTAGTGACGATCGTTGGATGCGGAGGTGGGGGTAGCAATAGCAGTAGTGGTGGTAGTTCGAATCCGGGTACTCCGGTAGGAACTTTTGTAGTGACCGTGTCTGCTACCAGCGGGACGCTGACTCACTCAACCACTTTTACGCTGAACACTCAGTAGGCAGATTTATTTGCTTGCACCAAAGGACGCGTTCGCGACTTTTAAAGCAATCGCTCCGGCGTCGAGGTCGGAGCGATTGCAGAGAACGATGACCGTGAGATTATCCTTCGTGAACCGTTCAATGGCCGTCTTAAAGCCCACCGTGTCGCCGTAGTGCCACATGCGCGGGTGGCCTTGATAACTATCCAGAAACCATCCAAAGCCGTAAGAAACCGGCTTGCCCGCTTGCGGATCACTATCACCCGGGCCGCTTGCCCAGCGTGGATGCGATTTGTCACTAAGCTTTACCGGCTCCAAGGCAGTTCGCATTTCCGCTTCGCTGAGAAGTTTATGATGGGTCAAAGCATCATCCCACCTGGCCAGATCCTCGAGATTGGAGTACACACCTCCATCGCCGAGAGTTGCAGATGTCGAGCTTTGATCCGTCTGCCCGAATGCTTTATCAACTTTCGTATGCCCATACGCCCGCTTCGGTACTTCGTTCTCGTCCCGCATATACGCCAAAGTGTGGTCCATCTTCAATGGATGAAAAATTCGCTCATGAAGGAACTCGTCGAAACGCGTGTGTGAAACTTTGGCGACTATCAGTCCCAGCGTCACGTAGCCGGAGTTGCTGTAGGACCATTGCGTCCCCGGAATAAATTTGCCGCTGTTCTGTTTCTTCAGCAGCGCCAAGACTTCGTCATCCTGAATCTGCCGGGCCTCTGTCCATCGCGGCGCATTACCCGCGGAAACTTGGTCCATCAAATCTTCGTAGTCGGGAAGCCCGGAAGTATGGTTCAGCAGGTTTCGAATCGTGATTTGGTTACCGTAGGCAGGAAAGTCCGGAAACACATCGGTCAGGCGCTCGTCGTATCGCAGCTTTCCATCATGCACTAGCAGCATTATCGCCATGGCTGTGAATTGTTTGGTGCAGGAAGCCAGACGAAAATTCGTTTGAGTGTCAATGGCGGCGCGAATTTTTAGATCTCGCACTCCGTACCCGTGTTGAAAAACTGTGTGACCATTTCTTCTCACCAATACGGCCGCGCCGGGGACACCCTGCCCCATCACATCAACGAAGATTCGGTTGATCGTGCGTTTTGTCGCCTGCGTATTCTGATCGGTAGCGCTCGAAGCTAACCCGGTCAATAAAAATGCGACGGCTACGGTGCCCAACGACCTGTTAGTGAACATTTTCAAGCACGCACAGGATACAGGGTTTACAATCGGGCGCGATATTCGCTTCTTGCTGACACATGTCTGACAATCTGACATTTCAAACCTTTAAGCCCGCCGACCGTGATCGCCTTGTAGATGAGGCGCGGAGAGTCGCTAAGAACGCCTACGCAACTTATTCAAATTTCGAGGTCGGGGCTGCATTGCTGACATCAGAGGGCGAAGTCGTGGCCGGATGCAACGTCGAGAACGCATCCTATGGACTCACCATGTGCGCAGAGCGGGCAGCTATTTTCAGCGCGGTTGCGAGATTTGGTCCAGCCCTCGGTATTCGAGCCATCGCCGTCCTAAATAGCAAAGACGTTTCTTGCTCTCCCTGTGGTGCCTGTCGTCAAGTGATCTACGAATTCGGACCCAACGCGATCGTCATATTCCGTGGATCGGATGGGTGGAGCGAGGTGCCGATCACGAGCCTTCTGCCCTACGGGTTTCGGCTGAAATGAATCAGCCTTCTGAAAATAAGCTCGCGCATACAATCGGCGTTCTGGAAGTCATCCGAAAGAAGCGCCGGGGTCTTGAACACTCTAAAGAGGAGATTGAATATCTCGTGCAGGGATATACTCGCGGCGAGATTCCTGACTATCAGATCTCAGCCTGGCTGATGGCGGCCGTGCTGCAAGGACTTACAAAGTCTGAGACCGCCTATCTCACCGACGCCATGCTGCATTCTGGTGAGGTTTTAGATTTATCCGAATTTGCCCCTAAGAAAGTAGACAAGCATTCCACCGGCGGGGTCGGTGACAAAACCTCTTTGATCATCGCTCCCGTCGTAGCCGCCGGAGGATTGGTGGTTCCCATGATCAGTGGGCGCGGCCTAGGCCACACCGGAGGCACGCTGGATAAGCTCGAATCTATTCCAGGTTTCAATGTGAATCTGTCGGTAGGTAATTTCCGAAAGGTTCTCGCCTCGTGTGGTTGCTCAATGATTGGGCAAACTGCCGAAATCGCTCCCGCAGATCGCAAATTTTACGCCCTCCGAGACGTAACCGGAACGGTGGAAAGCCCGTATCTGATTTGTGCTTCCATCATGAGCAAAAAGCTGGCGGAGGGCGTTGATGCCCTGGTCCTCGATGTTAAGACCGGTTCCGGTGCATTTATGAAAAGCGAGAAAGACGCCGCACACCTTGCTGAGTTGATGGTTGAAACCGGCGAACGTATGGGCAAGAAGATGGTGGCGATCCTCACCGACATGGATCAGCCACTCGGCAATAAAGTGGGAAACGCGCTGGAAGTCGAAGAATGTATCGCAGTTCTGCGGGGGGAAGGTCCAGAGGATCTTCGCGAACTTTGCGTTGAACTATCGGCCTGGATGTTCCAGTTGGGAGGAGTCGCAAGCACCATCGAGCAGGGCCGGACTCTGGCTGAAAAACTAATTAATTCGGGACAAGGCTTGGACAAATTTCGCGAAATGGTCGCCTTGCAGGGCGGCAACGTAGCGGCAATAGATGATCCGAAACAACTTCCACAGGCCAAGTCCATATTGAAGGTTCTCAGCCCACGAGCAGGATATGTTGCCGCGATCGAATGTGAACAAATCGGAATCGCGAGCGTGTTTGTCGGCGGCGGTCGTGAAAGAAAGGAAGACGTAGTGGATCCGTCAGTCGGTCTAATAGTACATAAGAAAGTCGGCGATTCGGTTTCCGCCAGAGAGCCGCTTTGCAGCGTCCACTACAACTCCGAAGCACGCGCAGAGCGGGCGTGCCAGTTGATCGAAGCGAGCTATCAAGTGGAAGACTCACCACCAACGACGACAAGACCGCTCATCCAGCGAGTCATTGGACGCTCGGCAGGGGTAAATTAAAATGGGGCGATTCACCGGTGTTCTTGGACTTGTGACCATGCTGGCTTTAGCGCTGGCTTTCTCGAACAACAGGCGCGCGATCCGCATGAAGACGGTGGCATGGGGCCTGGGATTGCAGTTCGCTTTTGCGGTTTTTGTCTTGAAATCTAATGTCGGACGAGACCTTTTCCAGAAAGCGGGCGACGCCGTCAACCGCCTGTTGAGCTACTCCTTCGCCGGGTCAGAATTTCTTTTTGGAGATTTGGGAAAAAAGACTTCACCACTGGGATTTTATTTTGCGTTCCAGGTATTGCCGACCATCATTTTCATCGCAGCGTTTTTCGCGATTCTCTACCACTACGGCATCATGCAATTCATCATCAAGCAGATCGCTAAAGTGATGACCCGTGTCATGGGCGCGAGCGGCGCAGAATCGCTGAACGTTGCAGCCAGCATTTTTATGGGGCAGACGGAAGCTCCGCTCACTATTCGTCCGTTTCTCCCCGACTTGACGCACTCGGAATTGATGACAGTAATGACGAGTGGTATGGCACACGTCTCAGGCGGAATTATGGCCGCCTACATTGCCTTCGGAATCGAGCCTAAGCACTTGTTGAGCGCCGTGATCATGACCGCGCCTGGGACTATTTTGCTGGCAAAGATGCTTGTCCCCGAGACCGAACAACCGAGAACCGCAGGCTGGGTAGAAATGTCTGCGAACGAAGTAATGCTTGAAAAGAGCGAAAATCTTTTAGGAGCAGTGGCGCGCGGTACAACGGATGGTCTGAATCTTGCGCTAAACATCGCCGCTATGCTGATTTCGTTTATAGCGCTGGTGGCTTTAGCGAACGGCCTTCTGGGCGGCATCCACAATGGATTCGCTCACCTTGGCATCTCCTGGTTTCCCACCAGCCTGCAAAATATCTTCGGAACTCTGTTCTCTCCGATCGCGTGGATTATCGGTGTGCCCTGGAAGGACTGTCATGCAATAGGCAATTTACTTGGCACACGTTTAGTGTTGAACGAAGTGATTGCCTTTTCGCAGCTTGGACCCCAAAAGGCGATTCTCGACCCGCGATCTTTTACCATCGCTTCTTTCGCACTGTGTGGGTTTGCCAACTTGAGTTCGATTGGAATTCAAATCGGAGGCATTGGCGCTCTCGCACCGAATAAGCGAGGAGAGCTTGCGCGCCTAGGACTTCGAGCACTGCTGGCAGGAACGATGGCGAACCTGATGTCCGCCTCAATCGCAGGCATCCTTCTTTAGCCGGCCTCGACTTCCGCGTCCGCGATGCTGAGCGCTTCGTCGAGCACGCCCACGCCATGATCAATGTCAGCCTTAGAAATAATCAGTGGAGGAGCAATCACGAAGTGGCTCATCCACGCCTGCACGAACACGCCGTTCGCCATTGCACGCGACGCCACCCGATCCACGAGCAAAGATTTCCCTGAAACTTTGTCAAGGCCAGTGTTGAAGGGAGCTTTCGTTTTCTGGTTCGTTACCAACTCCACCGCCCAGAACATTCCAATGCCACGAACGTCTCCTATTGAACGATGCTTGGGCTTCAACGCATTCAATTTTCCTCCCAGGTAAGCTCCCATGTCCGTCGCCCTTTGCACAAGGTTCAGACGCTTCATCTCGTTGATGGAAGCGATGGCGGGCGCCAGCGTGAGCGGATGCGCTTCATAAGTGTGTCCGTGAGAAAAGAAATGATCGTCGAAATACGAAGCGATCTTGCTATTGGTGGCGCAAAGTCCAAGAGGAATCGCGGCGTTGGTAATTCCCTTCGCGGTGGTCAGGATGTCGGGAACGACTCCCCAATGGTCCATGGCGAACCACTTTCCAGTGCGGCACCATCCGGTCATAACTTCGTCGGCAATCAGCAGCACTTCGTTGGCGTCGCAGATAGCGCGGAGTCGTGGCATATATTCTTTCGGAGGAATTAGTACTCCGTTGGTTCCGACCACCGGTTCGACAATGACCGCGGCAACGTCACTCTCGTTGGCGATCATGTGCTCAACGTATTCCACACACGCAATACCGCATCCCGGATAGGTGTGTCCGATCGGACACTTGTAACAATTCACCTCGGGAGCAAAAATTACTCCGGGAATTTTGCCCGCCGGTTCCATGGCCCAGCGGCGCGGATCGCCTGTAGCCGCAATCGCGCCCATGGTCGAACCGTGATACGAGCGATAACGCGAGATAATTTTGGTTTTGCCGGTAGCCATGCGCGCGATTTTGAATGCAGCTTCGTTAGCTTCAGTGCCCGAGGTAGTGAAGAAGAATTTGTCGAGACCCTTGGGTAACACCTCGATGAGCAACTTGCTAAGCTCCGCTCTCACGTCGGTGGCATATCCGGGGCCGATGAAGGCGAGCTTCTTCGCCTGATCGGCAATCGCTTGCACGACCGCCTGGTTCTTATGGCCAAGCATCACACACATCAACTGCGCTGAAAAATCTAGATAGCGCTTGCCGTCAGCGTCGGTGAAATGGCAGTCCTCAGCGTCAACAACGTGAAGTGGATTCCAGCCTTTCTGTTTGCGCCAGGTTCCGTATGTGTACTTGCTGGTTACAGCTCTGACTTCTTGCGAAGTTAATTGATCACTCATAATTGCCTATTGAAACCGCGCCGGAACATGAACGCAGCGATTGTAGATGAATTGAGAGGGCCTCTGCACAGGACCAGAGTCCCGTGCCATTCCCCGCGAAGCTGGAGGAGTTAGCCCAGAGCCGAAATCCTACCCGTTGGCTTTGGCTACTAACAAGATCGCGAAGCCATAAAAAACAAACATGAGTCCCAAATACATTTTGGCTCGACTTCCGGCGCCTTCGAATTCCCTCCACGCCAGCACGCCCCAAAGGGCGGCCACCATGGGGGCCGATTGGCCGATTGCGTACGAAATTGCCACTCCCGTAAAGTTTGCGGCAACTAGATTGAATACCATCCCCGTGCCCCATATCACGCCGCCAAGAAGTCCCAACACGTGTCCGGACGTCGGACCCCTGAAAAATCCGCTGAAGTTTACCGGATCTCCGACCAGCGGCTTTTTCATGAAGTAAACGTTCCACACGGAGCATGAGAGCAAAGCACCGAGGGTTAGAAACACCGCAATACTGTAAGGCCCAAGCGTGTTCCCCCGCGTCATCGCATGGGTGACAAACGGGGCCCACAGGCCCATAAGCACGCCGGAGACGATGCAGGTGACAATACTTTTCCTGGAGACGTTGCGGCCAGCACTGGCAAGGCTGCCGTAGGCCTTGCCGTCCATGATGACGGCGATGACGGCACAGAGCACGCCCGCCGCCAACAGTCCACCATTACCTTTCGGCTGCAGGATGTAGCTCGAGACCACGCCGACCACAAGAGCGATGCCAATGGAAACGGGAAACGCAACTGCCAGCCCAGCCATATCAATTGCCGCGACCAGCAGTAGATTGGCGAGATTGAATATCGCCCCCCCGACCATTGTGGACGCGATATTCACACCATCGGCGGAATGAACATTGTTCAGGAAACTATTCGCGTCGTTAGAGGTATTCCCCATAGTGAACGCCAGCACCAGGGAAATCAGAAAAATGCCCACCGCGTAGTCCCAGTAAAAAAGCTCGAAACGATAATTCTTCACACCTTTATAGGTGTTTGCCCACGAGCCCCAGCAGATGGCGCTGGTAATCATCATTACTAGCGCGACTCCCAAACTATGTGGTGTAAACATATTTCTCCTTGGTCAGTTACCGTTCACTGGCTGCGAATTCTTGATACAAAAAGCTGCAACAAACGATCAGCATCCACGCTCACACCAACTTTCGCATTGGGTGTGACTTTGTCCACCCCTTCGATAACATAGCGATCGCCATGAAGAACATTACGTTCAACTTCCCCATGCCGATTGCCTACAGTCTCGCCGCGCGTGAACTCGCCCTTGGTCTCTACGTCCACGTGCATGTCCTGCACTTTTACTAGCGTGGGATCAATCGCAACGGCAACCGCAGAGGGGTCGTACATCGGCGTTCCAGGGGAGCCAAAACTTGCCGACAGGTCAACCAAATATTTTAGGATGCCCGCAATGAAGTCGTTTATCGGACCATGCGTTTGCCTTAACTGGTCAAGATATTTCTGAGTGAACAAAGCTTTGTCGCCGACCTCTAAGCCCACCATGGTCACGGGCCATCCCGCCTGGAAAACAATTTGCGCGGCCTCGGGATCGTTATAGATATTGGCTTCCGCCGCTGCATTCACGTTGCCGCCAGTGATGGATCCGCCCATCAAAATGACTTCTTTCACCAGCGGCACGATGGACGGGTCTTTCTCGACCGCGAGCGCAATATTAGTGAGCGGGCCGACGGGAACCAGAGTAATTTCGTGAGGCGACGCGTGTACCAGTTGAATGATCAGATCTGGGCCGAAGCGCGCATCCACTTTGCACTTACTCAGTGGAAGTTCCACATTGCCCAAACCGTTTTTGCCGTGCCAGAACTCCGCCGTAATCAGTTTTTGAAATAAGGGATGCGGAGCTCCGGCAGCTACCGGAATGTCGCAGCGATTCGCCAACGACACCATGCGTAGGGCATTCTCCAGGCCCATCTGAGCCGTGACGTTTCCGGGCACCACTGTGATCGCGCGGACGTCCAATTCGGGGGAGTTCAGCGCCAGCATCAGAGCAAGCGCGTCGTCTGTACCCGGGTCTGTATCAAAGATAATTTTCTTAGCAGCTTCAGCTGGCAGCGCGATCGCCGCTGCGAGTGCGAAAACGATGATCGCGCGAAGTCGCGGATGGACACGCCGGATTGCAATTCTAGAGCTCTCGGTCGTACTGGAGCCATTTCTTGACATGTAGAAGACGTTGGACCCTTCCACGCTGGGTGAACCAGCGAAGTAGCCTAGCGTCGAGGCTTGGGGGTGTCAAGGATTAAGTGCGATATTGTCGCGGGCATTTGCAAAACGGCAAGACATTATTTCGTGCGACTACCGTACAATTACACCGCACGCTGCGATGCGCGGCCTACTAAGCGAGTAATAAACGTTAGCGAATCGCAGAATTCCAACGAAACATCTAATAACAGTGGATAAAAGCAAACAATCCGCCCTCGGCATTCGTCCCGATGATGGAGTCCCAGTTGCTTCAGGAGACTCGCGGCTAGACTCGCCCGTCTCCGTGGCCTTTATTTATGACCGTCGCCTTCTTTCTAACAAGGGCATTCCCCTTGATTTGTCCCGCCTGGATCAACTTCGGGTTAATACTAGCGCGGTAGAGCGCCGAGCGCACAGCCACGTTGCTCGAAGAACCGTGAAGAAGGATTGGCAAGCGGCGTGGCTGCTGCGGGCCATCACCTGCATGGACCTCACAACTCTGTCAGGCGACGATACCGAAGACCGGGTGCGTCGTCTATGCGCCAAAGCAATGCGGCCCATCCAGCAAGACATAGTAAAGCGCCTGGCCATCGAGACCCTAAATATCCAAGTAGCAGCCGTATGCGTTTATCACCGATTCGTTGAGACGGCGGTCAGAGCGGTTGAGGGCAGCGCTGTCCGAGTCGCCGCAGTCTCCACCGGATTTCCCGCAGGACTCTCTTCTCTCTCGGAGCGCATTTCTGAAATTCGCAGCTCAGTCGCGGCGGGTGCCGATGAAATTGATGTGGTCATTACTCGTGCCCTGGTTTTCGGCGGACGGTGGCAGGAACTATACGATGAGATTGCCGCCTTTAAACACGCCTGCGGCAAAGCGCATATGAAAGTTATTCTGGGCACAGGAGACCTGCTTACTCTCCGCAACGTTGCGAGAGCAAGTTTTGTGGCGATGATGGCGGGCGCCGACTTTATAAAGACTTCGACGGGGAAAGAGCCCACCAACGCGACGCTTCCAGTTGGTTTTGTCATGACTCGTGCCATCCGTGAATATGCTCAAGAGACGGGAATGGCAGTAGGATTCAAGCCTGCCGGGGGCATCCGGACTGCAAAGCAGTCCATTGAATGGCTGGCACTGATGAAAGAAGAACTAGGCATGTCCTGGATGAATTCCTCTCTCTTTCGCTTTGGAGCAAGCTCCCTGTTAAATGATATCGAACGGCAGCTAGAGCATCATGTCACCGGACGCTATTCGGCGGATTACCGCCATCCCATTGCATAGTATTAGCGACACGCAATTAGAAATATGAGCATTGCTGAAAAGTTCGCTGCGCTGGAATATGGTCTTGCTCCAGAAGATCCAAAAGAAGCCATCTCTTGGCTCCACTTTCACGATCGCAGCTTCGGGCATTTCATAGACGGCGCGTGGCGACGGTCCTCCTCGGGAAGTTCTTTTGAAAGCACCAATCCTTCGAATGGAGAAAAGCTTGCTCGCATCTCCCAAGGATCGGCTACGGATGTTAATTCCGCAGTCGTTGCCGCGCGGCAAGCGCTGCCCAAATGGCAGGCCCTCACTCCGCACCAACGAGCCCGCTACCTGTATGCGCTTGCCCGGCAAGTGCAAAAACACTCGCGCCGCCTGGCCGTTCTCGAGACTATGGATGGCGGTAAGCCGATTCGCGAGAGCCGCGATATTGATATTCCACTGGTCGCCCGGCATTTTTATTATCATGCGGGCTGGGCGCAGCTATTGCATCAGGAATTTCCGGATTACTCCGCAATCGGGGTAGTCGGACAGATCATTCCGTGGAACTTCCCTCTTCTCATGTTGGCGTGGAAAATCGCGCCGGCCCTCGCTGCTGGAAACACGGTGGTATTGAAGCCTGCCGAATTCACGCCGCTGACAGCACTTGCGTTTGCGGAAATCTGCCAGGAGGTCGCCCTGCCGCCGGGCGTGGTAAACATCGTCACGGGTGATGGCGCAACTGGCGAAGCTCTCGTCAAACATCCTGATGTAGACAAGATCGCTTTCACCGGCTCAACTGAAGTAGGCCGCGCGATTCGCAGCGCGACTGCGCACAGTCGCAAGCGAATTTCTCTCGAATTAGGCGGCAAATCTCCTTTCGTCATATTCGAGGACGCTGACCTCGACAGCGCTGTCGAAGGCCTGGTGGATGGCATCTGGCTCAATCAAGGTCAAGTCTGCTGCGCCGGATCACGGCTGCTGATGCAGGAGAGTATTGCCGAGCCATTGCTTGAAAAGATCCGCAATCGCATGTCCAAGCTTCGCTTTGGTCCGCCCCTCGATAAGTCCATTGATATTGGCGCCATTGTTTCCCGCGTTCAACTGGAGCGCATCCAGCGGTTGGTACGCGAAGGCATCGCGGAAGGATCAACTTGCTGGCAGCCTGAGACACAACTGCCAGCAGCAGGATTTTACTTTCCGCCAACACTGATGACCAATGTGCATCCTGCGTCCATAGTTGCCCAGCAGGAGATTTTCGGGCCGGTGCTGGCAGCAATGACTTTTCGTACTCCCGAGGAAGCAGTCGAGCTCGCCAATAACACTACTTACGGACTTGCTGCCAGCGTGTGGAGCGAGAGCATCAATGTTGCGCTGCAAGTTGCGTCGCAGATCAAGGCGGGAGTGGTCTGGGTGAACTCCACAAATATGTTCGACGCATCCTGCGGGTTCGGCGGCTATCGTGAGAGCGGATACGGGCGTGAAGGCGGCAAGGAAGGCTTGCTCGAATACTTGGAGCCTTCATGGTTTAAGACCGCGCCAGTTTTGCCCGCACAGAAGCCTGTTCCCACAAACTCGGATTCCAGCAGTCATGCGGATGGAACCATTGATCGCACAGTGAAGTTGTACATTGGCGGCAAGCAGGCTAGGCCTGACTCGGGATACAGCATGGAGGTCCGAGGCCGCAATGGCGAGTTGCTTGGCGAAGCCTCTCTGGGGAATCGCAAAGACATTCGCAATGCTGTAGAATCCGCCCGCAAAGCAACCGCATGGAGCAAGAGCACTGCTCACACCCGTGCGCAGGTTCTGTACTACCTGGCTGAGAACCTATCTCAGCGCAGCGCAGAAATTGCTCACCGTCTAGCGGCGGTTGTCGGAGTACAGCAGGCCTCGGGTGAAATAGCTTCCAGTATCGAACGGATTTTTTCCTACGCGGCATGGGCTGATAAATTCGACGGCGCGGTGCACAACCCTCCGTTCCGCAATATTGCGATTGCGATGAATGAACCGATTGGAACTGTAGGAATAATCTGTCCCACGGAGCAGCCGTTGCTGGGATTATTGTCGCTAGCGTTGCCGGTGCTTGCCATGGGCAATACCGCTGTCTGTGTTCCATCCGAGGCTTATCCCTTGATCACAGGGGATCTGTACCAATTATTTGATACCAGCGATCTGCCCGGCGGCGCCCTCAACATTGTGAGCGGACGCTCCTCCGAATTGCTGAAAGTACTCGCGGAGCACGATGACGTTGATGCGATATGGTGCTTCGGAAACGAATCCAGCGCCATCGCCGCAAAAACATTCTCAACAGGAAATTTGAAACAAGTATTCACAAACGAAGGCCGCGCGATTGACTGGTTCGATGTGAAGCAAGCCGAAGGCCGCTGGTTCCTGGAGCATGCCACTCAGGTGAAAAATATCTGGGTACCCTACGGCGAATGATTGGCAATTTGGAAGAAGTTCGCTTCAAGGAAAGCTGGATTGTGAAAAATCGTTTTGCCTTTTCGAGGCGTTCCACTTCGCTCCAGCCAACTGAAATCCGTTGACAGGAATCGAGATCGCTGGCTAGACTCGGCGTTCTCGAGTTTCCATTTGCAACATAATCCAATCGTGCCGAGAGTGTATTTTCATGGCGAAACGTCCCAAAATCGCAGTGATCGGAAGCGCAAACGTTGATCTGACAACCTTCAGCGATCGTTTTCCTAAGGCTGGCGAAACAATTTTCGGCAAAAAGTTTGACCTCGGATTTGGCGGCAAAGGGGCAAATCAAGCTGTTGCGTCCCGGCTCTGCGGCGCTGATGTTTTCATGGTCGCGAGAGTGGGAAGCGATCTGTTCGGGCCCGCTACCATCCAAAACTTCAAGGTGCTAGGAATTGATACGACGCATGTAGAAGTGATCGAAAACGCTTCCAGCGGAGTCGCACCAATATTCGTCGAACCCAACGGGCAGAATCGGATTCTTGTGGTGAAGGGCGCGAATGATCTGCTCAAGCCCGCCGACGTAGATGCCGCCGCCGATTTGCTAAAAACCGTGGATTGCATGGTGCTACAGTTTGAGATTCCGATAGAAACGGTCTATTACAGTGTCAGCATCGCGCGTAAGAATAAAATCCGCTGCATCGTCAATCCTGCTCCGGCACAACCTGTTGATCTGAGATCGCTCGCCGGACTCGACTACTTTGTTCCCAACGAAAGCGAGGCCGAGGCCATCACCGGCATTCCGGTACGCAATGTTGAGGACGCGAAGAAATGTGCCGAGAAGTTGCTCGCGAGCGACATAAGGCGCGTGATCATCACGTTAGGATCGAATGGCTCGTTGCTGGCGAGTCGCGAGAACATGGAGCACATTCCCGCATTCAAGATGACCAGTGTTGACAGCACGGGAGCGGGTGACGCTTTCATCGGAAGCTTTGCGGTCTTTCTCGGCGAAGGAATGTCCGAGAGCGATGCGGTCCGCCACGCGAATCTTTATGCAGGCCTCTCAACCACCGGAGTGGGCACCCAGAAATCGTTTTATGATCGCGCACGCTACGATCAGGCGTGGGTTTCGATGGGACCCGGTTAGACCAGTACTCGGCACCGAAGTCTAAATTTCAAATGAATAATGACAGCTGCTGGCCGAACTTTCTCACGAGAGCTTCTTGCCTCCTCTTGGCTGCGTTCCTTTTAGAAGCTTCCCTGTTCGCCCAGAGTCGCACCCAATCTTCCCCGAAACTTCCTGTTGACACAATGATCTCGGGCGGCCAAGTCCTCACCATGGATAGGGCTAGATCGGTTTTCGAAGACGGCGCCATTGCGGTGAAAGGTGACTCGATCGTCGCGGTCGGTCCACGGGCTCAGATCGAGAGCAAATACGTGGCTTCACAGACGATCAATTCCAAAGGCAATCTTGTCATGCCCGGTTTCATCAATGGCCATACTCATGTTCCGATGACTTTGATGCGTGGCCTGCACGATGATGTGACGCTCAATGACTGGCTTTACAAATACATCTTCCCTGCCGAAAAGATGAACGTAACTGAAGACTTTGTTCGCTGGGGTACCCGGCTCGCCGCAGCCGAACAAATCCGGGCAGGTGTCACCACGTTCGCCGACATGTATTACTTCGAGGACGCCGTTGCCGAGGAAACAAAAGCTGCGGGCATGCGGGCCATCTTGGGTGAAACTTTCATAGATTTCCCAGCGCCGGACAACAAGAATGAAGCCGAGATGCTGGCCTATACAGAGAAGTTTTTGAAGAAATGGCAGGGCGATCAGTTGATTCATGCGGCGCCGGCTCCGCATTCTATTTACACCTGTTCAAAGAAAACGCTTCAAGACTCCGCAGCGCTGGCGAGAAAATATCACGCGCCCATCCTGATCCATACTTCTGAGATGAAAAAAGAATGGGACGATAGCCAGAAACTTCATGGAATGTCTCCCGTTCAATATCTCGACAAGATCGGCATACTCGGCCCGGACGTAGTTTCCGCGCATTGTATTTTCGTGGATGAAAACGATCGCAAGACTCTAGCGCAGCGTCAGGTCGGCTGCGTGCACAATCCGTCGAGCAATATGATGCTTGCCAGCGGAGTCTCTCCCGTTCCTGAAATGCGCGCGGCCGGAGTCGCGGTTGGGCTTGGTACGGACGGTCCCGCAGGCAGCAACAACGATTTAGATCTCATGGAAGAGATGGACCTGGCGGCGAAGCTAGCCAAGATCACAAAGATGAATCCGCTGGCCCTCGGGGCGAAAGCGGTCGTGGAAATGGCAACCATGGAAGGCGCGAGGGCTCTTCACATGGAGAAAGAGATCGGATCCCTCGAGTCTGGCAAAAAAGCTGACCTGCTAATCATCAATCTCGACGAGCCGAACGCAGTGCCGATATACGACGTCTATGCTCAGCTGGCCTACGCAATAAAAGCCAGCGAGGTGAAAACTGTCCTGATCGGCGGCAAAATAGTCATGCGCGATCGGAAACTTCTAACCGTGAATGAAGAAGAAGCTGTCGCGAAAGCCCGCGAGTACAAGAAGAAAATCGCCGCTTCTCTAGGATTGCCTTAAGATCAGTAGCCTTCCGCAGGCGTGAGAGGAAGGTCGCTGAGGATACGATCGTCGTCATCAAAAGCTGCCACCTTATATCCTGGGACCGAAGCCGGAGGTCCAACAATAATTGCGACATAAGCAGCCATCCGGCCTGCGTAGAGGAAATCCGCAGACGCGAAGTATACAAGGGTGATTAAGATCAAAGCGGCAAATAGCGAGACGGTAGGAATTTGTCCCGCCAGTGCCAACACGAACATCCCCGCCAACCCCGCGCCGATGGCGGCGATAAAGTGGGCCGCTCCAAAAGCAAGGCTTGCAATAGCCAGGGAAGAGGCACGATCAATACATAACTCCATCGTGTCGCGGATAGCGGAAAAAGTGTCTTGATCATGCACAACGGCGACTAACGTCGCCAGTGACAAAAACCAGTTGATCACAAACCAAGCCATCCAGATCAGCATGAGCACACCCTGAGATAGCTGAAAGGCCGCCGCCAGCGCGGAACTCGCTTGCAGAGCAATTTCTGCGATTAGGAGGGTGGTGCCCACGGAGGCGATTCCCGCTGCCAGCATAGTGGCAGCGCGAAAAACATTTAAAGTGAGCAGGGAGCTCGGCGGCGCTGCCGTCGCCGAGTTTTGAGTTGCATCGGATTTACCAAAGTTGCTAACGAGAGCCTTTACGGTGACGGCACGTGCCACCGATGCTAACGCAATCCACACTACCGCAATAACCACCGCCAGGATAAGTAATACGCCAACTAGCCGAGGCGCACTCCCACGAATAATGTGAATGAATGCCTGGAAAATCAGCGAAGGCTGCCTCGTCCGCAGCAAGAGGCGGTCGGCCGAGTTCACCGGCAGCGAGTCCAAATACTCAATCAAGGAAAACGTGCACAACAACATGCATGTAGCCGCAAAACTCCAGCGCCAGCTTACCTCCGCTAATCCCAGCGAGGGACGCCGAAATAGCGTCTCAAAGCCGATGGACACTGGTGATCGTTGCTTCATAAGAGAGTCAGGCTTTCGGCAAGGTTAACGCACAACTATATTCACTAGCTTTCCGGGCACAATAATAACTTTCACGAGCTGTTTTCCGTTGATGAGAGATTTTATTTTCTCGTCGGCGAAAACGGCTTCGCGGATGACCTCTTCTGATGACCCAGCCGCGACAGTCACACGGCCGCGCAGCTTTCCGTTTATTTGCACGGGAATTTCTACTTCATCCTCCGCTGCGAGCGCCGGATCGAACTTCGGCCACGGAGCGCGCAGCAGACTGCCCTTCTCACCCAACGTCTCCCAGAGCTCGTGCGCGAGGTAAGGGGCGAAGGGCGCGAGCAAAAGAACCAGAGTCTTCTTGGTATTCCGCATATCTTCCGGCGGAATGTTACTACTGGAAATGTCGGCGCTCATTGCTGTCAGCAAATTGGTGAGCTCCATGAGGGCGGCAATCGAAGTGTTGAAATGCCAGCGTCCATCGAAGTCGCGAGAGACTCGTTTGATGGTCTGGTGCAAAGCTCTCTGAAGATTTCTTGCGGCATGGCTTGGGCGGTTTTCGGCGGGAGAGTCGGCGATCGAAACTCCTGGTTGACCGCCCCTTACAAATCTGTAGACCCGCCCCAGAAATCTGGAAACGCCCTCGACGCCGCTTTCCTGCCAATCCAAATCGCGATCGGGAGGCGCGGCAAACAAGCTATATAGCCGCGCGCTATCGGCGCCATAGCGCGCAATCATTTCGTCGGGAGACACGACATTTCCCAAACTCTTCGACATCTTGGCGCCGTCTTTAATCACCATACCTTGCGTGAATAGGCGAGCTATCGGTTCATCGTTTTTGATCAGTCCCATGTCGCGCATGAATTTTGTCCAGAAGCGCGAGTAGATGAGGTGGAGAATCGCATGTTCGACGCCGCCGATGTATTGATCAATGGGAAACCAGTACTCAATCTTCTCCGGGTCGAATGGGGCTTCATCGTTATGCGCGTCGGTGTAGCGATAGAAATACCAGGAAGAATCCACGAAAGTGTCCATGGTATCGGTCTCGCGGCGCGCGGGCCCACCGCACTTCGGGCAGGTAGCATTCACAAACTCGGGAACCCGTCCCAACGGTGAGCCGCCAGTCAGAGTGATGTCAACGTTATCGGGGAGAAGTATCGGCAGCTCGCTCTCCGGCGCGGGGACAATTCCATCTCTGTCGCAGTACAGCATCGGAATCGGCGTTCCCCAATACCGTTGCCGCGAAATCCCCCAGTCCTTTAACCGGTAAGTCACGGTAGCTTTGCCGAATCCATTTTTCTCGGCGAGCGCGGACATTTTCTTGATCGCTTCTTCGCACGTGAACCCTGTGAACTGGCCTGAGTTTGATAGCTTCCCGTTTAACGTGGTGAAGGGTAGTTGCTGAGGCTCGGAATCATCTTCGGGAACGATAACCTGTCGGATTTGCAGCCCGAATTTCTTAGCGAACTCGTAGTCGCGTTCATCATGCGCTGGAACGCTCATGATCGCGCCCGTGCCGTAATCCATCAAAATGTAGTTTGCAATCCAGATGGGAACTTTCTCGCCGTTATACGGATTGATGGCGAAGTGCCCGGTATTCATTCCGTGCTTTTCGATGGCGCCGATGTCTCCAATTTCTTTTGCTTTGCGCTGCTCGGCAATTAGCTCGTCAACTTTCTTGCGGAGGTTTGTATCGTTCCCAGCGAATTCCGCAACCAGCGGATGTTCCGGCGCCAGTTGCACCGAGGTCGCGCCGAAAATTGTATCCACGCGAGTCGTGAATACAGTGATCTTTGAATTCGCGGAAGACGCCGACAATTCATCTACTTTAAAGTCCACCAGCGTGCCTTCACTGCGCCCGATCCAGTTGCGCTGCATGGTGCGGACTTTTTCCGGCCATCCTTCGAGCTTGTCGAGATCGCGTAACAACTCGTCGGAATATTTAGTGGTCCGCAAAAACCACTGTTCCAGTTCACGCTGCTCGACGAGTGTGTCTTCGTGACGCCAGCAGCGACCTCCGACAACCTGCTCATTCGCCAGCACGGTGGCACACTTCGGACACCAGTTCACCTTGCTTTTCTTGCGATATGCGAGATCTGTCTCGAAAAGCTTGAGAAAGAACCACTGGTTCCAGCGGTAGTAATCCGGCAGGCAGGTCGTGACCTCGCGGCTCCAGTCATACGCAAAGCCGAGGCGCTTCATCTGTGCCTTCATGTTCGCGATGTTGCGCAGCGTCCACTCACGCGGCGGAGTGTTATTCGAAATCGCCGCATTCTCAGCGGGAAGGCCAAACGAATCCCATCCCATAGGATGGAGCACGTTGTAGTTGTTCATCCACATATAACGCGCCAGCGCATCACCAATTGCATAATTGCGCACGTGTCCCATATGCAACGCGCCGGAGGGATATGGCAACATTTCGAGCACGTAGTACTTTTCTTTGGGGGAATTTGCTTCGGCGGAATATAGGGAGTCGTCCTGGTTCCAGAGCTGGAACCATTTTTTCTCGATGCGTTGTGGATCATAACGATCGTCTTGCTGCGGGCTTCTACTCTGATCAGCGCCAGTGTCGGTAATGGGTATTTCCTTCGGCATAAGAGATTGTGAATGAATTATTTGATTTTATAACGTGGAGAGAAAACTCGGCACATACCTCTACAACCGGCTCTTCGCCAACGCTCGCGTCCCACTCAGGCGGCGGGCTTTACCAACGCCTTCAACGCCTCTACATTCTTCCGATCATCTCCCGGTTCGTCTATCGGAGTCTCGGCAATAAAAGCTGCGTGAGCCAGGCGCGGGTCGTTCAACAATCGCCGAAAAGGATCGAGCCCTATAGTTCCCTTGCCAACATGTTGATGACGGTCGAGCTTTGATCCCCGCGCAGCCTTAGCGTCATTGCAATGCCAGACGTGGACGTTTTTCAGTCCAATCGTGGTTTCCAGATTAGCCAGCGTTTTCGCCATGCCTTTTTCGCTGACGATATCGTATCCAGCAACATGGGTGTGACAGGTATCTATACATGCGGCGACTGGAACAAGGCCGTCGAGCCGCTCGATGACTTCGGCCACTTGCTCGAAGGTCCCCCCAAGCGAATATTCCGCCCCCGCGGAGTTTTCGATCAGCACTGTCAGCTTGCCTCTCGACAGATCAAGTCCCTGACTGGCCACGTGAATCGCGGCCGCAGCCCGGAGCAGACCTTCCTCACGCTCGGCGCCACGAAACGATCCCGGATGCAATACCAGAAAATCAGCGCACAGGGCCATTGCCCGTTCCATCTCTCCGCGAAAAGCCAGAATGGATTTCTCCAAAAATAGCGGCGTGACACTCGCCAGATTCACCAGGTAATTCGTGTGGATGACCAGCGGCTTAAGGTCATACTTATCCCGCAGACGGCCCATTTCGTCGCATTGCGGAGACCCAAGCTCATACGGCGCCCACTGTCGGGGACTCGAAGAGAAAATCTGCAGCGTGTTGCAGCCCAACCGCCATGCCCGCTCGGCAGCATTCTGCACTCCTCCCGCACTCGACGTATGTATGCCGATGCGCCGCGAAGTCAAGCGCGGCGGCTCTTTCGGCGGAGGCAGTTTGAGAATGTCCTGCTCATTCGCCATCGAACGCGAACGTGACTTGTAGTAGACCGCGCGAGGCATTACGACAGTATATCCAGCGCGACACCTCAGATTCCGAGACCTTCGGTCGCTCCTCAACCCGGCCATTTGCGGCAACATTGCACAAAACGATAGACTGGGTGCCCCTGAGGTGGTTCATGTTAGTGGTGATGCAGGCGAATGCCAGCGAAGCGCAGGTACGCTCCGTTTGCGAGAAGATCGAGTCGTTGGGATACCGCGCACACTCCATCCCTGGAGCGGAACGCACCGCCATCGGCATAACTGGAAACAAGGGCGAAATTGAGGCCGGCACGCTCGATGAATTGGCCGGCGTGCAGGAAGTCATCCGCGTCACCAAGCCTTACAAGCTCGTAAGTCGCGACATAAAGCATGACAATTCCATCATCCACTTTGCAGGCTCGTCCGCGACCATCGGCGGCACAGCCTTGGCCGTCATCGCCGGACCGTGCGCGATCGAAAGTAGAGAGCAAGCTTTTGCTATCGCCGAACGCGTTCACCGCGCGGGCGCGCAGTTTTTTCGCGGGGGAGCTTACAAACCTCGTACCTCACCTTATTCGTTTCAAGGACTGGGCGAAGACGCTCTGCGAATCATGGCTGACGTGCGCGACAAATTTGGAATGCTGATTGTTACCGAAGCCATTGACCACGAATCGCTCGCGCTCGTGGCTGAGTACGCGGACGTCATCCAGATTGGCGCTCGCAACATGCAGAATTTCTCCCTGCTGAAAATGGCTGGCAAATGCCGGAAGCCGGTTTTGCTGAAGCGCGGGATGGCGGCCACGCTGGAAGAATTCTTAATGGCGGCAGAGTACGTAATGAGTGAAGGCAATTACAACGTTATTTTATGCGAGCGCGGCGTTCGTACTTTCGCGGACCACACGCGCAACACTCTTGACCTGAGCCTGATTCCGGCTGTCCAGCGGCTCAGTCACCTTCCAATCCTTGTGGACCCCAGTCATGGAACGGGGAAGAGAAATAAAGTGATTCCACTCTCGCGCGCGTCCGTAGCTGTGGGAGCAGATGGTTTGATTGTCGAAGTGCATCACGAGCCCGATAAGGCGCTATCCGACGGCATCCAGTCGCTGTACCCTGATCAGTTTGACGAACTAATGTCGCAGGTAAGGCAGATTGCACCGGTGGTTGGGCGTACGGTGCCAGTCGCCGAATCCGAAGTCCCGTTGGCGGTCCTCGATGACCGCTCCCCGTCGCGCCTCGCAACTTCTCCTCACTGACTTGAAGAAGCTACTGCTTATTGTTGTCCTGCTCCCCATATTGGCCGCGATGGGATGGTGGTATTTCTACGAGCGCGAGCTGCCCAGCTTCGCGCCGGCATATCGCGAATATGCGTATGTGAGCAACAGCAAGAGCAATACCGTCAGCGTGATTGATGTTCGCACGTTCGAACCGGTGAAAACGATCAAGGTGGGAAGCGAACCAGTCACCCTCGCCGCGAACAGCAAGAAAAATGAAATCTACGTTGTAAATGCCGCCTCGAGCAACATCACCGTCATTGATGCTGAGCACAACGAAGTGACCGCCACCATTGAGGTTCATGGGAAACCCGTGTCCATTGAAGTTTCCGGCGACGGACGCCGCGCTTATGTTGTTACAAGCGCCGGCACGATTTGCCTGGTTGATCTGGAGAAACGCACGGTGGTTGGAAACATTCGAGTCGGGAATTCTCCAGCTCAAGCCAAGGCGTCGGCGGATGGACGAACTGTAGTTGTGACCAATCGCGGCGGGGGGTCTGTGTCACTGATTGATTCGCGAACTCTCGCGGTCCGCAACACGATTCCCGTCTGCAAGCAGCCGCAGGCCGTGACTGTCCTTCCGGACAGCAGCAAGGCATTTGTGGCCTGCGCGGGATCTGCTCAAGTGGCTTCGATTGATCTCAAAAACGATAAGCTCCTGACGCTTCTTGACGTGGGGGAAGGGCCAAGCGATATCGTGGCGAAGCCTGATGGAGGCGAAGTAATCGTCTGCAACTCCGGTTCGAACAGCATTTCAATGATCGAGTCCGCAATGGACGAAGTGAACGGAAGCTATCTGATTGGGAATCACCCCGCAAGAGGGGTTGTGACCGACGATAGTTCACGCTTTATGGTGAGTAATTCCGCCTCAAACAGCGTTGCAGTTTACGACATTGATCTGGGAAAAATCATTGCGGTGCTTCCAGTCGGCAGCCATCCCGACGCGCTTGCCCTTTCGCAGAGCCAGAATTATTTAATGGTGTTGAATTCCGAGTCAGGGGACATAACAGTGATTCAGAAGCGCAGGCCACGCAAGCTAGAGCCCACCGAGTATTCGCTACTAACGATGATTCCGGTGGGAATGCATCCCACGAATATCGTGGTGAAGTCTTTCATGCTGGGCGCGCCGCCGAAGCAAACCCACTAGGACTTGGCGCCGCAGCACTTTTTGTATTTTTTCCCTGATCCGCATGGACACGGATCATTGCGTCCGACCTTTTCGCCCCCGCGCACGATTTGTTGCACAGTCTGAAGGTCTCCCGAACCCGCCATGCGCGCCTGCTCCAACTCGCGACGTTTTTTTCGCTGAAAGCTTTCTTCGATTTCATCCACCGAGGTGCTCAAGTGGCGCGGCTTGCTGCCATTCCCACCGCCGCGAGGCGCTGAGACGCGATGCTCGACGCTACCTTCCATTTCCCGCCCATCATGCGGAGCGCCCGCACCGCCGTCCGCGGGACGCTCCAATATCTGCATCAGATAAAGATATCGAACGGTATCTTCCTGGAAGCGTTGCATCATCGCCTCGAACATCTCGAAAGATTCGCGCTTGTATTCCACCAGAGGATCGTGCTGGCCGTAACCGCGAAGGCCGATGCCTTCTTTCAAATGATCCATGTTCAGCAAGTGATCTTTCCACTGCGAATCGAGCACGCTTAACATGATCATGCGCTCGTGGTAGCGCAGGGCGTCGGGACCAATGAGCTGCTCTTTGGCGTCATAGCGAGCCTTCAGCAAGTTGAAGATGGCGTCGCCCAATTCCTGACGGCTTAGTGTCTCGGGCTTGAGGCCTTCCGCGAGAATGTCCACTCCGGAGCGGGTGAAGATGGCGTCTTTCAGTCCCTTGATGTCCCAATTTTCAGGATGAACCTTGACTCCGCAGAATTCGTCCAACAAATCGCTCAAGATGCTGGAAACGTAATCTTCAAGGATCAGATCTTTCTGGTCGAGGCCTTCGAGCAGACGATGACGCAGGCCGTAAACGGCCTCGCGCTGCTTGTTCATTACATCGTCGTATTCGAGCAGGTGTTTGCGGGCTTCGAAGTTTTGCGCTTCCACAGCCTTCTGGGCGGCTTCGATTCGGCGGCTGATCAGGCGAGATTCGATCGGAACTCCTTCTTCCATCCCCAGACGCTGCAGCAGAGTGGAGACCCACTCCTTGGCAAAGATGCGCATGAGATCGTCTTCGAGTGAAAGATAGAAGCGCGAAGATCCGGGATCGCCCTGGCGTCCAGCACGTCCGCGCAGCTGGTTATCAATGCGTCGCGCCTCGTGACGCTCGGTGCCAAAGATATGCAGCCCCCCGGCCTCGATCACCTCGTCATGCTCTTTGTCGGTCTGCGCCTGGTAGCGCCCGAGGGCTTCCGTCCACTGCGGTGTCGGAACAACGTATTCGTTGCCAGCGTAGTACCAGACCGTGCTCTTGCTCTCGTCCACATCTACCTGAATCTTGCCTTGTGCAGCCCGCAGCGGCTGCGCGATTCCCTTCTTTACGCATTCCTGCTTGGCCATGAATTCAGGATTTCCGCCCAGCAGAATGTCAGTGCCGCGGCCCGCCATGTTGGTGGCGATGGTGACCATTCCCTTGCGTCCGGCCTGGGCGACGATTTCGGCTTCGCGCTCGTGGTATTTGGCATTCAGCACCACGTGCTTGATGCCTTTCTTCTTTAGCAATTCAGATAAACGCTCTGATTTTTCAATTGAAGTTGTACCGACGAGGACAGGCTGGTTCGTCTGGTGGAGCTTCTGGATTTCATCTGCTGCGGCGTAATACTTCTCTTTTTCCGTGCGGTAAACGACATCGGGATTCTCGATCCGCCGCATGGTCTTATTTGTGGGAATGACCATGACTTCAAGGCGATAAATCTTTTCAAACTCGGCGGCTTCCGTTTCAGCGGTGCCTGTCATGCCGGCGAGTTTCTTGTACATGCGGAAATAATTCTGGAAGGTAATCGTAGCGAGTGTCTGGTTTTCACGCTCAATCTTGACGTTTTCCTTGGCCTCCACCGCCTGGTGCAACCCGTCTGACCAGCGGCGTCCCGGCATAAGGCGGCCGGTGAATTCATCCACAATAATGACTTCGCCGTCTTTCACTACATACTCAACGTCGCGGTGATACAGAGAGTGCGCTTTGATTCCGGTCTCAACGTGATGCTTCAGGTCCCAGTTTTCGGGATCGGCAATGTTTCCAATCCCTAACAACTGTTCAACTTTTTCCCAGCCCTCGTCGCTCACCGTGATGTTTCGATGTTTTTCGTCCACCACGTAATCGCCCGTCAACTGCTTCGGCTCACCGGGAGCAACATCAATCTCCTCGCCTTTTTCCAACTTCGGGATAATGCGATTCACCTTAGCGTATTTATCGGTGGATTCTTCGCTCGCGCCCGAAATGATCAGCGGTGTGCGCGCTTCGTCAATCAGAATGGAATCCACTTCATCCACGATGGCGAAGTTGTGCATGCGCTGCACGCAATCGTGCAGATCAAACTTCATGTTGTCGCGCAGATAGTCGAATCCGAATTCGTTATTGGTACCGTAGGTGACGTCGGAGGCGTAGGCATCGCGGCGCTGCTGGTCATCCAGATCATGGACAATCACGCCCACTGTCAGTCCGAGAAAACGATAGAGCTTGCCCATCCATTCGGAATCGCGCTTGGCTAGGTAATCGTTCACCGTGATCACGTGTACGCCGCGGCCACTGAGAGCGTTCAGATAAACCGGAAGGGTGGCTACAAGCGTCTTTCCTTCACCGGTCTTCATTTCCGCAATTTTGCCGGAATGCAACACCATGCCGCCAATCAGCTGGACGTCGAAATGTCGCATATTCAGAACACGGCGACTGGCCTCGCGTACCACCGCAAAGGCTTCCACAAGGAGATCATCCAGGACTTGATTAATGGCTTTAGCCTTTTCGTTTTCGAGCTCTTTCAACCGATCAACGTCAGTGACTGGCTCTTCCGCGGAAGTTATCTCGGGCTCGGATTGTCCAAGCTGGCTAAGCCGTTCCTGCACTCGGCGTCGAAATTCGTCAGTTTTGGCGCGCAACTCATCGTCGCTGAGTTTCTGCATTGGAGACTCGAGGGCATTGATGGCCTCCACGTTCGGCATCAGCCGCTTGAGCTCACGCTCATTCTTGGTTCCGAATACTTTCGCAATGGCACGATGAATCAAGCTTTAATCCCTTAAAGGAGGGCGAACGCACCCGCCACGATCGTAGATATAGCTATTAGAGGCTAGCATATTAGATGCAGCCACAGAAGGTAAGTCGCGGGGAGGATTCCCTATCGAGTTCTAGCCGCTGCATCTTACTGATCCTCCCTCTCGTGCCTTTGGCGGCGCCACATCTTTCGGTTATATTGCCGAAACTAACGATGCCTACATTTTACGATCGCTTCCGGGAGTGCGCGGAGCGCTGGCCAACCAATGTCGCGCTGGAGATACAGAAGCATGATCGGCTGGAGCGCTTCACCTATTCAGAATTGTGCAACATGGCAGAGGCAATCACTTCGTGGATTCTCCAGAACGGACACAAGCCCGGGGACCGAATCGCAATTCTTGCCGACAACCATCCACGGTGGGTTGCAAGTTTTCTTGGCATTATCGCTGCGGGATGCACAGCCGTCCCATTAGACACGGCGTTTCGTGCTGACCAGGTGCAAATTCTGCTGAAGGACAGCAGCGCAGCGCTATTGTTCTGCAATTCGAAATATCTGCCGCTCGCGGTCGATGCGATCTCCGGAATTCCAATAAGGATTATTCTTACCGATCCTGGAGAGTTAACTGCAGACCCGAAAACGTACGGTGACCATGTCGCGGCCGATCTAGACGAAATGTTTTCTTCGTCTCAGAAGGCTTTTTCTTCCGGCAATATTTCTGCGGACGCCCTCGCTTCCCTGCTCTACACATCTGGGACAACTGCCGATCCCAAGGGCGTAATGCTCACGCATGCAAATCTGCTGGGCGAAGTAGAAGCAGTCGCTTCGTGGGCGCGAATTGGACCCGATGATGCTGTCCTTGGAATACTCCCTCTCTTTCACGTTCTCTCGCAAATGGCCAATCTACTATTGCCTCTGGTGAATGGGTCCCGGGTCGTATATCTCGAAACGCTAAACACCACCGAACTGCTGCGCGCATTGAAAGATCGTCACATAACTGCGTTCGCAGTCGTCCCGCAATTTTTCTATCTGATTCACGAGCGCATCTTCAAAGAAATCGCCAACCGCGGCCGACTCTCGCGCACCGCAGTTGCAGCGATGATGGCAGTCACTCGATTTTCGCGACGATTGGGATTCAATCCCGGCAAATTCTTCTTCCGCAAGGTGCATCACATCTTTGGCCAGAGGATGCGCTATCTAGTGACCGGAGGATCACCCTTTGATCCTCAAATCGCCACCGACTTTCATGCTCTGGGCATTGATGTTCTGCAAGCTTACGGACTCACCGAAACTACCGGAGGTGCTTTTGCGGCTTCTCCCGCAGACAACGTGATCGGTTCGGTGGGCAAGCCGCTGAAAGGCGTCGAAGTAAAGATAATTGATCCCGGCCTACCCGGGGACGGAGCAGTTCCGATTGGCGAAGTCGCAATTCGGGGTGCGATCGTCATGAAGGGATATTGGAATCGGCCCGATGCCACCGCGCAGGCTTTAAAGGACGGTTGGCTCCATACCGGAGATCTCGGCTATCTCGATTCGGGCGGTAATCTTTTTTTGACCGGCCGTAAAAAAGAAGTAATCATCCTCAGTAATGGGAAAAATATTTATCCCGAAGAAATTGAAACTCACTATCAGAAATCTGCTTTCATTAAAGAAATATGCGTGATGGGACTTGATCTGGGCCCCGGGGCGGACAAACTGCATGCTGTTGTGGTGCCGGATTTCGATGTCCTCAAAGAGCGAAAAGTCGTTAATTCCAAGGAAGTCATTCGTTTTGACATAGACGGACTCTCCGCGCAACTGCCTTCTACCAAACGCCTCGGAAGTTACGAGATATGGCAGGAGGATTTGCCACGCACCACCACCCGCAAAGTTAAGCGATTTGAAGTTGAAAAGCGCGTCCGTGTGATGCGCGAACAAAACAAGTTAGCGGATGCGGCGGTGCGTCCACCTGCCGCGCTGTCAGGTGAGGATGCGGCCTGGCTCAGCCAGCCTGCGGTCGAAAAAGCTATTTCGATAATCAAGCAATCGTCGAAATCATCCGACGAAATTGTTCTACCGTCCGACAATCTCGAACTCGATCTGGGCCTCGATTCCATGCAGCGCGTCGAACTTCTGGTCGCGTTGGAACAGCAACTGGGCGGAGATGTCGAAGAGTCGCAGCTGGCGGAGATCTATACCGTGCGCGAATTGGTGGACACGGTTCTAGCGAGTGCGGCCAAAGGTCCAGAGAAAAGACTCGACCGTGATCAATTGACAGGATGGGAGTCGGTTTTGCGGCAGGACCCAGCAGCGGCCGACCTTCGTACCCTAGCGCCCGCACACTTCGCAGACGCCATCACGTTTCTGCTGAGTAGAGTGATAAAGGCGCTCTCCAGGCTCGCTTTCAGGCTTCGAGTGGAAGGGTTAGGGAATCTTCCGGCTCACGGGCCGTACATTCTTTGCTCCAATCATCAGAGCTATCTGGATCCCGTAATGCTGTGCAGCGTTCTGCCTCGACAATTGTTCTCTCAGCTCTTTGCGGTTGGCACGAGCGATATTTTTGGCGCTGGCGTCATGCGACGGGTGGCGCGGTGGCTGAGAGTGATCGTTGTTGATCCGGATGCAAATTTGATTTCTGCCATGCGCGCGGGAGCAGTTGGGTTACGCGGGGGGCGAATTCTTATACTTTATCCTGAAGGCGAACGAAGCATTGATGGCTCGCCCAAGAAGTTTAAGAAAGGCGCTGCCATTTTGGCCATGAACATGAATGTGCCTTTGGTGCCGGTCGCGATAGAAGGATTCCACGAGACGTGGCCGCGGGGCAAGTCATTCCAGAAATTTGCAAGGCTGCAAATAGCGTTTGGAAAGCCTATTTACCCACGGCAAGAAAATGGCGCGTCCGAAGAACGTTACGAGGAACTTACAACGGAACTCAAGTCGCAAGTCGTGAGTATGTGGGAGAAGTTGCGCGAGGAGCGCCCGCAGAGATGAATCCATGGCGCGCTATTTCGCCCGTGGATGAGTCTCGTCATACACCTGGAGAACATGCTTCATCGAAAGTTGGGTATAACGTTGCGTTGTCGAAAGCCGTTCGTGTCCAAGCATTTCCTGGATCGCGCGCAGGTCGGCTCCCTCCTCCAGTAAATGCGTTCCAAAAGCATGACGCAGGGTATGCGGATGAACGTCGGGAGAAAGACCTTTTGCAACCGCGATCTTCTTCACAATTCTCCCCACGCTGCGAGTGGTCAATCGGCCTCCGCGATGGTTGATCAGTAACGCAGCAGTAGCTTTTTTCTGTGTCGCCAGCGCCTCTTGCCTCAAGGGAAGATAGATAGCCAAAGCGGCTCTCACCGAATCTCCGAAGGGGGCGTAGCGTTCCTTTTTGCCCTTGCCGCGAATCAGGATGGCCTCAGAACTCAGTCGGATGTCGTCCACGTTGATGCCGATGAGCTCCGAGTTGCGAATGCCGCATCCGTATAGAAGTTCGAGCATCAGACGATCGCGCTCGGGAAAAGCTGCTACCTCGGGCATGGCTCCATCTATGACGACATTCATCTCTTCAATCGTAGGGACGCGCGGCAATTTTTTCGGCAGCTTGGGAGTGGCAACCAGCGCAGCGGGATTCTGCTCAGCCAGCCCCTGTTGTGCCAGCCAACGGTAAAGCGACCTCACGGCTGCCAACGCGCGTGCTACTGAAGTCTTGCTCAATCCTTTCGCGTATAGATCGGAAAGAAATCCTCTGATCGTCAGATGGTCAATACTTTTCCATGGGCGCGATCCGATGTAAGCGGAAAAATTTTCCAGATCGCCGGCGTACGCTTTGATGGTGTGCTTCGAGGCATTTCGTTCCTTCAAGGAGCGAAGGAATTGCTCATTTGCCTTGCATACCGCGGTCTTCGCGCTAGCTGGCTTCATCGGGCCTTCGCTCGTGGGTGGTGCTTCTGATACACATTTTTGAGCCGATCGAGTGCTAAATGCGTGTACACCTGCGTGGTCGAAATGTCAGCATGACCCAGAATTGTTTGCACTGTACGAAGGTCGGCTCCGTTTTCAACCATGTGGGTCGCGCAGCTATGGCGCAGCATATGCGGACTGACGTTGCGCCCGACATCAGCAGACGCCGCGCGCACGAGCTGCCACACCCGCTGACGGGTCAGCTTGTGTCCGCGGCGCCCGACGAAAAGAAGTGGAGAATTTGCTCTCTTGGAGGCCGCGACTAGTAACGGCCGTACCAGCTTCATGTAATTGGACAACGCATCCTGCGCCGATTTTCCAAGAGGAACAATTCTCTCTTTATCGCCCTTGCCACGCACCAGCACATATCCGAGATCAAGCTTGAGGTCTTCCATTTTTATTCCGATAATTTCGGATACGCGCAGCGCTCCGGCGTAGAACACTTCCAGCATGACATGATCGCGCGCGGCGATTGCGGAAGCTTGCGCGCCACTCCTGCCCGTGACACCCGTTTGTAACATTCTCCCGATTTCGTCACGCGCCAGTGACTTGGGTAAAACTTTCCACTGCTTTGGAGAATCAATATTCAGCGTCGGATCATGAATTATCACGTTGTCCAAAAGCAGGTGGCGATAGAAATGACGTAGCGCGGACAACTTCCTGCCAACCGATCGACCGTCCACCAGATTTGCGAACAACTGCTGTATGAATCCCCGAACATCTTCCTGCCGGGCTTTCGCTAAAACCCGTTTGCGTTTCTCGAGGAATTCGGCGAATTGACCAATGTCGGTGGTGTAGGCTGCGACCGTCAGCGGAGCCAGTCCTTTCTCGATTTTCAAATACTCGAGAAAGCCGGACACTACGCGCGAATTGGCTTCGGAGGGCACAAGCAGAGTATGACCGCTAGCGGATGCCGGGAAAAGTGCTGTAGCAGATACTCAATTACGCACTGTCGGATGTGAGTTCTTTTAAAACATCTACCGCATACATCGCCCCCTGCGGAGTCTCTTCGTGCTTGAAGAACGTAAACACATCCCGTCCTTCCGCGACATGCTGCCGCATCCGGTCCGCCATCGCTTGTCGCTCTTCGCCCGTGTAATTCGGCTTGCGGAAACGGTAGTAACAGAAATTGGCGGTGACGACGTCCGGCGTAACGCGATCTTCAGTTTCTGCAATGCACAGAGCGCGATTGTATTTTTTCAGTAGATCGAAGATCTCGTCCGTGAACCAGGAGGCATGCCGAAATTCAAATGCCGCGATCACGGCCCGTGGCAAAGCAACCAGGAACTCATCTAATAATTTGGCATCCGTTTTCAGATTGGGAGGCAGTTGAAACAGGATTGGCCCCAGCTTTCCTGCAGCTGCTAGAGGTTCTATCGTGCTTAAGAATCGTGTCACGAACTCCTCCGCGCCTTTCAGTCTCTTTATGTGCGTAATAACCTGGTGCGCCTTGACGCTAAGGCGAAAAGACTCCGGGGTTTCAGAAATCCACTTCTGCGCGGTGCTTTCTTTCAGTAGTTGCCGGAAAGTGAAATTTACTTCGACTGCATTTAACTGAGAAGAGTAGTGCCGCAGAAAGTTCTTCTGCGCGAGCTTCGCTGGATAGAAATCCGGCTTCCAACTGGGATAAGCCCAACCAGATGTGCCCACGTAAGTCTGCGCCATCGCGCGGTTCCCTTCCGAGTGCGTGTTTTGCTTGATTATCGTTTGCGGACTTTTTTCTTGCTAACGCCTGCCGCCTTCTTGTCAGCTTTCGCCACAGGCACATTGGCCGTCCGAGACTTCTGGGCTGGCGTCGCCTTCCCGCGCTTTTCCGAGGCCTGGGCCGACATCTCCAAACCCGCCTCGATCGCCTGCGGAGTCGCATCTTCAATCCCGGGAAGTTTAGGCAACTTCTGCTTTAACTTGAGAACCGGCTCGAACAGATCTCCCATCTTTTCTACGCGCTTTAAAACCTGATCAGCTTCAAAAACTAACAATTTTGCGTCTTTTTTCGCGAGTGCTTGCTCAACTTCCTCCCACTTTACCGGCGTCGAAACCGTCGGACGCTCCCGCGCGCGCAACGAATACACGCTGATCGTGGTCTTATGCTCATCGTTCTGGCTCCAGTCAACCAGCACCTTGCCGACGCGCAACTGCTTCTTCATGTCGGATACCACAAGATCTTTGTGTTCGCTCTCAAGCAGTCGCGCTAACGCATGGGCAAAAGGTTTAGTGATGTCGTAACTAGTCGGCGAATTAAGGGGAACATAAATCTGCAGGCCTTTTGATCCGGATGTCTTGGGAAAACTTTGAAGCCCAAAGTGTTCAAATATTTGCCGTAGCCACATTCCAACCTGGCAGCATTGAACTATATCGGCGGGAGGGCCGGGATCGAGATCGAACACCATCGTCCGCGGGCACGTTATGTCTTTGGCCAGCGAGAGCGACGGATGCAGTTCAATTCCTGCTAGGTTCGCTATCCACACTAGCGTGGGCAAATTATCAGCGAGAATGTAATTGACGTTGCGCTGATTGCCTTCACTCCAGATGGGAGCCGTCTTCACCCAATCGGGACGATGTTTGGTGGCGTTCTTTTCGAAAAAGAAATCTTGGTGTACGCCTCCCGGAAATCGTTTCAACGTCAGCGGATGTCCCGCCAGTTGCGGTACCAGCGCCGGAGCAATCCTGGCGTAATAATCAATCACCTTACCCTTAGTGAACCCGGCTGTTGGATAAAGGACTTTATCGAGATTCGTCAGCGTGAGTTGTTTACCCTCGATTTCGATGGTGGATGCAGCACTCACTGTGTTCTCCCTGGAATTCCACTAACGTCCGACGATTTTATACGTCTATCTGACATTGGTCTCTTGAATGGTTTTCTTTGATGCTGAAAAGCATTCGCGAGCGGCACGGCATTTGACAAGCTACTTCTCAGGCACGTAATTTCAAGATTCCTTTCATGTTTCGTCCAACCGCAGTGGAGGTCCGATGAAAGCTCGTCTGGTTACTCTTGCAATATTTTTCGCCATAACATTTTGCGCCCTGCAAGTGCCGGCGCAAGATCTCGCCTCCTTTGAAAAGCGCGTGACCGTCAAAAAGCTGGCGAACGGCCTGACGGTGTTGATATGCGAACGGCCCGACGCTCCCGTCTTTTCTTTTTACACCCACGTGGATGCGGGTTCGGTGCAGGATCCCCAAGGCCAGACTGGCATGGCGCATATGTTCGAGCATATGGCTTTCAAGGGAACCGACACGATCGGGACGAAGAATTACGCCGCGGAGAAAGCCGCGCTCGAAAAAGTCGAGACCGCCTACGGCGCCTACATATACGAGCGCGACCGCCCGGTAGATCGAGATGACGCCAAACTCAAGCAACTGGAGAAATCATGGCAGGACGCCGTCACTGAAGCCAACCAGTACGTCGTGGGAAACGAGTTCGGCGAAATCGTGGAGCGCAATGGGGGAGAAGACCTGAACGCTTCCACCAACGACGATGAAACCGAATACCACTATTCCCTGCCCGAAAATCGGCTGGAACTGTGGGCCTACCTTGAGTCTGAGCGCTTCCTTCATCCTGTCATGCGCGAGTTTTACAAGGAACGCAACGTGGTGATTGAAGAGCGCCGCATGCGCACGGACAGCCGTCCCGTGGGCCGTCTGATCGAGCAATTCATTGCCACAGCCTACGAAGCACATCCTTACCACCGTCCAACAATTGGGTGGATGGCGGATTTAAATTCATTCTCCGCCAGCGACGCGCAACGATTTTTTGATCGCTATTACATTCCATCGAACATGGTGGTAACGGTTGTGGGAGATGTGAAGGCCGTCACCGCGATGCCGGTTATTGAAAAGTATTTCAGTCGCATTCCATCGCGCGAAAAGCCTAATGAGCGTACTACCACCGAGCCGCCGCAGAATTCCGAGCGGCACGTGACTTTGCATGAAGCCGCCCAGCCCATCTACATCGAGGGTTATCATCGCCCCAGTTATCGCGATAAGGACGATGCCGTTTATGACGCGATCGCCGACTTAATGTCGGAGGGACGCACGTCCAGACTTTACCGTTCACTCGTGCGTGACAAGAAAATTGCGGCCGAGGCGGCTGGCTTTACCGGCTTCCCGGGAAACAAGTATCCCCATCTTTTTGCCTTCTACGCTTTCCCCATGCCCGGCCATAAAAATGACGAGACAGCCGCCGCCATTCACACTGAAATCGAGCGCATCAAGAAGGAAGACATCAGCGACGACGAACTCAAAATGATCAAGACCCGGTCGAAAGCAAACTTGATACGCGGATTGAACAGCAATGGAGGCCTGGCTTCGCAACTCGGATTCTTTCAGGCCCGCTACGAGGACTGGCGCGAGCTGTTCCGCACGGTGGACAGGATAGACAAAGTTTCCAAAGCCGATATCCGCCGCGTCGCCAACGAGATTTTCCTTTCTACGAATCGCACTGTAGGCAGTATTGAAAGCACGCCTCCACCAGCAGCCGCCCAAGGAGGTGCGCAATGAATTTCCGACTGCGTTTGCTGACTTTTTTGCTTGCTTCTTCGCTCTACTTGTTGCCCAGCGTTCACGCGCAACAGGGTCCCACCTTGCAGCCGCCAAATTCCTCCTCAACTTCGCAAGGAACGGCCGCGTGGCGTCAGATTCCGATTCCGCCATTGCCCCCTTTCAATCCTCAGAAACCGAAACGAATTGAGCTTACAAATGGCATGGTGATCCTTCTTCAGGAAGATCACGAGCTTCCTTTGATTGACGCTATTGCCCGCATTCATGATGGCTCTCGCTCGGAGCCCGCAAACAAGACTGGTCTGGTGGATATTTACGGCGAAGTATGGCGCACCGGAGGCACGAAGGCTCAGACTGGCGATCAACTCGACGACTACCTCGAAGTGAGAGCGGCGAAAGTAGAAACCGGCGGCAGCGCCGACTCGACGACGATTTCGCTGTCTTGCCTGAAAGCCGATTTCGACGACGTCTTCAGGGCATTTAACGATTTGCTGCGCACGCCCGAATTCCGCGCCGAAAAGCTCGATCTCGCGCAAAAAGAAGCTTTCGATTCCATCTCCCGCCGCAATGATGAGGCCGGAGGCATTGCCTCCCGCGAGGCAATCAAGCTTGCGTACGGGCCTAATAATCCGTACGCTCGCGAGCCCGAGTATGCCACCATCGCCGCCATTACCAGGCAGGATCTGTTGGATTGGCACAAAAGATATGTCCAGCCGAACAACATAATTTTTGGAATTGTAGGAGACTTTGATTCCGCTGCTATGGAGGCCAAACTGCGGCAGGCCTTCGGCTCGTGGCCTAAAGGTTCCACCTGGCAAAAACCGCAGATCCAGTTCAAGCCTACTGCTCCCGGCTATTTCCAGGTGACAAAAACCGACGTGAACCAGAGCATCATTCGCATGGTGGCAATGGGGATCACGCGCGATAACCCCGACTATTTTCCCGTGGAAGTTTTAAATGAAGCCTTCGGCGGCGGATTCTCGTCACGTCTATTTCGAAATATCCGCACCGCTCTGGGCCTGGCTTACAACGTAGGAGGAAGCGTCGGCGCCCGGTTCGATCATCCCGGAGTCTTGCAGCTGTCCATGGGAACAAAGAGCGGCACTACCGTTCAATCCATTCAGGCGCTCTACGCGCAAATTGACGATTTGAAAGCGCACCCGATCGCCGAGGACGAAATCAAGCGCGCAAAGGATTCGATTCTTAACTCATTCGTATTCAATCTCGACTCTCCGGAAAAACTTCTCAGGGAGCAGATGTCTTATGCTTTTTACGGATATCCCGCCGATTTTCTGGAGCGATATCGAAGCGGAATCGAAAAAGTTGAGGCCGCCGATGTAGCGCGCGTTGCCGCAAAGTATTTGCACAAAGATCGGCTTGCGGTTCTGGTCGTTGGTAATCCTGCGGAATTCGACAAGCCAATGTCTTCATTGGGGTCGGTGAAAGAGATTGACATCAGCATTCCTCCTCCGCCCAGCGGGGTTGCGCCAGCGGGTGGCGGACCAAACTAAAAGATTCGGACACTCGAATGGAAAAAGTAAATCTGCAACAGAAATTTTCGCTCTTCGCAGAACACTGGAAACCCAAGATCGTCGGAGAACTCAACGGCCAGCAGGTTAAGCTGGCCAAGTTCGGCGGACCATTCGTCTGGCATAGCCATGAGAATGAAGACGAACTCTTCCTGGTGGTCAAGGGCCGCTTTCGGATGGAGTTTCGAGATCGCGCAGTGTGGCTCGAAGAAGGTGAATTCCTTGTCGTCCCTCGAGGCGTGGAGCATCGTCCGGTGGCAGACCAGGAAGTCCACGTGTTGCTTTTCGAGCCGGCCACGACCTTGAACACCGGCAACGTCATTAACGAGCGCACTCTCGAAGTTCTCGACCGGCTTTAGAGCCTCCTCGATTTTTGCGAGCTTGACAGCAGCCATGTTCGCGCCTATGGTTAGGCGAATAAAAGGCGAACATGACTACACTTCCCCTGCTGCCTCTTCCCCCTCCGAAACTAGTCGGAATCGCCCGCTTGGCGTCCGAAGGAGAATCGCTCTCCCAGCGCCACGACGTCAAATATTTGACCATCCTCAGTCGATCGCTGCTTAACCGATGCATTGTCGCGCGAATGCCATTTACGTGGACTATCAATCCCTATCGGGGATGTGAGTTCGCCTGCAAGTACTGCTACGCGCGTTACACCCACGAATTTATGGAAATGCGCGATGGTTTGGACTTTGAGAAAAAGATTTTTGTAAAGCAGCACACGGCAAACTTATTGCGCTCTGATCTGCGGCGGGTCAAATCTGGCGAGGAGATCGCCATTGGCACGGCGACTGATCCTTACCAACCTGCCGAACGCCGCTATGAGGTCACGCGCGGGATCCTTGAGGAATTTAGCCGTCACGCGGGCTTGGACATCAGCATTACTACCAAATCCGATTTCGTCCTCAGAGATCTGGATCTTTTGCGGGGAATCGCAAACCGAAATCGCCTTTTTGTGAATCTCACCATCACCACCCTGAAGACCGCGCTGGCTCGGCTGCTTGAACCAAGGGCCTCCCGTCCCGACTTACGCCTGGAAGCCGTCAGGAGACTCAACGAGTTCGGCATTGACGCTGGCGTGAATTGTGCGCCCGTCATTCCAGGAATTACAGACTCGCCGCGCGACCTGGAGATCCTGGTCAAAGCCACGGCGAAGGCCGGCGGCAAGTACATCTTTGCGAACCCACTATTCCTGAAGCCATGCTCCGCCGCCGTATTCATGCCCTTTCTAGAGAAGGAGTTTCCTGAACTCGCCGAGAACTACAAGCGCCGCTTCCAGAACCAATCGTTTATGCCGACGGCCTACCGGAAGCGGCTCTCGGAACTGATGGGCTGCCTGCGAGCCAAGCACGGCATTGCGGCCCGGCAAGCTAGAAATCCCTCAGCGACGCCCACCCTTCCGCAAGACGTCCAACTTCGGCTCTTCTAGAGGCACCACCGCAGAGTAGTGGCATCTAATATCTATGCCTTCTGCCCGCAAGTCAGAGCTTATACCGCGTTCAGTTGGTGGGCGTCTCACTGCCGATCCACATTGACACAAATTGTCATTACGGCATGCGAAATCTGGCACATGGATCGGTTTCGGCACATTAGGCTGAGAGCAGGCGAGTTACTACCTTGATGCATCTCTTTGACTGCCAATAACTTAGCGCTAGTTACCCGGGTACTTTAGTAACTAGCGGCTTTGGTGTGTGAAGTGCGAACATTATCGGCAACAAGGTCATTAAGACCGAAAGTTCTGAAGGAGAGAGGGATACTATATGAAGAAACAAAAAGGTTTTTCACTGATTGAACTGCTCATCGTGGTCGCGATCATCCTGATCATTGCTGCGATAGCCATTCCGAACTTGTTGCGCGCACGTATTGCCGCCAACGAGTCGTCCGCTGCATCGTCC
>JALYIM010000218.1 GCA_030775785.1 Acidobacteriota bacterium
GCTTTGCACTTGGAACTATGCGCACTTTGTGGATTGCCCCGCGACTGGGGACGAGGGTGGCTGAGCTCGTGGAAATGCCGCTCATGCTTCTTATCACTATACTCTCGGCGCGGTGGACAGTTCGATATCTCGCCGTGCCGTCCACGCCGTCCGCCCGACTCGGCACAGGTTTCGTCGCCCTGGGCCTCCTGTTGCTAGCGGAGTTTACGATCGTGCTCTGGGTTCGGGGGCTGACAATTCGTGAGTACCTCGCAAGCCGAGATCCAGTATCCGGAACGGTCTTTTACGTGATGCTTGGAATATTAGCTATCATGCCGCTTCTGGTGGGAAGAGGGTGACATAGCCGATCGGTTTCCTGTTGTACACTCACCACCACCTGCTGACATTTGCAACGCGCGGGCTTGGCGATGGCAGAGCAGACCAGTTGTAACAATCCAGAGAAGACAAAGGAGAATCGCGATGGCGCAAAAGGTTATTGAGGTGGTCGGCCCGCCAGGAAACCCCAACTATTTGCGAAGTTAAGACCTGGAGACCGCATTCGAGTGCGGCAAAAACCCCAGGTGGGCCCGGAATTGATTGTGAAGGTCACGAGTCTCCCGCATTCGGATGACACAATGGTGGAGGCCACGATAGATGGAAACGGCGGCCCTAAGGAACCTTTTTCAATTTGGATAATAATTTTTACGGTCCCACCTTAACTACGAAGCCATTCTGCGCACCCTTGAGGCTAGGCTGAAAAGCATTCTTCAGAGGAAATTTCCGCGAACTAGTGTTTCCGGAAATAAAGGCGTTTCCATTTGCGTCGAGAGCCAGCGCCGCTCCTACATCGGCATTTTCACCGCCAAGGTATGTAGAATAACGCAACGTCGAACCAGTAGATGTTAGGGAGGTAAGGAAAGCATCGCCACCCCCACCGTATCGCGTCTGAACAGCCGATTTGCTTGGGAAATTAACAGACGTGGTGGCTCCAACTACGTACACATTGGTGGAACCATCAAGCGCGATGCTCATCCCTGCGTCATCTCCGCTGCCCCCGAGGTAGGTCGAGAAGATCAGACCTCCTCCGGTCGCCCATAGCTTGGTGACAAACGCATCGAATGTGCCGTGATACTTCGAACGCTGGAAAGCAGACGCGGTAACCGGAAAATTAGGAGAACTGGTCTGACCTGTAACGTAAGCCCGGCCAGCGGTGTCGACCTTTATGCCGTAGATCTGGTCTACTTGGTTACCAGCCAGATATGTCGAATAAACAAGTCCGCTTCCATTAGAGCTAAGCTTCGTTACGAAACCGCTGTAAGCAGTCGGCGGAGCTCCCGGCCCGCAAGCACCGGGGGTTTCTCCAGCCTGGCAGGTCACATTTTTGGAAGGTGCGGTTTTTTGGAATGCCCCAGAAGTCGTGGGATACCCATTCCCGAAGGCGAAACCGCCGACGTATGCACTCCCCGCTCCGTCTACGGCAATAGCCTCTCCATGCGATTCGGCACTTCCTCCTAAGAAAGTGGAGTACATAAACGCAGTCGCGCTCGAGTTCAGTTTGGCAACAAACGCACTAGGATCGCTCCCTTTGTGCGACTGAAACGCGCCAGTCGTCGTCGGAAAATCGGGAGACGTTGTTTCACCCGTTATGTAGAGCTGACCATTCGAGTTAAGAGCCCCGGATTTCGCTGAAGCGGTATTCGATCCTCCGAATCGGACCGAGTAAATCAATGCATTCCCAGCGGAGTTCAATTTAAAGGCGAAAGCAGATGGTCCATTAACAGTCCCCAACTTTTTGCCTGGGAAATCGGTGGAGGCTGTCGCGCCGACTACATAAGCTTGATCGTTTTGATCCACCACAATAGAATTTCCCGACTCATCCGCATTTCCACCGACATAGGTTGAATAAATTAGTCCAGAACCCGTGGTCGAGAATTTAGTCACGAAGGCGTCGGAGTTGCCATGCAGGACTGGCTGAAAGGCATTTTTAACCGGATAATTTAGTGAGTTGGTGGTGCCAGTGATATAGGCGTGCCCGGACTTATCCACGGCAATTGAGGCCGGCAGATCCGAATTGCCTCCTCCTATGTAAGTGGAATATACAAGGCTGGGGTCAATGACTAGTTGATATTTAGGGTCATAATTGCCTACTTTAAAACCAACGATATTATTCTTGTGAATGACAAAGCTTGCCGCGACTTCACGTCTCGCTTCTCCGATTATTTGATAGGCCACGGGCCGGTGCTGGCGGAGCTCAGAAGTCCCCACTTTCATTACTAGGTCTCCATCTTTACTTAGCTCCAGGCTGGCTACCCCTCGCAAGTGCTGTTTGATCTGAGCTACGGGGGAACCCGAGTTGATCACAAGATCGTATTCAAGCGCGCGATGATTGCCGTAGAAGACCAAATCGATCCCCTTATAAAGTTCAGAATATCTAAGTTTCCGAAAGATGGGGATGTTGGACCGCCACTGCTTTAAATCTGAGCCTTTTATGTAGCTAACGGAATTACCTAGCGATTCTTCGCCGGCCAGGTCGCCGTCTTGCGAATTGAGCCAATCAATAGCAACAAAGCGGTTGGTGTTGCCTAGGCGCAAATTCATTAATGTAGTGCGCGGTGCAAACATCATGCTGAACCCGGCTCCCCGCGTGATGTACTTAAAAGCAGGGATCGCCTGACCAACATTTTCTTCAAACCCCAAGGGCAAATCCAGGTATGCGCCTTGGGCAACTTCATTCAGACTACGAGGTTGGGAAAATAGAGCGAAAGAATGGGTCGGGCCCGCGGCGACAGTGAGAACAAGAACTGCTAGAAATAGAGCTGTGTGCTGGCTTTTTGGATAAGTCATCTCTTCTCCATAGCGGTCGTGCTCGGTCGTGCTTTTGACAACTAGAGCAATACCTTAGATGAGCAAGCTGGCCGCAGGTTGGCTATTCAAGAAGGTTGTGGTACCAGCTGACGATTTAAAGGTACGAAACGTGGAAATGTAAGGTTGGGGGGCCCCTCGGCTTTTCCGCAAGACGCTGCACCACCCGCATTCAGCTTCTACCCCTCGGAGTTGTGAACGGCACAAAATTCTAAATCGTTGAAAAGTATAGAAAATAACTGGTGGCGGCTGTAGGACTCGAACCTTCGACCTACGTACTATTTACGAGGCCACGGTTTTAATCGTTCCTTACTGGATTTGACCTGTTTAGACGCGTTAAACATTACATTTTCATTACAGTGTTAACTAGCTTGTCCGATAGAGACACTGCCCGGTCGTTCAGAAACATAAAGCGTTCCTACAGTGACCACCGGATTGAAGCGCTTTAATGAAGAGTTGTAATTTGATAATTTGTTGACATACTCAGAATCGCCGTCCGCCAGTGTGCGCTCTTCTTTGCTCGGCCCAGAAACGTCCAGGTTATTTCACCTAGCAAACGCCACAGCCCTGGGTGGCAGGTTCGTACGACCTACAATGGATGTCTCCTTACTGAAATGGCCCTTCCGAGATGGGATTAAATTGGAAGCGCTTTTGGCTTAGCGATTGCCCACGAACACCATGATGCAGGAGACATTCCGTCAGGAAGGCGCCGACGGGACCTAGGGGCCTGCCGGCAAACACGCCTAGCCGGCGGCCAACAGGGTCTTCGCGGCCCGAGGTTTCCTTGTCATTGGAGACTTTTTAGAAGGCGAAGGCAAACTACTCTTTAAGGCGCGCATCCACCAAGACAGGGAGGGTCGCCCATGAAGCGTCTAATACCTGCATCAGTACTCTGTTTACCGTTAACCTTACTAGCTCAAACGTTCACCTATGCTCCAATCAATGTTCCTGGAGCGGCAGCCACGGAAGCTCGGGGAATTAATACCAGCGGAGAGATCGTTGGCTTTTACAAATCGGCATCCTGTACCGACTACGACGTAAAAGTCCCCAATTGTCCCACGCATGGCTTTAAATACGTAAACGGCAGTTACATCAAATTGATGGTTCCGAACTCAGTCAGCACTGCAATCATGGGAGTGAATGACCTGGGCGACTTGGTAGGTTTCTACACCAAGGCCGATGGCAGCAAGCATGGGTTTATCTGGTTCCACCAGAATGTCGTGCAGACCATCGACTATCCGAACCCTCCCTCTGGACTCAATACCATTCCCTTCGGCATCAATAAGGCGGGAACAATTGTCGGCGGCCTGTGGAGCATTAACTCCAATGGCACTTTCCCCGGAGGCGGCTGGGTTTGGGTGAACGGGAAGTTCAGCAATATGGACCCATCCCGACCGAATGGCGTCGCCCCCTGCTGCTGGTCTGTCAATGGCATTGCTAATAGTGGTGTCCTCACAGGAGAGTTATTCCAGGACGACTTCTTCGAAGCGTGGTTCAAAGCAGGGACCGACGAGGATTTTTATATGAAGAACGGCGACAGCTTTGGCACCGGAGTCAACTCTGGCCATGATGTGGTGGGCTATACAAGCCTTTCTGGATGGTTTGCCAGGAACATTGAAGCCAACGAAGGCACGAATGATTCGACGGAAACCACGCCTAGCTTCATTCCGGTGATGTTTCCGAATTCGCAGGCAACTGTCCCCTTCGGTTTGAACAACCTCAGGGGTGTGGTGGGGACATACGCTGACTCATCGGGGCAACACGGATTTTTGGCAAAACCAAACTTTTAACTTCGGTTTGCTCGCAACGAACAGGACTTTAACTCCGCCTCGGGACGGAGGCGGGAGCAATTTCACTTTGCTGTTACTACCTTCAGCAAATCCCTTGTGCCGGTTCAACCAACTTGATACAACCTTTGAGCATCTTGAGCTGTCCAAGTTTGCGCACACGTTAGCTCGAAAGCCGCGTTGGCCCCTGTGTTCAGGGGAGTGAATTGTCGTCCTGAACGAGAGCGGTTTATACGTAGACTTCCATTCTTTTTCGCGAGAGATGTCTTATGTCTTATCTCCGTACTTGTTTGAGAATCCTAACCCGAATTCTTCTTCTCACGTTAGGGGTCGCTGCTTGGGCCGCTCCAACAATTACGGTGGCATCTCCAAAATCGGGACCAGTAGGAACTCCTACTTTCTTCGATGCCACCGCGAGCACGTCGAATTGTGCTGCAGGGATTTCAGCGGTCACAATTTATACAGCGCCTGGCGTGGCAGCGTTCACGACAAAGAGTCCTCACATAGAGACCTTCCTCAATCTTTCTCCAGGCACTTACAACAGCGTCATCGAGGCTTGGGACAATTGCGGAGGCGTCAGCAAGATTCCGATTACGTTTACAGCAACCAGCAACGCAGGCGTCCATGTGTTCTTGCCCACGGCCGGATCGAATGTGACACCCGTGCATTTCGCTGTTTCCGCTGAAAATTCAGCTTGCGCAGGCGGAATATCGGCAATCCGCATTTATCCAGCGTCTGGGACAAATGCTTTCACCAGTGGCGGTGCGACTCTCGATGCTTTTGTCGATCTATTACCGGGAATCTACAACGTGGTCGCACAAGCCTGGGACAACTGTGGCCACGTCTTCAAGGCGCCTTTTACTATCAATAACACGGGCGGAGCTCCCGGTAAGTTTTTGTATCTCGCTCAAAACGATACGAACAATATCGGTGAATTTAAGCTGCTTGCAGGCAACCTAATCAATCCCAATGGGGCAAGCTCACCTCCTGCGTTTTCGGTACCTGCTTCCCCCAACACATTTGCAGTGGATCCACCAGGAAATATTGCTTATGCCGGCCTGAGTGACGGGCGTATCACCATATTCAATATTAATCGTGCGAACGGATCGCTGATGTCGAAAGGAACGATCCCAGCCCCCGGTGTGGGACCTGCCAGCGTTACCGTGGATCGCCTGCACAGTCTTGCAAGGTCCGGAATCCAGAGGTCACGCATATCGTCAAGATTCAGGATTTTGAAAACTGGCTAAACAAGGGTAGCAAGAGCCCAAAGGAAACGGCGCTGAAGGCGAGAGTGCGGAGAATGCTGAGAATCGGCAAAGAGTAAGAGATTCAATGGGGTGGGCGGAAAACTTGCGGCGGGAACTGAGCGTTCGAGGCCAGCAGAAAACCTCAGCCCGCAAAGGCCTCCAAGATGTCCTTGCGAGTCCAACTAAAAACGGCGGTAAAGTATCGCGACCAGCCACGCAGCGATCAGAATGGTGACGCATGCCGGAACACACTGAGGGGAAGCAGTAGCCCTGCTGAAAGAACTTCTGCCGACCTAAGCAAACCGTCTCAATGGGTCTGTACGACGAATGCAATTGATTGGGCGCTTGACTCTTGTCCGGTCACTCTGCACTGACGGCTGGACAGCCTCGGAGCGCGCTACACCTAGGAAAGCTGCGATATCTCCCCCCGATGGACTTTAAAGCGGCCCGTGATTAAGGTTTGACATCGCGCTTCAGGACCCCGCGCATTCTCTCGACAACTTAAATCAGCCGTCGCGTCTTGATCTTGAGTGGTAGTACCGACTCACCCCGCTTGACGCTGAGTGAGTACCTTCGCTCTTCCTGTCGGAACATGCGTCGTATCTGTTCAAGCGTCATCTCCGCAGTAGATTTACCGTCAATGGCGGTGATTGCGTCGCCGACACGCAAACCCGCCTCTGCCGCCGGGGATTTTTCAACGAGCGCACGCACTTTGAAGGTTCTAAAATCCTCACCGTCCGCAGCTAAAGACACTCCGCTCATATCGAACTCAAAACGCTGGGAGAGATTACGGTTCGGCTCCAAGATGATTCGCTTACGCGAATAGTCGATGATGAGCTTGAAGCGGCGCAGAATCTCTGCACCGATTAGTCCGCCATACTCAGTGCTGGCTTCATTTCCTTCAGTTCCCTCTGCATCCTGAGAAAAATTTGCAACCGGCGTTTTCATAACAAAACTTCCCATTTGAAAACTCTTTGCGCGCGCAATCTTTCCACTTGATCTGCCCGCAAGTAACGCCCCGGACGTGATTAAGATCGTATGAGGAACAGAATCTAGCAATTTATGCTTTGCCGCAAATGGACTAGCAATGTCAAGAATTCCTGGAGCGCCGGTATCAATAAGAAAACTACCTTCGACTATTCTAGATCCAGTTATTTTACCGACTACGAACGGTGTATTGTCTCCAATACTGATAGGAATGACTTCTCCCCGTCCTGAATAGTTATAACTTTGCGGCTCGTAAAATGTGACGATTTTAGACGCATAATCAATTTCGACGACAAAGCGATCGAAGATTTCGTAACCAAGAATGCCGTCAACTCTCTGACCAAGACCAGCCTCCAAACCGCTCAAGCGAATTGCGGCTAATGTCATATTATTAAATTCAACGCCGGAAATATTCAATGAAACGCCTTTGACACGAGAAGCTTCGATTGAGCCGCCTTGGGTTGTCGCGTCTGTCCGGCCTTCTAGTTTCAGCCCTAGCTCTTTTGCCCGGGTGTCACTGATGACAGTCGTAGACGCGCCGGTGTCCAGGATGAAAGCCAAAGGCTTTGAGCCGTCGATACCCGCCCGCAAGATGACAAGGTTATTCGTAAGTTCAAATGGAATTCTGTAAGACGTGCGCGCCTGGGGAGTAGCGCCGAAAGCGATAGAAGTGGACAAACAGAAGACGATAAGCGAAAGCGACCGCCAGGAAGGTTTATTCCAATGATTCACAATTTCACCCGCGTCGTTCGCCAAAACTCTGTCCGGCTGTGAAATCAACGACTTGGGATGGTTGCATTCCACAGCCCATCCGCGATATCACCCAGTCATGTTACACGCCATCGAACTCTTGCGCGCATCCATTTTTCGCTTTTGCCGCACGCGTCGGAGTCTGCAACTAGACAACACAGCTCGTGGCAGTCCATCTCGACCAACGTTAGGGTGAGGGACTATTCTCCTGGCGGACGTCGCAACTCCCACGATCGTAAATATCGGCGATAGCGTTCCCATTTGCCATGTTCTCTAGCAGAACGTTCGGGCAGGATTCAATGTTTAGACCATACCTCGAGTTATTGTTCGCTGTGTTTCCAATAACACGGTTTCCGGATTGCAGGTGAATATAAATGCCGTCCCCGTTTTTCGACGCGTTTATATTCTGAATAGTGTGGCCGCTACCTGCAAACATAACACCGGTTTCGAAGTTATTGACGGCACCTGAGTGTACGACATCTCCGTTGCGAGTCGTGGTGTCTTGGGAGACCCCGCTCGTGTTCGCGCTGCCAGGCCCCGTTATAACGTAGCCCGCCAAGTCTAGTGTGACGTTGTCGGCAGCGATGATGATGCATGACAAAAAAGTAGGACTGGGCCATACTGGCTTCATTGCTGCTGCAGTAGCCGTGATGTTCTTTGTCAAAACATAGGAGCCAGAGGCATTGATCTTCGCGCATGAGGAAATTGGAATAGGGGCACCCCATATGCTGGGGCTGCATATGACGAAGACGAAAAGAAGCGACAATAACAGCGAGGTATTTTTCATAGGCTCTCCTTTTGATAAGAAGTGCACATCCGGAGGACGGAATTTTACTCTTTCCCTGATCAGTGTAACAAGCAGGAGATTTCAGAGCGGGACGTACTCTTAACCGTTCTCCGAATTATACGATCCAGGGCGACACCCACTCTAGGGAGGCAGGCAATTGCGGCGATTCAGGTGGAATGGAGGATTGAATACGCAACGAGAAGTAACGGCGTAGTCTGCGGGAAACCAGCCGTAGCAGAATGCGCTGACTGTGGAACGACGATCTGCTACGACTGCTCCTTTAAATGTTGCGCAGACTCATGGTGCCAATACTGCTACGACTATCACACCGTTCACACCTGCGTGCGCAAGCCTGTGCAGAGTGAAAGATCAGTGGGTCGGGAGCATCCTACAACTGCTCTGGCTAGATGAAATAGCCCAGCCGATAATGGTATGCAAAAGCTTCTCTTGGACTAAGAGAGTGGGAAGCAGCGAGTTTATCTTCACACCTCATTCAGGATCACCGATTCTAAAACTATTGCTCGTATGCACCTATGTCTATGTTCGATCCTTGCACGCGTGGGTTGCCAGCGAAGTCCACCGTGCCAACTACCGTTGAACCAAGATCAATGCCTGCGTTTGCTGCTCGTGACGTGATCGCTACGTGAAGGTCGGGGGTAGTTATGTTCACAAACTGCGGATCGGCATAGTGGGAATTATTATCCTCGCCCGAGACCGATTGGTAATTCGAAATCACCGTGTAAGCCTTGCTTTGCCACACCCAATTCGAACTGCCGGCGTTCGCGGGGGAGAAGTATAAGTTGTAGTCCAATGCAACTGGAGTTGTTGTCGAGGCGGTGTAGTCATTCACCATCAACGCCTGCGAACCGGCATAAACGATGTTGTTCTTGAACACGTTATTGGTGGCGTGATACTGAATCTGAAATTCCCCACTTCCAGTGTTCTTCCCGTCGTTGTGGAAAAGCGTGTTGTTCATGAGTGTGATGTGGTCGCTACCACCCACGCTGCCGGAGAAGCCACCAATTGACAGCCCAGAGGAATTGCCAAAATAGATGAGATTATTACGAGCGGTAACATAGCTGGCGACATGTCCCGCGTTCTCACTCGCGATCTCGATTCCCAGATCATCATTGTGAATCAGATTACGCTCGATGGTGATGTTAAACCCGCCGTCAACGTAAATTCCATCCGAACACCAGCAATTGCTCGGGTAGGAGGGATTCCCATTGGAACTTATGTTGTATACGGTGTTCCGGGTAATCAGTCCGTTGCGTGCCTGATCGTAGCGCGTGTCAGGTGCGATGCCAAAGAAGCCCGCCACGTCTATCCCAATATTATTGTTATCGTGGATCAGGTTGTTGGTCACGGTGAACCTGTCCACATTACCGTCGAGTGCCAGCGACTCACTGCATCCGGTTTTCAGCTTGTTCAGCTCATTTCCGCTAATCATGATGTGATTCAAGGAAGCCGGTGCCCGCGTACCATAAACG
>JALYIM010000219.1 GCA_030775785.1 Acidobacteriota bacterium
CAACACGATCTGGTCGAGCAGCAAGCCGTCCTGCTGCACCTGTAAGCGCATCGTATGCGCTCCCGTATGTCCAAAATAGATCGGCTGTCCCAGAGCGCAGGACGCGCTGCCATGCCAGCCCCAACCAGCGAGGGCAGAGCACGCTGAAAAGCTGACAGACGTTGCGGACTGGGAACCGATGCGATAAGCGAGCGATCCATCGGCGGTCACGCTATCGGAAAATTGCACATAAACGCCGCTACTCTGACCGAGCGATTTCCCGCGAAGCCAAAGCTGGTAGGGCTGTCCTGCATATGCCGAAAACGTGAGCTCAAAATAATTGGCGGCGTGCGCTTGTGGCGAACTCAATTTCGGCGCACCTAAGACTGGATTTCCGATCGCGTATCCGGAGGCCGCGCTACGGTCAGGTAGTACGGACCACGTGCCCGAGCGCACCGGCGCGTTGGAGGCGTAAAGCACCACGTCGGCACCCACTTGTACTGCCTGAGGCACGGTCGTTTGCGCGAACGTTGACCATCCCATGGCGGCACAAAAAATCCAACCCACGACGTCTGGCGAAAAAAACTTAAATCCCCTCAATCGAATCCTCCAAAAAAAAGTCAACAATGGCAAACCTACGGAGCTTTCGCCCAGCCTGATTCCGATCTTCGGTTTCGGAAGGTCAGTAATCTCCCCGAAAAAGGCGGAGTAGATTTATAAAATTGTTGATTGCTCCAGCGTTTCTTTTTACGGAGTGGCGGGTAACGATTGATAAGAGTTTATTAATGTGGGTGGACGGGGGTCAACGGAAAAGCGAGGCCTTGTGTACTAGTGATTATGACAAAGGTAATGCACCTACGCCGCTTTTCCGGGGATGGCATTTTGCAACTCGTGGTACAGCGAAATGTATTGCGAAACCATGTGCTCCAAGGAGAAATTCTCTTCCACATATTGGCGGATACTTCGAGAATCGAGTTGCAAAGTCGTGACCTGTTTTGCCATATCTCTCACCGATCTGCATACATATCCCGAGACTCCATCGCGAACGATCTCAGGCACGGAACCGCCCTTAAAGGCGAGCACTGGTGTGCCGCAGGCCATGGCTTCTACCATCACGAGGCCGAAGGGTTCATTCCATTGGATAGGAAAGAGCATCGCGAGCGAGTTTCCTAAGAGCTCGTTTTTCGCCTTTAGATCTGCAAGACCTACATACTCGATCAATTTGCCGTCTATTTCCGGCTTTACCTTGGCTTCAAAATATTCGCGATACGCTGGTTGTATGTCGCCAGCTATTTTTAGAGGTATGCCAGTCCGTTTGGCGACTTCGATGGCTGTGTGAGTCCCTTTGATGGGAGCAATACGGCCGATAAAACTTAAATACTGCTGCTTCTGCTCGTGCAGGGAATATTGTGCTAAATCGATTCCGTGATAAATCGTCCGAACGCGGGGTACCACCTCCGCAAGACGTTGAAATTCACTGATGGCCACATAGTTCACGCCTGGAAAACGCGCATACAACTCGCTGAATTTTGGATTGTGAGGACCGTGCAGAGTCAAAACCATGGGTACATTAGTGAACTGCGATAGGGGAAGGGCCTGTGGGGACTGAACATGAATCACGTCACAAGTCTGCGAAGCATCGCGGATGGCCCATGCAGTGTGGTCTAGTTCCTTCAGCCATGCTTCGTCGCCAGGCTTGATCGGCCATTGCGATCGCTCGTAGCGATAGCGCCGCTCTACGTTGACGGTCGACTCTCCATTGGCATATACCACGACTTCGGCGCCATTTTTTTGAAGTCCATCCGCCAATTGCGCAACAAAGAGCTCGGTACCTCCATAGTCGGCGGGGGGAACCGCAATAAAGGGGGGGGCGATCAATGCGATTTTCATGGATCAACGTCCTCGTCAATCGAAGCCTCATGTTCCATCTTCGACCGCAGAGGTTTGATGCCGATTTGTACCTCCGCAGAGGTCAGAATTGAGAATTACCTGATCAGCATTCATCAGGAATTTATCCCCGGCCTATTGTTCCATTTCACGAACAAAATTAAAAAAATAGAGCCTGAGCGCGCCAAGTGTCTGAAACTTCGAAAGGGCGCAACGGCGAGCGAAATGTCACACAGTTCGTATCAACGGACCATTCGAGAAATGGAAGCCGAAATTTCAAAGGAGGAAAAACAGGCGCGCGCGGAAATCGCGGACCCAGTCACTCACGACCTCGGACTGGCACGAATGGATCTTGTTATGGCCCATAGAAAGATTTTGGAAATCGTAAAGGCCCGTCATGCACTGCCGTGCGATCCCGGCGGGTCGACCACTTAGGTTCAATAGAACAGATGTGAGAATTGAGCGAACGAAAAGCTGATTCGTACAAAAATCACGGGACAGTCGGTCAACAAGGCGCAGACTTTTTGTGTTTTTAGGCCGCGGGAGATACCGCCAAAGTGCGAGTGCTTATCCCCTTTTAGAAACCAACTGTTCCTGCAAGCGCGAATTTTCAAGCGGAGCAGAGGCATCTCGCTGCTTTCCGGCATACATCTGACGGTCGGCGGCGTCCAGCATTTCGTCGAGAGTCTTTCCTGTGTTCCATTCCGCTAATCCCATTGTGAGGTTAAGTTCGAATTTCTTTAGATGGCCCGCATGATTCCAGTCCTCAAGGTAATCGGTGATTCGCTTGAGCACGTTGGTAGCCCCGGTTGACGTAGTGTTGGCGAGAATAATCAGGAATTCATCGCCGCCATAGCGCACCACGGCGTCTGAACCTCGCACCGAACTTTTTAGTAACGTCGCCACTTCAGCGAGCACAACATCTCCTGTCAGGTGGCCAAACCGTGTGTTTACTTCTTTGAAATGATCTACATCTACTAAGACAAATGTCAAGGGAGTTCCTATGCGTTGCGCCTGGCCGATATAGCGTCCCGCCATATCATCGAGAGAACGACGATTGTAGACTTCCGTCAGAGGGTCGGTGAAAGACTGTAAACGAACCAACTCATTCTGGATGGTTGAGGACACAATCTTCTCTCTCGTACGTCGCAACTCGACGCGCTTTGAGGCCAAGTAGCTGTTAAGCAAAATCAACAGGGTGAAGAGGCCCAAGGCCAACTGTCTGGAAACGGTAATCTCAAGATGTACGTCGCCTTGCGTAAGTACGGCCGAAGGCGTCGCAATCGCAAGCAGACCTGCGCCTACTAGTAGACCGGTGATAGAAACAATAACCCAGAGTTCCCAATCGCGTTTCTCTAAGAGAGAAAGCTGCTGGGAAACACGCGCCAGAACGCTTTCGTTTTGATTTTTTACCTCGTCTCCCGGCATCTAGCGAGTATAAGCATTGGCCTGCAACGGTCCCAACACGAAGGTAGCGCGACCTTCAGCCGCCAGGTAGTATTCCCCTAGCACCGCTGCTTGCAACAGAAAGTCTGCGCGGTTCCTGCGGCTGCACTCAGATTCGGTTGTCGAGTTAAAAAAACTTTGATGGAATGACTATTGAAGCCTATCGATGAACTTCGAAAGCAACAGGATAAGGGAAACTACGATCATAATTAACGCGAGCCACTTGTAAAAATTCTTTGATTCGTGCAATGTCACCTCAGAAACCGATGGCCTAGCGTGGTGCAATTATAACTTTGCTGAATTGGGCAGAATCAAAAAAGTTGAGGAGGGAACCGATTGTTCTTTGACAGTGAAGCGTCGCTTCAGGAACGCGCTGAATCAGGCTTAAACGCAGCACGTCAATTCTCCTTGAGTTTCTGTTCTGTTTTTTATTTTTTCCACACTGTTAGAAATTCTCATCTCGCGTCTCATCCTAGAAAGTTCATTAAGTCCTCCTCGGACTTGAAGGCACTCGTTTGGCGTCGAAAAAGCATCGATTCGGTTGACAGTCGGTTTTCTGGCCTGCTGACCAATACGATTACAGTAATGTTGATCCTAGCGGCCGGTATCGTCCTGAGTGTGGCTCCGAGGGTATTTGGGTGCAAAATTCGGATACCAAACGCGATTATGCGCCGCGACTCCTATGTGGGCAAATCGCCGGGTTATCGAGAAGGTGCTGAAGGATGGCGGGCAAGATCGTGACTTTCGTAAGTAGCAGTCGCAAGCAAAGATGTTCATAATTTAGATCGATTAGCGGTCCCCTTTTAGCCATCCTCGCGGGTGGCTTTTTTATGCCCAAATTAGGGCAGAGTGACCACAAAGAAAATAAGCTGCGAAAATTGCAGGGCCAAATAGAGCCGCCGTAGAGTCGTTTTCGATCAGCCATTAGGCTAGGATCAGCAAACAGCGGCAGGGCGTCCCCCTATTCCTCGTCAAAGATGAGCAGCTTGTCCCGACGGACACTACTCGCAAGCATTACGGTCTTTCTGGGAACAAACGCTATTCGCAGATGTTGGGCCGATCAGAACTTTTGCGAGCAATCGCCTATTCGTTGCTGGAAGCATTTTTGTTGTGGCGTCTCTTGGTGGCGATCTGGGTGCAAGCGTCCGGGCAAGAAGTCGCGCAAGCGGAAGGCTACTCCGCGTTGCCGTCATCGGTTCTGCAAAAGGAGAGCAAAGGTTTCCGATGAACAGTGAAAACTGCCACAACATCTACCGATTTCACTAAAGACTGACATCCATCTAGGATCTTCCTAATCAAACCAGATTGCTCAGAAAAAGTTGGCGACAATAATCAACGCAGTACTCGGACACTGCACAGAAATCCTCATGTTGCATCTGAAATTTAATTTCCTTCGGCAATGGGGCGCTTTGGCGCCTTTCGCTGAGGTAGGCTACGGCGAATAACCAAGCCGACCAGAATAAGTCCAATTCCGAGGTATGCCAAAAGGTGATGCTCCGAAACTGGGCCTTGAATTACGGCCGTCAGTGCGAATGACAAATCAAACTCAATCACTGAAAACCCTTGTCCGGTGCGCTCTTTCGGGATTCATAACCCGAGCGATCATACTCTATTTGCGTCTCAGCCTGCGTAGATTGTTTATTTATTCTTGCGGAGAGGTGACTACGCTACAGCAATACCTTTTACGATCATGACTCTTCGGCCTCCGCTTGTCCTCGCCCCTCATTGCCATTTACATATTCGGTATCCCGAATACCTCGTTCCCTCGAAGGCAAACTGCGGCTCCACCGTCGCATCGGAAGGCTGGACAGCCGTTGGCCCGTTGCGTGCATAGAACAGCTCTTGCGGAGAGTCTGGATACGACGTGGTTCTGAAAATGAAAATTGCAGATTGGTTGTTAGCTGATCTCCGACTCCCGAAGGGTGTGAAAAGGCCACCGGACATGGAACACACCTGGTGGCGTGTGATGTGTCTCACCGGAGTGGATTACTTCTCTACGCTTGGCTATCAACCGGGTATCGCATTTCTTGCTGCGGGTGTGCTCTCGCCAGTGGCGACCTTCATTCTTGTACTAATAACGCTGTTCGCAGCTCTCCCTGTATACAATCGCGTCGCGGCAGCGAGCCCCAACGGTCAGGGCAGCATCGCCATGTTGGAAAGGCTCTTCCCGCAATGGAAAGGAAAGGCTTTGGTCCTAATTCTCCTCGGCTTCGCTACCACAGACTTTGTCATCACGATGACCCTTTCCGCCGCGGATGCCGCCGCTCACTTCACACACAACCCATTCACCCCCCACTGGATGAGCAATCAAATGGCGGTCACCTTAATACTGTTGGCGATTCTTGGAGCGACCTTTCTCAAGGGATTCAGGGAAGCGATTGGCATTGCGGTTATTCTCGTCGCTGCATATCTGACCTTAAGTGCGATCATCACCGCAGTGGCATTTCTAGAGGTTGCCCGGCACCCACACACTTTTGTCAATTGGAGAAACGCTGTTTTCGCACAGCATGGCAACGTGCTCTCCATGATCGGCGTGTCACTTATCCTTTTTCCCAAACTCGCCCTCGGGCTTTCCGGGTTTGAGACAAGTGTTGCGGTAATGCCACTGATCAAGGCGGAAAACGTGGAAGGCAGAATTCGAAATACCCGCATGCTGCTGGGTACGGCCGCATTCATCATGAGTGCATTTCTGATCGCCACCAGTGTAGTGACAACGCTACTCATTCCGAAGGATGCGTTCAAAGATGGAGGCGCAGCCAATGGACGCGCGCTAGCGTATCTGGCTCATCATTATCTTGGAAATGCCTTCGGCTCACTCTACGATGTCAGCACGACCTTAATCCTCGCCTTTGCAGGCGCCTCTGCAATGGCGGGACTACTAAACCTAATTCCTCGCTATCTTCCTCGATTCGGAATGGCGCCGGAGTGGGCGCGTGCTTCGCGTCCGCTGGTCTTGGTTTTCTTGGGCGTCGCTTTCGCGGTTACTCTTCTGTTCCACGCGAGTGTGCACGCGCAGGGAGGAGCTTACGCCACGGGAGTTCTGGTACTGATCACGTCGGCGGCCATTGCCGTTACGATCTCCGAGTGGAAGCGAAAGCTTCGCTGGCCGTTTTTAATAATGTCTTCGATTTTTATCTACACGACCATTTTGAATATTAAAGAGCGCCCCGAAGGGATCAAGATCGCATCACTTTTCATTTCAACGATGGTCGTAACCTCTTTGATCTCGCGGGCCGTACGATCAACGGAACTGCGCATCTGCGGAATTCATCTGGATTCCAAAGCCCAAGCATTGTTGGATGAATGCGAGGGCAACATTATCCGTGTAGTACCCCGTAGACCTCGTCCAGAACACGAAGCAGATTTGGACGAGGTCGACCGGACAGTTCGTAGAATGAACGGATTGGATAACGGTGATCGTTTGTATTTCTTCCAGGTTGAACCTGGAGACGCGTCGGACTTTGAACAGAATCTGAACGTTTTCGGTGAGCGTATCGAAAAACACTGCGTCCTTCGTGCGCGGAGCCCCGTGGTTCCCAACGCCATTGCCGCATTCCTGATCGATCTCGAAACGACAACCGGCATAGTACCTCACGCTTACTTCAAGTGGCACGAGGGCAATCCGATCGCCAATCTGATGTCTTTCCTGTTTTTTGGCGAAGGCGATGCTGCCCCAGTCACACACGAGGTGCTACGACGCGCAATTCAAGATCCCAGCCGGCGACCGGTGGTACACGTCAGCTGAGTACACGTTAGAATTCCATTGTTTGCCCGAGTTGGCACTCTTTTTCATTCAGGAATCCCCCGGCTTTCCGGCCTGTACAATTCCCGCAGGAGACGTCGTCCCGCTATGCGGACGGGAATGTCCAATTCTACTTTCCCTCCGTCGACCTTCACTCAGCGAGTTTTCTGAGCAATTCTGACTGACGTAGCGTGGGAAAGGCTACGCTTTGGTTGCGCCCACGGTCGAGCGCCGGGCGTAATATATGAGGCAACGAGTTTGCGCCCTTCGGAGGGAAAAGGTTAGATGAAACCCCAGCTTAGAATATGTGCCATCGGGCATTTGCGCGGTAAAGAAATAAGACCGAGCGATCTTGTCAATAAATGGAAAGTTGAAGGAATCGAAAAAGAGGTATTTATCGACAGCGATGGCGCACCTGATCCGACGTACTGCATTACCGGCCGACCGGAACTTTACAAGACTCCCGAAGAGGCATTGGCTGTTCTTCAGAAAGAGAACGATGACTCGCCAGGCCTTCGAACATTCGGCAGGCGATAAATGTCAGCGATCTCCGGGGAGTGAGCTCGAACTCGCGGTGTCTGATGGTGTTCAAGCCGAATCTCAAGTACAACATACATTGCGGGTAGGACAGTCTGGCCCTTTAGGTCTCCATCTGAACGCCGATCGACTGAGGCAAAACGTCCTTCAGTGCGCTCTCGATTTGCTCCACCTCTTCCCGAATTACCCTGATGGATTGTTGGTTCCTTGAGGGATGGGCTACTGGAGAAATCGCACCTATGGCGTGTCGAATCCGGCGGTTCCTGTTCCAAATCGAATGGAGCCGTGCCATGGTCTGCTTTCGGTGTCTGTAAAGATTTCTGCCTACTTTGGCAGCAAAACATCCTAGGATTATTCCGAATAGAGCCTCGATCGGGAGGCGATCTTTTGTTCCGTCAAAGTCTAAAAAAGCTAGCCGATAAACTACTTCGCCCAGACCCAAAGAAGCGAACAATACAGTGACTCCGATAAAAAAAGCAGGCAGGCTATCCGCCTCCTGCAAGCGCGTGAAATGATCACCGGCGCGACGGATGCGCATAAATCTAAACTTCTCCTAAGTAGCAAAAATTGTTTGTTGTCGTGTCTCTCGCCAGTGCGGAGAAACTGATGGAGGAGCAGTTAACCCACTTCCCGGCAACAATTCTGTGCTAAAGAAGCACTATCGCTTAATGTTTTAACAACATTACTAGCATAGGGCAATGAGCAAATTGATGTGAATGTCTTATTTCTTTCGATGACGAAGAAAGTTTATTTTTCGAGTAATTTTACTATTCGATCGCTCAGTTTCTTCGCATCGAAAGGAGCCCTCACCTTCGCATCGTTGTCAAAGTACACAAAAACATCCCGCTTCCGACGCGATGCATCGCGGTGAGTGACTCGTCTGCCGTCATGCACCTCGCCGCCTTTTGCCCAAATTGCTACTCGTTGCGCCCAGACATCAAGAGCCCTGTCGTCATAGCCGCTTGCGTAAAGTTCTTCGCTACCATGCAGCCTGCAATATACAAAATCTGTTGTGACATCCATCAAAAGAGGCCACTCCACGGTGTCCGCTACGACCAATCCAACGCGATGCTGGCGTAATAAGTCTATAAACTCTTTGCAGGCGAAACTTTCGTGTCTGATCTCTATGGTGTGACGCAAGGGCGCATCGGTCGGCACCCTAAGCCATGTTCGATTATCGAGACGCTCGTCGTGCATTCGGCCGAGCTTAGCTGCATCTTTCTGGGTTTTTGGCAGTTGGGAGAAAAAAGCTCCAAGCCGATCTATCTCAAACTTAAGGGTTGGCGGGAGTTGCCACAAGATCGGCCCAAGTTTTGCGCCTAATCGAAGTAGACCTTGGGCAAAAAAATTCGCAAGGGGTGCCTCGACGTTTCGAAGTTTCAGCATATGGGTTATATAGCGCGAACCTTTTATGGCGAATACAAAATCGTCCGGGGTTCCATCCGCCCACTGCGCAAAATTGGCCGGCCTCTGAAGCGAGTAAAACGACCCATTTAATTCAATGCTGTTGAACTGCCGGGATGCGAACTCCAGTTCCCGTCGTTGCGCGAGATCAGGCGGGTAGAAGATACCCCGCCAACCTTTATATCGCCAACCTGAGATTCCAATTCGGACTTGGCTGGTAGGAGAGCTCATTGTCTGTGAGATGAGTATATTTGGGTAATCAGTGGCTTTCGCCCGGTCAGCTTGGCGGCGACGTCGCCCATTTCGGAGCCACGAATTTGCCCGGGAAAAAGGGTTTTCACTACTAACCCAGAATTACGTTTCATACGCAATGATCGCAGCTCATTTCAGGATTTGACTGTATTGCGGCCTCATTTGATCGAAGTTGTAATAGCAACGATGAGTACGCAAAGCAATTTTGACCCAAAACAGATATTTGAAGCCGCCATGATCGTCCTACGAAGCGGGAACTCCCACTATTCAAAATTGTCTAATCAATTGCTTCAGCGCCAACGGCCTCTAAGAACACGAAGCGAAGGAATTGAACTGCAGAACAAACGGACATTGGCCGAAGCAGCGAACGCTCTATCAGCCTTGTGGCGTCCGCATCGTATTTAAGACTATTCCGAGGCGAGGGGTATGGACGTAGTTGGTCTTCCTATTGGAACGGCAAGAGTAGCGCGGGTTCTTCAGAATGCACCCTTCAGAAGCGATGGGCAGGAGGATGACCCCCAGCTCAAAGAGTCCACGACGAACGATTTAAAGCCCCTCCCCGAAGAAGATCAAAGCGGTTGAGCATAGGACCAGCGAGATACCGCAACTAAATAAAGTGAAAAAAGTAAAAGAGATCAAATGGCAGGAAAGAACACAGCAATATTTGGAATCTATCCGAATCGAACGGCTGTTGAGAGTGCCGTGGATGGCTTGAAGGCGGCAGGGTTAGGAATGCCGATATTTCCGCGCTGTTCCCAGAGAACACTGGCACTAAGGGATTTCGCCCACGAGAAAAACACTAAAGCTCCCGAAGGAGCTACTAAAGGAGCAGGTACCGGAGTATTGCTTGGCGGCGGCTTGGGGTGGCTGGCAGGCATTGGGGCACTAGCAATTCCTGGGCTGGGACCGTTCATTGCTGCTGGACCGTGGTGGCGCAGTCGGCGGACTTACGGGAGCTTTAATCGGCATGGGAATTCCGGAGTACGAAGCGAAGCGGTACTGAGGCCGGGTAAAGGAAGGTGGGATTTTGCTATCGGTGCACTCCGATGACTCTCAGTGGACTAAGAAAGCGAAGGAAATATTGGAGCAGACAGGAGCGCAAGATATTTCCTCGACAGGGGAATCCAACGCCGTCCATGGCCGAGCTTACGAAGTTGCTTAAGAATGCACTATTAAGAATGACTGGAATTGGAATTTACTGAGCCCACCTCCGTTACGGGGGGGCTATTTTTGATAGGAGGATGGCATGAAAAGTTTTATTCTCGGACTGGGGATCGGTTTGGCACTGGGTATTTTGTACGCTCCGCAGGAGGGCAGTAAGAGTCGCGCCGACTTCTCCGAACGAACTGACGATCTGTTAGCTCGTGCTGACGAACTCTTAGACAAGACTAAGAAGGCAGCGAGAGAGGGGTTTGAAAGCGCTGTGGCAGCACACTCAAATCTCTGATCTTCTGGCAATCGATCGGGTGTTGGGCGGGGCGCGGGAAATTGCTCCCCACGGTCGTCCCTTTTCACAGATCAGCCGGCTGCCCGCGTGGAAACGCAAAACAGTTCCCGAGACTTAGGGTGCGTCTAAGCCACCCGCTCCCCTTTGGGCAAGCGGTCCTGTATTGCGCGCTTCTTTTTCTCGAATGAGGCATTTTTCTTGTCCGTATCTTCGATCAGCGCGTTGACTTCGCCGCCCATCAGGATTGTGAATCCGGTTATGTACAGCCACAGAAGGAGGATGATGGCGGCGCCGAGCGATCCGTAAGTCGCGCTGTAACTGTTGAAAAAGTGGAGATAGATTCGAAATCCGATGGAAGCAGCCAGCCAGAGGGCGACTCCGATCGCGGCGCCTGGGGTGACCCAATACCAATTCCGGTGCTCAACGTTCGGGCCAAAATAATAGAGAATAGAAAACGACAGGAACATGGCCGCTACCGAGAGCGGCCACTGAATAATTTTCCAGGCGATCTGAAACGCCAAACTCAAACCTATGTGGGCACCGACGGCGTCTCCGATTTTCCCACCGTAAAGCACGATGGTGATAGCCACGATGATGAGACCGGCAAGGGCTGCCGTCAGTCCAACCGCAGTCAACCGCTGTTTCCACCAAGGTCGGGATTCTCTGACTCGGTAAATCACATTTAACGAAACAATCACCGCTCCCATTCCACTCGAAGCCGCCCAGAGAGCGCCGAAAATTCCGGCCAGCAGTTTGAGCCCGCCGCTCGATTTGAAAGTTTCGTTAATAACCGATTGCACGAGCTGCGATGCGGACCCCGGCGCCATCTTTCCCAAGCCTGAGATGATGGTGTCCCGCAATTGCGAATGTTGTCCCGCAAATATGCCGACCAACGATACAAGAAAAAGAAATAGCGGGAACACGGCGAGAACGAAATAGTAGGAGAGCGCCGCCGAGCGCGTCGAGAGTTCGTCGTCGCCC
>JALYIM010000220.1 GCA_030775785.1 Acidobacteriota bacterium
ATCTAAGCCGGTGCGGTCAGGCCACCACTCCGTATTCGGTGTGCCGAGATGGCCGCAGTAAAGATGAGCCAGTTCGTGGATAAGGGTCGCATATTTCTCCTCCGTCGAATGGCTTGCGTTCAACAGAATCGAGTATCGCAAAGGTACTTGAATGGATATTTTCGACGGCTTAACCCTCGTGGCGAAATCCAAGTATTTACCCGGGCGTGCCGCAAGGATCGCCCCAGCACTCTGCGAGCCTGACTTTTGCTCAATAATCTGAACTCCATCGCGCTTTGCGTTCTCAATTGTGAGTTGGTATTCATCTTTAACAAAACCCCCAAGGACTTCAAACGGGCGCTCAACGGCAAACGGCAACTGCGGCGCCTGCTCGTCAGGCTCTGTGTCCGACACATCAAACACAAACATGACCGGGCGCTTTGGCTGCAATATTACCAGCGGTCTCGCTCCCGCTCTAATCCGTCGACCATAGTCACGAAGCCAACGATGGGGAGGAGCCGCGTAGGTCGCACCTGCCATTTGAATATGGATCAGCATTGCATTAAACGGGGAATAGAAGCGGAACTTCTAGAAAGATTGGCTCCCCGGGCTAGATTCGAACTAGCAACCCTTCGGTTAACAGCTGATGAGGTCAAAAATCTAAGTGCCCTATCTGGTGTCGCTTACAAGCAATTGGGAGCCATTCTTCCAACTCTAGTTGCACCCAATCCTGCACCCAAGAGATGCTCGCAAACATGGTGTGAACCCCCGTAGTAAGACAAATTCTTTGGGATTACGTTTTAGCTGCCACACCTTGGGAAACATTCGCCGTAAGACCATTGCTTGCCATCAACTGCATTGGCCCTCCGAAACCCAAGATTCACAAATACAGTTTCCTAGAACAGGAATAAGCAAAACATCTGATGCTGGCACAGTTTCGGCACTGGGCTTTCTCGTTTCGACATTTTAATGACGACGTCAATTTTCACCTTGTAGGCAGGGCAGTCAGGCCAATTTTGTTAAGGAGCGCCTGGAAATCCGGGTCGGAACGCAAGGGATCTGTCATTGGATCTATCCCCAGGTAAAGGACACGATCGTTACGGGTGTCGTAGGCCTCGTGCAGGTATTTCATCGCAGTGGCCAACTCATTAAGGCCTACATAGATTCCGGCAAAGTAGATTGCTGGTACATACTGCGTTTGACGCCGGAACTCCAACACCTGCAGAGCGGCTCGCGCCTGCGCGAAATTGCCCGCTACCCCTTGGGCGTAACCATACGCCATCACCATCGCCGAGTTGTCCCCGGAGGTTTGCCGCGCCACGCGGAATTGCTCGATCGCTTGGGCGTACATTTTCTTCTGCAGAAAAGCGCTTCCAAGAAAATAACGGGCTTGTAAGTGGTAGGGATGAACATCGAGGATACGGCGAGCTTCTTCAATGGTTTTGTCGTATTCCCGCATGTAGTAGAAAATCTCGGCAACCAACGTGTGGCCCGCCGGTGAAACGGGGTCCAAATCAAGACACAGACGAGCTTCTTCCAGAGCTTCCTTGGTCTTTCCTTGAAGCATGAAGACAATTCCCAGCCATTCATGGACGCTGGGGTCGTTGGGGTTCAGTTCGAGAGCGGAGCGATATTCGCGTTCCGCAGTGCGCAAGTCATAGTCATAATCGGCCGCCGCATTTCCGAGCGCGTCATGCGCCTCTGCGAGCGAAGAATCAAGCTCTAGTGCACGCTGTGCCGCTGCTTGTGCCTTACGGTTTGCTTCGCGTGGAAGTATGCCGTCGTAGGGTTCATCTCCCAGGGTTACGTAGGCATTCGCGAGTGCTGCGTAAGCGGCGGCGTAGTTCGGATCGATGCGGATGGCTTCCTCAAACAACGCAACACTTTTTGCAATGTCGGTGCGGCTATTCCAGTATAGCTTTGCTTTGAGATAGGAATCGTGCGCCTGGGGGTTCACGGACGGAGGAGCTGCCAGCGGGGAAAAATGGAGATTGGCAGGGATTTGCCGAGCCACTGCTTCGGAAACGTCAGACTGGACGCGAAGCACGTCAGTCATTTTGCGCGTATAGGAATTCGCCCAAATGTGGGTCTCGTCGACGGCTTGGATCAGTTGCACGTCAATTCGAATCTGGTCGCCGTTGCGCCTTACACTCCCTTCGACTACATATTGTACATTCAACACCCGGCTCACCTCCGGGATTGGCTTGTCGCGCACGATGTTCGAAGAAGCGGATGCAATTACGCCTAGGCGCTCCGGATTCAGACGGCCAAGTTGAGTGATCAGCTCATCGGTCATGCCCGAACGCAAGAAGTCCTGGGTGGAATCACCGCTCAGGTTTTGAAAAGGGAGTATCGCGATTCGGATTTTTTCCGGAACAGGTGGCGTCCTCTTTTCGCTCCACCAGTGTTTTGCAGCATAACTTCCCATCAGCAGGAGCGCGACTGTCAAGCCAACAGGCAGCAGACGTGAGCGCCATGAGGATCTGCTAGAGATAAATTGCATCAGCCCCTGCAAAGCGTGCTGAATGTCGGAGGCAGTTTGGTAGCGCGAGTCGCGATCCTTCTCCAACGCTTTCATTATTATTTTTTCGAACGTGGGCGGAATTTCGGAATTGAGCTGCGTTGGCCATTTGGGCGTGCGATGGAGGATGGCCTCAAGAATCGCACTCGCACCCTGAAAAGGGAGGATGGCAGTCGCCATTTCATACAGCACAATTCCAAACGAAAAGAGGTCGCTCCGCCTGTCCAGATCCTCCCTCCGGACTTGTTCGGGAGACATGTAGGAAATCGTCCCCAGCGCGGTCCCAGGGCGGGTCAGGTTTTCGGGGTCTGACGCCCACGACGGGAGTGTCTCCGCACTCACGCTGGGGCTTTTTTCAGAGGAAATTTTTGCAACACCGAAATCCAAAATTTTTGCGTGGCCTGCCCTGGTAATGAAAATATTAGCTGGCTTGATGTCGCGATGGACAATGCCTCCGCCGTGCGCCGCTTCTAGGGCCTCCGCAATCTCGACTGCAAGGGCCAGCGACCGAGGGGTTGGTAGTGGCTTGCAGGTGATCAAGTGTTTTAGTGTTGTTCCATCCAGATACTCCATGGCAATGAAGGATTTGCCCTGATAGTCGCCGATGTCGTAGATCGTGCAGATATTGGGGTGATTAAGCGCAGAGGCGGCGCGCGCCTCGCGCTTAAAACGTTCGACCGCGGTCGGGTCGGACGAAATGATATCTGGTAAGAATTTGAGGGCGATCAGCCGCCGCAGCCGGGTGTCCTCGGCTTTGTACACAACCCCCATTCCTCCGCCGCCAAGCTTTTCCAGGACACGGTAGTGGGAAATAGATTGGCCCGTGATGCCCAATTCATCCTCTTGGGGGCCCACCTCAATTTGATTTTTTGCAACCGATTTCGCTATCTCATCAAGTGCTGGTAGCTCCAGGAAGCCGTCTGCATCGTTATGAAAGGCGAGTAAAGATTCCACCTCTTTGCGAAGGCTTTTATCCTCTGGGCAGGATTGTTGCAGGAACGCAGCACGACGGTTGGTTTCGTGCTTCAGAGCCGTTTCGTACAACTTTTGGATTTTTTGCCAGCGCTCAGTATCCATGAAGCTTTCCGCAGGTCATCTCACGGAGCAGCACAACCTTGTCAAGTCACCAGTCGCGTATTTCGAGGCCCTAGGCTAGCAAAACTAGCACGAATTCCGCCTAGTAGTTCCCTGAAACCTGAAAAATGGAACCCGTTACAGGTTCGGCCGTCAGTTTCCGCTATACCAAGTAGAAGCACATTGTCCTGAAGACGAAGAGTTCCAGTAAGAAGGAGGATTATATGACTAACTTTCTGCTGTTGATAAAGGATATCCGGGCTATTTCGTGGGTTCGCATTTCGCTGCTGATCGCATGTTCGGTCTCTTGGGCTCAGCCCGCCCTAGTTTGCGCCCAGGATTTAGGTTATGGCCGCGGAGGTTTGCGGGTGATGACCTATAACCTAGACGAAGGCACAGATTTCATCGAAGTCCAAAACGCGAAGAACGTGATGGACTTTCTTCTCGCCGTGGGCCAGAGCATCACACAGGTTCGGGCCACCAATCCGCCCTCGCGTATGCAAGCCGTGGCCCGCCAGATCCTTGCTGCAAATCCGACACTCGTAAGTCTTCAAGAAGTGGACCAGTGGTCGAGCGGCCCGTTCGACCCATCTACAGGGAAGTGCGGGCCAACGGCGCTGGAATTTGACTTGCTGCAAGAGCTGCTCGATGCACTTAAAGCGCAAGGAGGCCAGTACGGCGTAGCTGTCCAGGCGCAACAGTTCGGGTTTCCACCTACCCCTGCGCTGATTCTCCCGAGCACCTTTCTTTGCGTTCAATTTGCCGACTCCAACGTAATTCTGGCCCGCACAGATCTGAACGCGTCAAAATTTCAATGGTCTAACCCTCAATCCGGGCAGTTTGTCAGCAGAGTCGTTCTACCGACAGCCGCGGGACCTGTGCCTTTGCCACGCTCCTGGGTTTCTGTGGATGCTCAGTTTCATGGAAATTCCTTTAGATTCATCGGAACGCATTTAGAGACAGTTATCGCGAACATCGGCGACCAGCAGGGGGGCGAACTGCGCGCCGGCCCTGCCAACACTTCGCTACCCGTCGTGATAGCAATGGATGCCAATGCTCAAGCGTTTCCTTTGCCGCAGGACCCGGGGTACTTGCACTTTATTGCTGCCGGCTACAATGATGTTTGGTCTGAACTATTTCCGTTGACGCCAGGGCTTACCTGTTGCCAAGCACAACTGGTGAATAACCCCGCGTCTCAGTTTACCCAGAGAATCGACTTGATTCTAACTCTGGGAAATGTGGAAGCGAAGAAGATCGGGCTCTTTGGCGTAGATCCTAACAGCATGACACCGAGTGGGTTATGGCCCTCCGACCATGCTGGCGTGGCCGCCCGCCTGACGATCGATAACGAAGAGGATGACCGTTAGAGAGCAAGGCCAAAGAACCGAAGGGCGTCCGACGTCAGTTTGAAATAGAAGCACATTTGTCTCATAGGCGAAGAGTCCGATTAGAAGGAGGATTGCATGACAAATTTTTTGTACTCCGAGTCGGCTCCGCCCGACGAGTCGGTAAGCAAGAAAGCCGCGGAAGGCTTTTCTCTGGATGTTGCAGCCTTGCAGTCCTGCATCGCTTCCGACAAATACAAGGCCGACATCCAAAAAGACGCCACCGAAGCGGCCACACTGCAGATCAGCGGCACGCCCACATTTGTGCTGGCGAAGAGCGCCAAGGACAAGCTCGACGGCGTCCGTATCGTTGGCGCGCTCCCATTCGCGACATTTCAGTCCGCCATCGATGGCTTATTGAAAAACCCTTCACCAGTTCAAAATGACAGCATCAACCGCGAATGAGCGAATACCCGCTAGGCTGGAATGTCTTTAGATTGGTCCTAACTCCCTATTGGGCTCGGGCAATATCCGGACTAATTTTGCGAACCAGAGATTGAAATTCAGCATCGGAGCGCAAGGAATTAACGAGCGGGTCCATACCAAGGTAGATTAGCCTGTCGCTTCGCTGACTATATGCTTCATTCAAATACTTCTCGGCCTTGATGTTATCGTGCAGGCCGGCATATATCCCCGCGAAGTAAATTGCTGGAACGTATTGCCGCTTTTGCCGGGCCTCTAGTACACCGAGGGCAGAGCGCGCGGCGGCTGGATTTCCTGCTACGGCTTGCGCATTACCAAAGGCCATTACCATCGCCGGGTTGTCGCCGGAGGCTTCCCGCGCCAGCCGGAATTGCTCGATCGCTTCTGCGTACATTCCTTTTTGCAGGTAGGCGCTTCCAAGCCAATAGCGAGCCTGCAAGAACTGTGGTCGAATCGCGAGGATCTGACTGGCCTGCGCTATTGCCTTGTCATAATCTCTAGCATAGTAATAGGTTTCCGCCATAAAGGCGTGACATGCTGGAGAAACAGGATCGATATCGAGAGAGCGGCGGCCTTCTTCTAAGGCGTCCTTCGTTTTCCCCTCTACCATGAATAGAATACCCAACCATTCGTGGATGGATGGGTCATTGGGATCGAGTTCGAGGGCCAGTTGGAATTCACGTTTCGCTTTGCTTAGATCCCAATCGTAGTTTAAGGCCGCCATGGCGAGGCCAGCATGGGCTTGCGCGAGCGAAGGATCAAGTTCCAAAGCGCGTTGTGCGGCTGCCCGTCCCTGGCGGTTCGCATCGAGAGGAAGCATTGCATCGTATGGAGCCTCTCCTAAAATGAGATAGCTGTACGCCAGTTCGGCGTAGGCGGCGGCGTAGTTTGGATCGTATCGGATCGCTTCCTCGAAAAGGGCGACGCTTTTGCCTAAATCGGTCCGCGTATCCAGATACAATTTGCCTTTGAGGTAGGCGTCGTGTGCCTGGGGATTCACGGTGGGCTGTTGGGCGAGGGGTGAAAGATGTAGATTAACCGGAATCTGTCGAGCGACGGTCTCGGAGACTTCGGATTGGACTCGCAGGACATCCTTAATGTCCCTAGTGTAGGACTTTGCCCAAATGTGGGTCTGGTCACTAGCTTGGATTAGTTGTACGTCGATTCTTACCCGGTCCCCGCTGCGCCGAACACTTCCTTCAACGACATATTGCACATTGAGTTCGCGGCCAATTTCCGAGATGGGTTTAGTCCCCACCATCTTTGAGGATGTGGAGGCAATGACGCCTAACCGGCTAGGATTTAACTGGCCCAGTTGTGTGATTAATTCATCGGTGAGCCCTGGTCCAAAAAAGTCTTGCCCTGGGTCTCCACTCAGATTTTGAAAAGGAAGGACCGCCAGCCGGATTTTTTCCGGTGCGAGACCATCGGTTTTTGTCTTCCACCATTTGTTAACGGCAAACCCAGTTAAAATTATTACGAGAATGGCAGCGGCAATCGACGCCCGGGACGTTAACCTTGACTGAAACCTGCCCGGTACGGAATGGGCTAGGCCTTGCAAGTCATTTCGAATGTCGGAGGCGCTGTGATAGCGAAGGTTTCGATCCTTCGCTAATGCTTTACAGATAATTTCTTGGAGCCGCGAGGAGATCTTGGGGTTGAGACGGGTTGGCGGCACAGGCGTAGAGTTTTGAATCCCGTCGAAGACGACACGAGTGCTAGCTCCAGTGAAAGGCAATGTGCCAGTTGCTATCTCGTAGAGCACGACGCCGAAAGAAAAGAGGTCGCTTCGAAAATCGAGTTCCTGCCCGCGTACCTGCTCGGGAGACATGTAGGCGACGGTACCTAAGGCGGTCCCCGGACTGGTAAGTTGCTCCGTCTGCGCGGAGCCAATGGTAATAGTTTCTCCTTCCGCAGGGATGTCGTTTTGGAGTGCCACCTTGGCAAGACCAAAATCCAGAATCTTTGCCGGGCCGGCCTGGGTGACGAAAATATTCGCAGGTTTGACGTCGCGGTGGACGATACCTTTGGCGTGCGCAGCGGCGAGAGCGTCGGCAATGTCTATAGCGATTTGAAGTAGCCGTGCCACTTCGAGCGGCCGACCCCCAATAAGATGCTTCAGTGTTACACCCTCGAGATATTCCATGGCAATGAACGCTTGCCCGGTGTGTTCGCCAATGTCGTACACCGTGCAAATATTGGGATGATTCAATGCAGAAGCCGCCCGAGCTTCTCGCTTAAACCGCTCAATGGGTAAGGGGTCAGAGGCCATCAGTTGCGGAAGAAATTTCAAGGCAACAAATCGGCCAAGGCGGGTGTCTTCGGCTTTGTAGACAATTCCCATACCTCCTCTGCCAAGATTCTCCAAGACGCGGTAGTGAGAGATTGTCAGCCCCACAATTCCGATAGGGTCCTCGCCACACGTGGGGTGCGGAGCCCGGTTGCCAGCAAGCGCGGCAGCGGCGTTTCCCAGCGCAGCTGATTCCATGAAATTTTCAGCTCTCCTCTGAAGCGCGAGTAACGACGCGACCTCGCGAAAGAGGTTTTCGTCCCCGTGACAAGATTGCTCGAGGAACTGAATGCGGCTTAGTTCGTCAAGACCCAAGGCAGCGTGGTAAAGCTGTTCGACGCGCTGCCAGCGTTCAGGCTCCATTGCCGTTCTCGCGCGTCATTTCTCTTAAAAGCCAAACTTTTGCGAGTCTCCAGTCGCGAGCGATGGTTTCGGGAGAAACGTGCAAGACCCCAGCCGTCTCTTCAACGCTTAGACCGGCGAAAAAGCGCAACTCCACGACCCTGCTCTTTCGTTCGTCGATCGCCGCCAGCTTTTTCATGGCATCGTCCAGCGCCAATAAGTCCACACAAGGCTCAGGGGACAGGACGAGGGCCTCATCAAAAGTTACATGCGGCGCTCCGGCGCCACGTTTCAAGGAAAACCGGGAGCGCGCAAAATCCGTCAGAATACGGCGCATGAGTTTCGCACAAATGGCAAAAAAGTGGGCCCGGTTCTGCCAGCTTACCGTTCGGATATCCACCAGCCGGACATAGACTTCGTTCACGAGCGCCGTGGCTTGAAGAGTGTGGTCTGGATGTTCGCGAGCCATATAACGCGCGGCAGCTCGATGCAAGTCCTGGTAGACCAAAGGCACCAACTCTTCGAGAGCTTCTGGTTTACCTTCACACCAAGCTTGCAGTAGCTCAGTTACTTCATGAGGAGAGGACTCACGCATACAACCTCTCGGACGGAGCCTTCTGCGGAAGACGGGTTAAAACTACCACAGGACGGCCCTATAGCGTGACGTTTCGGAGAGGGGATAGTGAAAACAATATTTGTGCCTCGGTTGCAGGTCTGGGCCGCGGATTCCGCTATATCAAGTAGAGAAGTCAGATGGCTTCGGTGGTTGGAAACAGGTTCTTGAACTTACGCCGGCGCCTGTTCACATTACCTGCGAACGCGAGACATCGGAGTTCACTATGAAGCCCAAGAACCGGATACCAAGACAATCGCGCACACGGAGCACAGGGTACTTTCTTTTGTTGATCCTATTATTCGCCTGGCCGACAGCGGCCTGGTCACAAACAGTCGCGGCGACTATTTCCGTTGGCACTGCTCCTGAGGCGGTGGCTGTGAACAGGGTTACCAACAAAATCTATGTCGCGAATTATCTCAGCGCCAACGTCACCATTATCGACGGCACAGCCAACACCACCACGACTGTGCAGGCGGGTTTCCATCCCGTGGCCCTGGCTGTAAATGAAGCCACGAACAAAATCTACGTTGCTAATCAGGGGAATCTGCTCGGCAATGGCGGCCGCGGAAGCGTGACCGTGATCGACGGCGCTACAAGTCTAACGACAACAGTCGTGGATCCGAACGCGAACGGTCCTCATGCCGTGGCCGTAAACCCGGTAACAAACAAAATCTATGTCACGAACCTCTGGAGTAGCAATGTGACTCTGATTGACGGCGCTACCCATTCCACCAGCACCGTCACCGATCCTAACGCGAACGGCCTCACTGCGTGGGCCGTTGCGGTCAATGCGGTAACGAACAAAATTTACGTCGCCAACAGCCAGATCGATAGGTCCGGGAACAACCCCGGCAACGTCACTGTCATCGATGGTGCAACCAATTCCACAACCACGGTCACAGATCCCAACGCGATATCTCCCGTCAGTGTGGCCGTGAATTCGGCCACTAATAAAATTTACGTCGCGAATATGGGCAACTATCCAGGGACGAACCACGGCAATGTCACAGTGATCGATGGCGCCACCAACTCTGCTACTACGCTCACTGATTCCAATGCGCTGGCGCCAGTGGGCGTGGCAGTGAACCAAACCGCCAACAAGATTTACGTAGCGGACGCCAACGATTCCGCAGTGACGGGAAATGGCGGAGTGACTGTAATCGAAGGCGCAACAAACTCGCTCTCGTTTGTTAGCGCTGGCCCAAGCTCATACTTTGTGCACGCTCTAGCCCTGGATTCTGTGACCAACACCATTTTCGTGACCAGCGAAGGGTGTTTTTCGCAGGATAATTGCAGGAATCCGGGGAGCGTCACAGTAATCAACGGCACGACACATGCGGTGTCGACTATCATTGACCCCAGTGCCGGTAATCCGGAAGGCGTTGCCGTTAATGAAGTGACTAACAAGATCTATGTCGCGAACACGGGGAGCGGCAACGTGACCGCGATAGCTGGAGGCACCGCCCCAACCTCGCGCAAGCTGTCAGTAGTGCTGGAGGGCAGCGGAAGCGGAACGGTAACTAGCAACCCCTCGGGCATCGATTGCGGTCAATCCTGCTCGGCCAGTTTCGCCACCGGAACGGCCGTTGGCCTCACTGCTTCGTCCGCTTCCGGGTCTCAGTTCTCCGGCTGGAGCACAGATTGCGCAGGCACGGGCACCTGCAATGTCACTCTGACGACTTCGGACGGGTTCGTCACCGCAACTTTCAACACGCTACCGCCGGACTTCTCGATCACACCTGCATCCGCGAGCTTGACCGGGCAGCGCGGAAGCCAAGTGACCGATGTCATCACCATTGCTCCACAGAATGGATCCTTTGGAAGCGCCATTCAACTCGCCTGTACAGTCACGGGCTCGACACCGCTAGCAACCTGCGGTCTATCCCCGACGTCGGTTACGCCTGGCGCCACATCTGCCACGTCGACACTCACGCTCACCGCACCAGCACAGACTGCCGAGCTGATACCGTTCCGCGACGGCCACGCGTCGAGACCACTCTATGCCTTTTTTCTTCCCATACCGTTTGCGGTAATTGGGATTGGCCTGGCTACGGGGAAAACAAAACAGCAAAGGCGCCGACTCTGGCTCCTCTGTACTGTTTTCCTCGCGTTTGTAGTGTTGCAGGCTGGATGCGGAGGAGGAAGCGGTAACCACCTGCCGCCCCCGCTGAATTACACTGTCACAGTAACGGCTACTTCGGGTGCAATTCAGCATAGAATACAGGTGAGCGTGACCGTCCCTTAACTCACACCGAGATAATCTTTCACCGTGCGGGGGATAAGTGAGAATCACGGTTTATAATCACCTCATTCGTTTTCGAACTGTGGGGAAAATGAATGAGAGTGAGGTCCAATCTCTCCATCGCAAGGCTCACTCCCACTGCCTCAACTTAACCGCCAGAGTCCAAGTCCAACTTCTACGGTTAGCGCGTTCTAGTCCCGGACAGAAACAAGGCTGGAGTAGCTGTATTCCAAGTCTGCTTTCACCGAACGCCTTCGGAATCTTGGTTGAATTGCTTGACGATAACGCAGGCATCAGCGACCGATCAGCGCATTGAGGCCCGCACCTCTCGTTGCAACATGTAGTCCCGCGGTATGCTCGAAAATACGCTGGAGAGACTAGCCGGCAGTTCAGTACTCCTTATGGCTCCTTCAAATCCAGCGAGTAAACGTCATGAGTTCCGATATTGTGCAGCAATAAGGGTGAATCGTCGGGCGCAAGGGTCAGAGAGTTGCCCCACACACCGGTCAGAGGAAAATCCTTGAGGTCGCGCACGATTTCGACGGAGCTATCGCTGATTCGAATTCTGCGAATCAAGATGGTACTAGCGTGCTCGAGATAATAAACATGGTGCCCGTCCCTCGACCATTCAAGCCAGCCTAGCGGGGAACCTTTGGCTAATTCCTTCCATGATTGTTCTGGGAAATCGAAAAGCATGATGCATGTCTGGTCTGCCGTTAATGCAGCCAGGTAGCGGCCGTCCGGTGACCATCGTGGAGAGAAAAGGCCCTGAGACCCAGGTACCGTTTCGACGTGACCTGTGGCGAGATCGAGCATGCGAATAGCGACTGAAGAGTCTGTAGCATTTCCACGATGACCAACCGCTTCCCGTCGGGGGACCACGATGCGTCTAGTTGAACGAGCGGATCATTGGGGAGCAATGCTTGTTGCGTCCCGTCATCGCGCGGGATGACAGATATCTGAGCCGGACCGGGATAGGAATATAACGAAACCAGGATGTTCTTGCTGTCAGGAGACCAGATCGGCAAACGGCTTCAGCCGGCTCATTGGTCAGTTGCAGACGCTCCGTACCGTCAAGCTTGCTCCGCCACAGCGTTTCCTCAGGGTAAAGAACATATGTGACCCATTGGCCGTCGGGAGAAACGCAAGCGAACTCCGCCGAGATACCGCCCAGAAATGGCATGAACTGGCGGGACTTCATGTCGAAACGCATGAGTTCGCCACGCTGATCGTATCCCACAACAAAGAGCTTCTTCCCATCTCTGCTCAGAGTAGGGTTTGAGAGAACGAGCGGACTTGAGGTTAGCTGCACCCGCTTGATTTTCACGGTGGAAGAGAGCATTTTTCTCCTCAAGCGTCCAGATTTGCCCCATCGACACGTAAAAGAAATCTTTGCCATCGGAGATCCAAGTCATCTCGGCGTTTTCACTGGGGAACATTCTCCATGGCGCAAGCAACGGTCGCGATTTCGACCTATCCGCGTGAATCTCCCACATGGCAATTGAGGAGAAGTCACTGCGAACAAAACGTAAACGATCACCCTTCGGAGACCATGCGAGATTGTTGAGAACCGAACGGTGACCTCGCTGCTGTTGATTCTAGCGTTGCTGGGGGTTCTGGGCATGCTCGTCAACGGTTGGCACTCCGACAAAACGAACGAACGCTATTGGCATACGGGGATCGTGTTAGCATCAGGGTTAATGTTCTTCCTCTCTAGCTTTAACCGGCATGAAATGACTTTGACGATTTCGTTCTTGCTGCTCGGGAGCGGGTTCTTGTTTGCTTACCTTCCCACTTTTTGGGCGATACCCACGACGATGCTGAGCGAGGCAGCGGCGGCCGCCAGCTTCGGACTCATCAATTCCATCGGGCAACTTGGTGGATTCACCGGAAACTATGCGATAGGTTTTCTCAACGACCGAACGCACTCGCTGACAGCCAGTTTCGCGTTCATAGCGCTCGTCTATTTTGCGGCGGGAGCCTTGATCCTTAGTCTGCGAGTTCGCGATCCCGCTGGCGTCTTGCAGATATCAAACTAGCTCAAAAGTTACGAGCAGCGAGACGTGTCCATCTATCATCACCGTGATTCTTCCCGAGTGACGGGCTACCCGGAAGTTATTTGGGAAATCATTCGGTCACAGACCGAATGGTTAGGGACGTGAACCGAACCCAGGGCCCTCGCACCCTTGCGGCTAGCAGTTCTTCTCTCGTACTCGTTTGACTAGTAGCCCTCGACTTTACAATATGTCGGGCATTGTATATACTTACCGACGTTTGGTAAAGAGCCTTCCATGCCGAATCACCGCATAGCCGACCTCACGAAACTCGTGAAGGAGGCCGGAATACTACGTCCGCGAGACCTTCGGGCCCACGGTATTCCACGGGCCTATCTTCGCATGGCAGTTGACCAAGGTTCGATCATGAAACTCGGTCGTGGACTCTACGTCGCCCATGGTGCACAGCCAACCGAACATCACAGTCTCGCACAAGCTTCGAAGCGCGTGCCCGAGGGAGTGGTTTGTCTTCTATCAGCTCTTCGTTTTCACGATCTGACAACTCAATCGCCGTTCGAGGTGTGGCTTGCAATTGGTGATAAAGCACGCGCGCCTAAGCTCGACAATCCGCCACTGCATATCGTTCGGTTTTCACGCAAAACACTCGCCTACGGAATTCAAGAGCACTCCATCGAAGGAGTCGCCGTTCGAGTCTTTTCGCCCGCGAAGACGGTTGCAGATTGCTTCAGATATAGGAACAAGATTGGACTTGATGTTGCGCTTGAAGCCCTCCGCGAATGTCAACGAAAGCGCCGGGCGAGCGCGGATGAAATCTGGAGAGCCGCCAAAGCATGTCGGGTGGCAAACGTCATGCGCCCTTATCTTGAGGCCCTATCGTGAGCCGAGAAACGCCTCGGAATCTTGCCGCTTCTGTTCGACAGAGGCTCTTCAACCGCGCGCAGGAAAGGCACGAGGACTTCGGACTAGTTCTAACCAAGTATGGATTGGAAAGATTTCTTTATCGTTTGGCGCACTCGCAATATCGGGGACCAGTTTGTTCTGAAAGGCGCTCTGCTCTTCGAACTTTGGACGCATCACCCGTATCGTCCCACTCGTGACTTGGATCTCGAAGGCCAAGGAGACAACAGCATTAATCGAATCAAACAAGTGTTTGCCGAAATCATCGGCCAACCCATTGAAGACGATGGTCTGATTTTTGACCCCAAGTCCCTGCGTGTCGCACGAATCAAAGAAGAACAAGAATACGAAGGACTCAGCATCCATTTCATTGCTCGCTTGGAGCGCGCCAAGATTCACTTGCAGGTGGATGTCGGCTTCGGCGACATCATCGTGCCCGCACCTGAGGAAATTGAATATCCACGAATGCTCGATTTCCCAAGTGCCCGCCTTATGGCCTATCCAAAGGAAACCGTCGTCGCAGAGAAGCTGGAGGCACTCGTGAAACTGGGGATGGTCAACACTCGAATGAAGGACTTCTACGATCTCTGGAAACTGGCCCGACATTTCGATTTTGATGGCGATGCCTTTTGCAATGCGATCAAGGCCACATTCGAGCGCAGACGAACGGAAGTACCGACGGACACACCTCTCGCGCTGACGGAAGAGTTCTCGCGCGACGCGCAAAAGGCCAAACAATGGCAAGCCTTCGTCAGAAAGAGCAATCTCGATGACGACGGAGTTGCACTCGACACCGTTGTCGCTAACCTGTCGAATTCCTCTTGCTCCCACTGAAAGCAATTGGCACATCCCAAAAGTTTTCGATGGTGTGGCGCAACAACGGCCCCTGGTCCCCGGCAATGCCCCGCATCTAGACCCTCTTCCTCAAAACAAGGCAATCGCGGCTTGCGCTAGCACACAGCCGCGCCAGATAGATACCGATCTGTTACGCCCGTTGCCATCCGCTCCAGCCGCAAATCCCTTTCCGCTTCGCTCTGTCCTTTCTGTGACTCCTTTGCGACTTGGTTCTCCAGTCCTGGGTGAGAGAACATGCCCTCATATGAATCGTCGATGCAAAATCTAACAATCGCTCGATCCAGCGCCAGATGGCGTGCACCACGCCCTTGGCGAAGCACTGAGGAATCCCGTATGGTACGGCGTTATGTGTTCTGGTGGTTTACCAGTCATGATCGCAGTAAGCCCTCTGGTCGTGATTGGG
>JALYIM010000221.1 GCA_030775785.1 Acidobacteriota bacterium
TTCCATACCTCCGAGTCGAACTTTGTCGCCATCATGAAGGGTTCTATCTACTTTCGTTGGCGGGTAAAACGTCGTGGGCGATTTCCCGTACTGAAAGTCACCACGGCCCCCGTCCTCGATTGAGGGAACGTCACCGTCCATCACCATGTAAGCGGCATGAGTTTTTTGCTTGATCAGGCTGCTGCCGGCGCAATGATCCCAATGAGCATGACTGATCAGAAGGATCTTTACGTCTTCCAGCTGAAAGCCAAGATCACGGATGCTCTTCTCGATCAATGGGGGCGAAGATTCCAAATTGCTGTTGATGAGGATGTGCCCTTGCGGGGTGGTAACAAGGTAGGACGCAAGTGATTTGCTTCCGACGTAGTAGAGATTCCCGGCGATCCGGTGAGCAGGGAAGGGCTCAGTCCACGCCGATTTGGTTTGCGCCAACAGGGGTGTCAAGCACGCCAGAAGCAGAATAACGGTGCGGAACATAAAGGCCCATTTTAAAGGCTAGGGCTTCGCCAAGAATCAACCCGCAGAGCGGCGTTTAATGTCGATGTTGAGGCGTTTGATTTTCTGGTTCAAAGTTGAGAGCGGGATGCGAAGGAGTTCTGCGGCATCAGTTTGACTGTAGTTGACGCGCTCCAACGATTCGATGATTTTGCGTCGTTCGAAGTCCGCCACTACTTCGAAGAGTGAGGCATCGGGGGCAAGCATGCCACTGCTGTCTCGAGTAATGCGCATACCGCTCGCCTGCTGCAGATGGTCAGGCAGGACGTGAGCCGGAACCGAGCCGGTGGTGGTGAGGACGACGGCGCGTTCGACGACATTCTCCAGTTCGCGGACGTTGCCCGGCCAATTGTGCTCCATGAGGATCTGCATGGCCTCAGGCTCAAAAGTGAGTGTGGAGCGGCCTTCCGTTGTTAAGAACTTCTCGTTCTCCTGGCAGTATCGGCCGAAAAAGAAATCAACCAGCAGCGGGATGTCATCTTTGCGTTCGCGAAGGGCAGGGAGATTGAGATTGATGACGTTCAAGCGGTAGTAGAGATCTTCGCGGAATTTACCTTCTTCAACCAGTTTCTTCAGGTCGGCATTGGTGGCTGCAATAATGCGCACGTCCACGCGCATGCTTTCGTTGGCTCCGAGCGGCATGAATTCGCGATCTTGAAGGACGCGCAGGAGTTTAACTTGAATTTCGGGTCCGATGGTGCCGATTTCGTCAAAGAAAATGCTGCCGCGGTTAGCAGTTTCGAACAAGCCCTTTCGGTTGGCAATGGCCCCGGTGAAGGAACCTTTCACGTGTCCGAACAGAATGCTCTCCAGCAGTTCAGAGGGAAGCGAGCCGCTGTTAACTGGTACAAACATCTGGTCGGCACGGGCCGAGTGAGCGTGGATCGCTTTAGCAATGAGTTCCTTGCCGGTGCCGGTCTCGCCGTTGATGAGGATGGTGGCGCGGCTGGGAGCAACCTGAGCGACTTGATCCAGCAGGCGCAGCATTTTTTCACTCTTACCCACGATGTTTGGGAACGCGTACCTCTGTTTCAGAGCGCGCTTCAGTTGAGTATTTTCGCGTTCGAGACGGCCCTTGATGATGACGCGGTCAATCTCTATCAGGAGCTTGTCGTTGTCCCATGGTTTTGCGAAATAGTCGTTGGCCCCTGACTTGAGGGCACGCACCGCTACCTCTTCTGAACCGTACGCAGTCAGCATGAAGATGGGTGTTTCCTGATCACGCTGGCGGATTTCGGCAAGCACTTCCATTCCGGATCGGTCCGGCATCATGAGGTCGAGCAAGATGAGGTCATGAAGTCCCGACTCAAAGCGAAGAAGACCCTGGGTAGCATTTTCGGCGAGGTCCACCGTGTAGTTTTCGGTAGTGAGAAGGAGTTCCAGACTCTCGCGAATATCCACTTCATCGTCAATGACCAGAATGCGACGCTTGTCAGGCGGGCTGATGCGGTCCGCCGGCAGAACTTGATTGGGGTAAGCCACTATTGTGGTTGTATCAGACATGCCGGTTGAGAGCTGCAGGACTGTTAAGCGTGCAGCGCCTGCTTAAGGGACACAGGGGCAGTCTCAAGCCCGAGCGCGGCGGGGAAGTCCAGGCGAAAACACGTGCCCTTCCCGATTGCACTGTCCACTTCAATAGTGCCTTTATGCTCCTGAACGATTCCATAAGTGATGGAAAGCCCTAAACCGGTGCCCCTTTTCGCCCCTTTAGTGGTGAAGAAGGGATCGTAGATTCGGACCAGGTGCTCGGGGGGAATTCCCTGTCCGGAGTCACGGACCTCAACGTGGACCATGCCGTTGTCGGACCAGCTGCGGATGTGCAGCGCGCCACCGGTCGACATGGCGTCGCGAGCATTCAGGAACAGATTGAGGAAGACCTGCTGCAGTTTGCCGGAATTGCCCCGGATGGGAGGCAAGTTATCAGCCAATCCGAGATCCACTCCAACACCTGCGGTCTGAAACTGGTGGTCGACGAGGGACGCGGTTTCACGAATTACCTTATTGATATCCGTCTTCACAAATTCCGTGGGGGAGGTACGTGAGAAGTTCAGAAGCGAATTGACGATTTCACTGGCGCGGAAGGTTTGCTTGGCGATCTTGTCAAGAAGCTTGGCCTTAGGTTCGTCTTCCGATACCTGTTTGGAGAGCATCTGGGCGTACGTCGAAATAACGGCGAGAGGCGTATTGACTTCGTGAGCGACACCCGCTGCGAGCAGTCCAATGGAGCTTAGTTTGTCGGCTTGGACGAGGCGGCGTTCGAGTTCATCGCGGTCGGTGACGTCATCAAAAATGATGAGGCGCCCGATCTGGCGCTGCTCTTTCGAGATGAGCGGAGCAATGGCCAGATTGACAATAGATTCGCGAACGGGAGCGGGAGCACTGATGAGTTCGAGGCCACGGTCTCGCGGGGGACGGGAATCGTCGGAAGGGACAGGGTTTCGCCGGCGAAGCGTTGCCCGATAAATGTGGTGGATGCCCGAATTACCGCTGACTTCGGTGAACTTCTGGCAGAGGTCATCCTGGAAG
>JALYIM010000222.1 GCA_030775785.1 Acidobacteriota bacterium
TCACTACTCTAGCGTATGCATCATTACGCTCTAGGAGGGTTTATGCGCCAGGCTCTACAATTCTCCATTCTTTTTGCAATCGCTATTTCATTGTTATCAGTTTCGTCTTTCGCTCAAACTTATGCTATCCAGGATCTCGGTACGTTGGGCGGCGCGACCGCAATGGCTCAAGGGATAAACAATTCCGGACAAATAACTGGAGCCGCGAGCATCAACTCTACCGCAACCCACGCGTTCCTTTATAGCAGCGGTCACATGGCGGACCTCGGCACCCTGGGAGGAAGCAGTAGTGTCGGCGTATCCCTCAATGCCACGGGCCAAGTCGTTGGATATTCCCAAACTGTTGGAAGCTACCGTGCATTCTTGTTTAGCCAGGGGCACGTGACTACATTGCCGACGCTCGGTTCGAACTACGGAGCCGCCTATGCGATTAATGCCCTGGGTCAGGTGGTTGGAGACTCGTATACCGCCAGCGGAATTGCTTCGGCGTTTCTTTACAGCAAGGGCACGATCATTAACCTTGGAAGTCTAGGGGGAAGATGGGGAACCAGTGCAGCCGGCATCAATAAATGGGGACAAGTGGTCGGCTATTCCTACGATGCGCAAGGGAATTTCCTTGCTTATCGTTGGCAGGCTGGAACGATGACGAGCTTGGGCACACTTGGAGGGGCCTGGAGCCAGGCTTACGCGATAAACGATGCTGGACAAATAACTGGCGGTGCCTATCTCCCGAAAAACGTGGGCGCCCACGCGTTTATTTACAGCAATGGCAAAATGAAGGACATTGACACACATCACAGCAACTACAGCTTTGGCGAAAGCGTCAACAGCTCAGGGGTTGTGGTGGGGCGCATGAGTGTGCCGAACAACACCGGGAATCTTACTTACCACGCTTTCATCTATAACGCTGGAGCCATGAGGGACTTGAACGCTCTGATCCCGAAAAACTCGGGCTGGGTTCTCGATGACGCAACGGGCATAAACGATGTCGGGCAAATTGTGGGTTCCGGTACGTATAAAGGAGAGAATAGGGCTTTCTTATTAAAGTGAAGGTCAATGTGTATATGGGCTCAACTGGCCAGTGCCTACCGGGATTCACTCGCTCTCGAAAACCAGAAAATAATCCATATCATCGGTTTTTACGAAGTCGTAGCGGGCCACCAATTTGTAGCCGGCTTGGTTTGCCTCGGCGACAACAATCTTTTCAGCTACTCCGTGGTCCTCGCCATTTCCATTACGATCAATGATTCCGATCCTGGCTTTCGGGGCGAGGGATTCGTGAAGGTGCTTCAGTAAAGCTATCGGCTCAGCTACTTCATGGTAGGTCTTGAGGAGAAGAACCGCATCGATTTTTTCAGCTGGAAGCAGAGGGTTGTCACTCTTACCTAGGATTGTCTCAACGTTCGCTAATTTCTCTTTCGCAGCTCGTTTCTGGATATAGGTTATAGCGTCCGAGTTAATGTCTACCGCATATACCTGTCCGTGCACGCCGACACGTTTGGTGGCGCGTACGGTGAACCACCCCGATCCCGCGCCGACATCGGCTACAACGCTTCCGGAGACTATTTTCAAGATGTCCATTACGCGCTCAATTTGTAGGCGGTTTTCCCGCCCCGGAGAATCGAAAATTGAGAGGTCGCCGGAATATGGCGTGCTGGTTTTGCGCGGCGAATTCGTTTGCAATTGCGGTTGCGTGTTTGCAGACCCGATTGCGGCAACGAGGACAGTCAGAAACAGGAAATATTTTGTTTTCATCGCGCGTGTGTCCTTGCAGCGAGAAAAATGCTCGCTCAGCTACTGAAGCAACGATGGGCTTGGCAGGCGCTAGTCTTTAGCGAGAGCGCTGGGAAACCGAGTCTTGAAATCTAAGACTCCGACCCATTCCGGAGAAATAGCAATACGAACCATGGTCGAATGGGTAGCGCTAAGTTGTTTAACCCAGGCCTGTCCCTTTTCGCGTCCGAAATAGCGCTCTGCGGCAGAGGCATACTCGGGGACGACTCCATTTACGGTTTTCAACTGTGCCGTTCCCCGGACCATCAGCACTTTATGGGGGAAAGTGTCGTCGTCTATGGTGAGTGCAACCTTAGGATTGCGGGCCAGCGCTTTAAGCTTAGGTGCCTTTGGAGGCGTTCCCAGCACAAAGTGCTCTCCATTCCAGTGGAACCAGACAGGAACAACTCTAGGCGTGCCGTCAATCCAGATATACGCCAATCGCGCGGGAACTCGCGATTGTAATAGTTCCACCGAAACAGGATGTTTGAGAAGCTCGAGATCCCCTTGTTTCACAGGCATTATGTGTTCTCCTTTTCGCGGACCCCCATCACAGATGGGTTCGATGAGTTTAGGACCATCCCAGAGTCTGCGCCTCGTGCCCGAAGAACGTCAACCTGGCACACGCTTCGAAATGTGTAGTCCTCGAGGCGTACAGACGTGGCGGTATTAAGGCGACTTTCGCATGACTACGACAGCTCCAAGCTTACGTCCGGAACGGTCAAAAAGTGGCTCCCCCGATGCCAGAAGGCGGCGGGGACGTTCACCCGCGGGAGAAATCATCATTGGAACATCGGTCAGCTTTTCGCCCTGATTCGCTCTAAACAGAGGAACCTCGTGGGTTTGCATCAAAGTTCCGTCTGGATGGTAAAGGTTGAACGTGGAAGGCCATTGCTCGGGCGTCAAATATTTAAAATCTTTGCCATGCAGTTCGCGAGTGGCTTCGTTGAAATAGACGAGTCTGCCTTCGGCATCGCAAATGACGATCGCGTCCTTACTGGTGCGAAACATCGCTTTGAATAGTTCTAATTGATCTCCGTTATCCTCAAGCATCCGCTACCTGAACATTGTGCGCAAACCTTCTGCGCAGCCCATCATCATCAGCAATGTTAGAAAATTCCGCAGCCTGCGCAGCATCGGCACCGCCAATTGAAATCATGACCTCTACTCCCGAGGCATGCGCCCTGCGAATTGATTCTGGCTCGGAAAGAGCCCGATCAACGTAGAGATCGCCATGATTGACCGTATCCAGCAGCAAAAACGCATGCAAGATGTGCGTCATCTTTTGGTAAGGGATCTGTTGCGCGGTGAACGGCGGGTCTTGGTACTGGGCCCAAGAAGGATAGTATGAGAGCAAGCGCTTCGAATGTTCAGCGGACGCCGGTAGGGCCGCCGCACAAAGAGTGACCGCCAAAAGAGCACCCCGAAAGATCCTCACAGAAACGTTCGACATTTTTAACCTGCCTGTCAGGAACACATGCTACTCCTAAGAATCTCGCCCGTCGCGGCATGAGTCAAGCGGAACTCTGCGACTGCAACGTTGTCGCCGCGGCCCTGTGCAAATTCAGCGGGTTTAATCCTGAAAATTAATCCAGCTTTCATAAGCGATTAACTACTGCGCAACAATCCGTACCTAGACTGGATTCCTTCGGAGGAAACAGCCCTATGGAACTGAATAGCATAACCAGCTGGAAGCTGCGTGCGGCAGCCCGAGTTAGCGTAGTCGCTTTGGTTGCTCAAGCGATCGCGCCATCCTTTGCCGCAGCGCAAAACAATCCATCCCAAACAAAAACCCCCATCAAGCATGTAATTGTCATCATTGGAGAAAACCGAACTTTCGATCACGTGTTTGCGACTTACAAACCTAAGAAGGGCCAGTCCGTAGATAACCTATTGTCCAAGGGAATCGTTAATGAAGATGGAACGCCCGGTCCAAACTTTGCTGTGGCCAGCCAGCGCAGCGCAGAGGATGATTCCGCAGATAAGTATCAGATCAGTCCGGGGGATAAAGCTCTTTATCCGACTCTTCCGGCTCCGCTGTCTGGAGGACCGGCCGCTCCGTATTTCCCAAGCATTGATGTAGCCAAGCAGTTCGAAAAGGGTCTGCCTGAGAGTTATTACAAATTTCTGACCACGGGCGGCACCGGATTGCCAGGCGGCGTTCCCGACACTCGCATTCCGAATGTGAGCAATCTTCCTCCGGGACCTTTCCAACTCACATCCCTGACCCTTCCTTACGACTCGTACACTGCCAGTCCGGTACATCGCTTCTATCAGATGTGGCAGCAGTTTGACTGCAATGTTAAGTACGCGACCTCCTGGAATCCCAGCGGCTGCCTGGCTGACCTTTTTCCGTGGGTTGAGGTTGCGTTTGGCGCTGGATCGAATGGAAAACCCCAGCCGCCGAATTTCAATATGCTGAGCACACGCGAAGGCGGAACGGCAATGGGCTTTTACAACGTTCTGCAGGGTGACGCTCCTTACCTGAAATCATTGGCCAACAAATACTCTATGAGTGATAACTTCCACCAATCCTTCATGGGTGGTACCGGCGCCAATCACGTCATGTTAGGGACGGGCGACGCGATCTGGTTCAGTGACGGCAACGGACATGCGGCCAGGCCCCCGCAAGATCAGTTGGTGGCAGCTGGATCTCCTAACGCCGGCATCGTAAATGAGATCGAAAATCCCAACGCTCAGCCGGGCACGAACAATTTTTATATCGAAGATGGCTACGGCGGCGGTTCCTACGGATCTCCTTCTTACGGTGGCGGCACCTATAGCAAGTGTTCCGACTTTGACTCGCCAGGCGTCAAGTCGGTGAGGAAGTATCTGGAATCACTTCCCTACGACCCGAACTCACGCTGCGAATCGGGGCATTATTATTTGCTCAATAACTACAATCCTGGCTACTACGGTGACGGGAGAAATGCGTATGCCGACATCGGAAATCCAGCTCAGACAGTGTTCACGATTCCACCATCGTCGCTGCGCAACATTGGCGACGAGTTGCTCGAGCACAATATTTCCTGGAAATATTATGGCGAGCAGTGGAACGCCTATCTGGCTAATCCTGACGCTAACTATGTTGCGCCAGACAATACCTATTGCAACATCTGCAATCCGTTCCAGTATTCAACTTCAATCATGACCAACTCTGCTGTCCGCTCCAAGCACTTAAAAGACACGGAAGACTTTTATGTGGACGTTGCCAAAGGAAAGCTTCCGGCAGTGTCTTACGTTAAGCCTGACGGGTACACGGATGGTCACCCAGCCTCTTCGAAACTCAACTTGTTCGAAGGATTCACGAAAAAAGTTGTGGATGCGGTCAAGGCCAATCCGTCACTGTGGAAAGACACCGTAATCTTCGTCACCTTTGACGAAGGCGGGGGATACTACGATTCCGGTTACGTGCAGCCACTGGATTTCTTCGGCGACGGTACCAGAATTCCCATCATTGCCGTATCTCCCTATGCCAAGAAGGGACATATTTCGCATCAGTACACCGATCACGTGTCCATTCTTAAGTTCATCGAAGCCAACTGGGGATTGTCGCCTTTGACAGGACGCAGCCGAGACAATCTACCGAACCCTAAGACGGAAGAAGGCAATCCATACGTCCCGACAAATGCGCCCGCGATCGGAGACCTGATGGATATGTTTGATTTCGATTAGCGAAGCGCAGTCAAAACCTGGTTGAATATGAATGGCCCATTTCGGTGGGCCATCTTTTTATTTCCGAAACGTCCGGCCTGCCGGGTATGAATTCATCGTGTTGTAACAATCTTCCTGCCGGCCTCTCAGGTTACCCAGGGGGTTACCTCTGCACCAGAGTCTGTTGAAATTTCATCATGCTTTAACACTTAGAGCGTAAAAGAATAGTATGAAAACGCCGTGTTTTGACACAGTGATCCTTTCGGACCTCCACTTAGGTTCGGAAGTAAGCCGAGCCGAGGCTGCCTTGCAGATGCTGAAGGCGAACTCCTTTCGCCGGCTTATTCTGCTGGGCGATATTTTCTGTGACTTAAATTTCCGCCGCCTGCAAAAAGAACACTGGCGTTTCCTCAGTTACATTCGCAAACTTTCAAATCCCAAGCGCAACGTGGAAGTTATTTGGGTCGAGGGTAATCACGATTTCGGACTTACCGAAGTGATGTCGCACCTAGTCGGAGTTACCGTGCATCAGGAGTATGAATGGGATTTCTGCGGAATCCGTCATCTCGCGATCCACGGACACCAGTTCGATCGCTTCGTTGTCAATAACCGTGTCTTGAGCAACATCTTCACTGCCATTCATCACCAGTTACAGAAGATGTCTTTCGGACAGAAACGCATTGTTGGTTTTCTGGAACGTTTCGACACTGTGTGGTTGCGGTTGTCGAGCAAGGTGGCGGCCGGCGCCATCGCGCACGCAAAAACGCGCAAGGCAGACCGGATTTTCTGTGGTCATACTCATGAAGCGACGCATATCAAGACTTCGGTCGAATACTTCAATACCGGTAGTTGGACACAGTCGAACGCCACTTACATCACCATTGACGAACAAGGAGTCAACATCCATGAATACGACCAGAGAGTTGACGATAGTCATCCCAGCGAAGAACGAAGCGAAACTGATCTCGACGCTCCTGAACTCATTATTCATGCAGGATTACCCGGCGATGTCGAGTACCAAAGTGTATTTGGCTGACGCCAACTCCACAGATGGCACGCCAGACATCGCGCGCAGCTACGCTGAGCACCTGAACATCGAGGTCATTGCAGGCGGGATGCCCTCAGTGGGCAGGAATGCTGGGGCACGGCGAGCGAACAGCTCTTATGTATTATTCATTGACGCCGACATTGAGCTGGCCGACAGCACGCTAGTCCGCCGGGCAGTGGAGATGATGAGGAGCAAGAGCTTGCACTGCGTTACGACTAACATTGCATGCGCTTCGGGAAGTTCCTGGGACCAGATGCTTTACGTCGGCAATAATTGCATGCAGCATCTCTCGCGCCTTTACAAACCTTTCAGCACTGGCATGTTCATGCTTTTCGATCTGGCAAAGTTCAATGCGCTGGGCGGATTTCACGAGCAGGCGCTTTATGCCGAAGATTATCTGCTAAGCCAGAAAGTCGTGCCCAGCAGATTTGGAATCCTTTCCGGATGCGTGCAGACCACAAATCGCAGATTCACGAAGATGGGACATTTCAAATTAGTTCGTTTGTTTCTAAACACCGCCCTGCATAGTTGGAATGAAAGCTTTTTCTTGAGGGACCATAAGTATTGGCACTCAGAAACATAAGGATTTATTTCTCGAGCGGGGTTGTAGAGAACTTCTCAATCATTTCAGGCGAAAGTGCATTCGTCCGTGCAATCTCGCCGTACAAGCGTCCACTGTCTCTTACGGTTCGCAGCTGAGTCATCGGATCGAGTGCGACGAGGCCGAATCTGAGATTCCAACCCTCTGCCCATTCAAAGTTATCGGCCAGTGTCCAGTGGAAATAGCCCCGGACATCATGGCCTTCCTCAATTAGTTGATGAAGTTCCTGCAATGCGTTCACAATCAGCCAAGGACGTATGCGATCTTTCGCATCGGGAACACCATTTTCCAAAATGTAGATCGGCTTGCCCAGCCGGGAAGCCCTGCGGACCGCCTGCGCGATGGCTGCCGGATACGCTTCACCGTATGGCTTTTCAATTCCGCTATCACCTTGGGGGACTTCCGGGGGTACGAACACATGTCCAAAAAGCTCCCGCGGGTGTCTGAGGCTAAAGGCAACGTGAAAACGGCTGTAAACGTTTAAGCCCACGAAATCGCAAGTGCCTTTTACGCTGGACAGCCGGCAATTGAGCAAATTGCTTGGAAAGGCAGATCGTCCACTCTCGATTTGCGCGAGAAAACTCTCGTTGAACAGACTTCCCATCGTGGCCGCAGTACAGCGATCCAGAATGGATGCGCGATTCGCGGGCTCGAAAACCACGTAGTTGTGCGCCCATCCAACTTGCGCGCCGGACTGTATTTCGTGAATTGCGTGGTAAGCGCGAGCATGGCACTGGAGCATACCCTGAACGACCCGCAAGGCAGTGGGGATTTGACCTTTCCCTCCGGGAGGAAATTCTCCCAGCACCCAGCCTAACGAAGCGAAAACATTAGGCTCATTAAAAGTGATCCAATAGTTGCAGAGGTCTCCAAGTTCTTCCAACACGTGGAGGGTGAAACGCTCAAATAACTTGACAGCATCCGGTCCTAGAAATCCGCCCTGCTGCTCGAACCAGATGGGATGAGTGAAGTGATGCAAACACACCATGGGTTCAATTCCGCGGGACAGAAGTCCCTGGAGTATTTGCCGGTAGCGCTGCAGCGCTTCGACATCCCAAACGCCCGGTTGCGGCTCAATTCGGCTCCACTCTACTGAGATTCGGAGGGCATTTAGTCCGAACTCTTGGACAAGGTCGAAATCACGCTCTGCGTTTTTCCACCAGTCGCAGGCCAGCCCGGAGCATTCGCCGGATTTAATCCGGCCGGCGGACTCCCATGCGCTCCACTGATTATTTCCGTTGTCGCCTTCCACCTGATGGGCGGAAGTAGAAACTCCCCATAGAAAACCGGCAGGAAAAGTTCGCGGTGAATTGGATTGGCTGGAGGCCTGCAATGAGAAATTAAGTTTAACGCTGTCTTTGTCCGGAGCCGAAACCTGCGCCATTGTGCAGGCATTCTAAGCGATTGGCAGGCGCGCGCGGCGGGGAAGTGTCCGGGCAGTTACTGTTTAGGAGGATCCATCGCAATCCTCACTTCACACAATTCGCCAATACTTTCAAAATTCATAATCCGTTAACATTGTTGAAACCTTCCAGCAACTTTTCCCACCTAGACTGAGTTCCGCTGTGCCTTCAGACTTTCAGCCAACGTATTTTCAAAGCGGAGAATTATGGTCAATGGTTTTAAATTGCGAGCAAGTCTTGCCAACCGTTTACCGGCGACCCAATGGCTAGGGTTTAAGCAGCGGCCGGATTTTGAAGCTTTTAGCTTTTGACCTCAAGGTAATGGCTTGTAAGTCTGAAGTCGGCCATGCTTCTCTTTTGCAATTTCGCATTTGTTGTACCGTCAACTTCGCATGTCACACTTTGAGCAGTCCGATCCGCTCGATCATGCCAACGGAATTGCGTTTAGTTTTCCCGCCGGAGATGCTGGCTCCGAGACCATTGATCTTGACTTTATTGGGCGCCTAGTCGGTCTAGAAGTCGCGGAACCCAAATCCCTCAACCTCAGTGCGATCCTGTTCCACCTAGTGGCCCGGCTCGTCCTAGCAAATTGCTTTGTGTTGGCCACTCGCACGCGTCAGTCAAGACATGAATTCTAATTTGCGCCCCATACCATCTTCCCGCCCACCATCGTCCAAACGATTTTCACGTCTTTGATTTGCTGTGCCGGAATTTTGAATACGTCTTCTGACAGCATCACCAGATCGGCGTATTTTCCTGACGCGATCGAGCCTCGATTCTGCTCCACGAAGTTGGCGTAGGCTCCGTTGATGGTGTACGCGCGAATCGCGGTTTCAAGATCAATGGTCTGCTCGGGGACCCAACCGCCTGCGGGTTTGCCATCAAGTCCCTGGCGAGTGAGAGCCGTGTAAATGCCAATCAGTGGTTCTATTTCGGCGACGTTCCAGTCGGACGCAAATGCAAGAGTTGCGCCCGAATCTCGCAGGCTGCGAAATGCCCAGGCATATTTCCAGCGCGCAGGCCCGACAGCCTTTGCCCATTGACCAGTGATGTCAGGGGCGGAGTGCCGCGGCTGCATGCACGCAATCACGGCGAGCTGCTTGAAGCGCGGAATGTCATTTTCATTGAGACATTCGATGTGGATCAACTCATCCCGCCGGTCGCGTGGTCCATTCTGCTTTTCCGCGAATTCAATCGCATCAAGCGCGGTCCGAATTCCGCGGTCTCCGATGGAATGGATAAAGACTTGAAACTTCATGCGATCTAGGCGCGCGACTACCTCTTTGAATTCATCGGGCGGATAGTCCAATTCACCACGCGTGCCAGGACGATCTGCGTAGGGCTCGAGCAGCGCAGCTGTGTGAGGTTCGATCACGTCGTCTATATATAACTTCACCGCCGATACCCGCAGCCGGTCGTCGTCATACCTATGCCGCGCCTGATCGAACTGCTTCAGCATTTCTTCGGTGGTTCCGCGGCGATGAAAAAGCGCCACCTGTAATCGTGCCGGCAGTTTGCCTTCGTCTCGCAGGCGCGCATAGAGAGGAAGATCTTCTAAATACGATTGCGGATCTACAACCGTCGTGATCCCGGCTCGAACCGCTGCCGCTATATTGTTCTCGACATCTCGTGCAATTGCTTCGGATGCGTGCGATGGCAGGAGCTTGCGTAGTTGCGCTTCCGAATCTTCGGCAAGGCCGGTACTTCCGAAGCCGGTTAAAATTCCTGTGGGTTCTCCAGTTTTTGGGTCTTTTTCTAGTTTTTCGGCGAAGATGACTTTGCTGGTATCTCGCGTGATGCCGAAAGCGCGGAGCGCCTCTGAGTTCATCCAGATGGTGTGGTAGTCATAAGCGACCAGGAATGCCGGGCGTCCTCCCGTGACTCCCTCTATGTCTTTGGCAGTAGGCAACGTGCCATGTGGAAACGCAGAATAATTCCATCCTTCCACTTCGATCCACTTCAGGTCGGGACGCTTGGCTGCGAAATCGCCTACCTGCCTTCGAATTTCTTCCAGCGAGTTGGCGTTCTCAATTCGCAGCACATCAGGATTGCCGCCTAAGAGCACATGAAAATGGCTATCAATAAAACCTGGCAATATAAACCGGCCGCGCGCGTCCAACACTCTGGTTGCCGGACCGATGTAAGCTGCCGTATCTTTATCATCTCCAACCCACTGAATCTTGTCTCCCTTCATTGCTATCGCCTGCGCCCAAGGCTGCTGCGATTCCACCGTGTAAACGCGGGCATTGCGAATCAAGAGGTCTGCTACTTGGTTTTGTGATTGCGCTGTCTGCCATGCCGAAGTGAATCCAAAAGATACAGCCATCACAACAATAATTGTGCGCATCTGCACATCCTCACTGTGAAGTTTCAGAATCCTATCGCTGACCGCTCGACCGAATGTTGACCTCGCCAGCGCATATACTTTAGCAAAACCTCAATCCATTCACCGTTTGCTATACTCGCCAACGCGCCTTGCCGAAACCATGAAGTCAATGTTTTGAGAATCCAATCGTCGAAAATTGTGTGGGAATGATCGCGCCTAATCGCAAAGTCTCGTCTCCACGCGTGGTGAACGTCGAAGACATGCGACGTTCGGCGCAAGCCCGTCTTCCGAGCGTGGTCTTCGACTATCTCGATGGAGGCGCGGAAAATGAATTTACTCTGCGCGAGAATGTGCGCGCATTCCAAGATATAGTCTTTCGTCCCCGGCATGCGGTGGCCATAGCCGAATGTGATTTGCGAGCGACAGTTCTCGGGAATGAAATCTCATTGCCCATCATGCTTGCGCCGGTGGGTTACAGCCGTCTCATGCATCCGGGCGGAGAGGTTGCAGCTGCACAGGCTGCTGGCAAGGCGGGCACCGGCTATATCCTTTCCACGATTTCCGGGCATAGATTGGAAGACGTCGCTGCTGCTTCTTTAGGCCCGGTTTGGTATCAGCTTTATCTTGTAGGAGGCAGGGAGGCAGCCGAGGCAGCAATTCAGCGCGCCTACAAAGCTGGATACAAGGCTTTGGTGGTTACCATTGATACTCCCCTCGCAGGCATGCGTGAGCGCGATGCACGCAATGGAATGTCAGAACTGTTGACCGGAAGCGTGTTTGCGAAAATTCCGTTCTTGCCGCAAGTGCTCGCGCATCCTGCATGGCTGGTATCGTTTTTGGCTGATGGCGGAGTTCCTAAATTGGAAAACGTGATTTTACCGGGGCAGGGAGGCATGCCCATGGTGGACGTGGGCACCGCTCTTCGGCGTTCAGTGGTTACGTGGAACGACATATCGTGGATCGGCAAGCAGTGGTCAGGTCCAATCGTTATCAAAGGAATATTGACTTCCGACGATGCACGGCGCGCCGTGGACGCAGGAGCGTCGGCGATCGTCGTCTCCAACCATGGTGGGCGGCAACTGGACGGCGTCTCGGCAAGTATCAAAGTGTTGCCTGAAATTGTAGCTGCGGTTGGTACTCAGACCGAAGTCCTGATGGATGGCGGTATCCGTCGCGGGGCCGATGTTGCCAAAGCGATTTGCCTGGGCGCGCGTGCGGTCCTCATTGGGCGTGCCTACGCTTACGGTCTGGCTGCTGCGGGAGAAGCTGGAGTTGCGCGAGTGCTGGCGATTCTACGCGAGGACTTGGAGCGCACGCTTAGGCTGCTCGGATGTCCTTCGATAAAAGAACTTAACCATTCTTACGTGAGCTGTGGTCCTGCCTAGAAAGTTATTTTTAATTCCGATCAGAAATTGGCCTCAGTTCTGTTTTCCAGACCACCGGCTCAACCGCGCCAACGACAAACAGCCATTGCAAGGCTCCGATCCAGGCGACTGCCGCTGTGATTAAGAATGGCCAATAAAAATGTCCAGTGCGATCCACCAGGTACCCAGTGAGTGCGGGCGCAATAGCGCCGGCGAGGTTCGCTACAAAATTTTGCATTCCCATCCAGCGCCCGGAGGCAAGAGGTCCGGCCAGGGTCTGTGTTATCGCGTTGAGATTGGAAGTAACCGGTCCGTGGGCTGCGCCCGCGAGCAGGAGTAATGGGATGAAAAAGCTGTCCGGCGCCGCGGCGCAGCCGGCGAAGCAGAGTCCGCTGGAAATCATGCCAATTATCATGAAGGTTTTGCGGACTCGAGTGGCCGAGGCGCCGGACGAAATCCAAAGATCTGACATGCGTCCGCAAACGAGCGAAGACAAACCCGCCAGGAAAAAAGTCGCGCCCCCGACTTTCGACATGCGGCCCAGAGAAAAATGACGGTCGGCGACGAGGTAATAGGGCAGCCATGTCAAGAGAAAGTACAGGCCATAATTCGTACAAAAATGTCCTATACATGTTCCCCAGGAGGACCGCTGCTTGATAATCTCCGAAAATTTGGGTCCTCGTTTCGCCTCGGGCGAGAAAACCACGGAGCGTGGCATCCACTTCAACCACGGTGGCAGCCAGATCAGACTAATGAGCCCGAGTCCCACGAAGAATGGTCGCCAACCAAAACGTGCGACTAAAGCTCCGCCGAAAAGCATGCCGAGCGCCGGGCCAAGCGCTTGCCCGGCTCCGATAGCGGAGTTCGCGACGCCCCGTTGTTGCTCGACGAAATGAGCTGAGAAAATTTTAGAGTATGCGGGGTAAGCGACGGACTCTCCGATGCCAAGGACAACGCGCACTGCCATCAATGTTGCGAAAGTATGAACGAAGCCAGTGGCCGCCGTGGCCACAGTCCAAACAAAAAAACCGGTAGCCAATACCCACTTCACTTCAAAACGATCCACCAGCCAGCCAGCTGTGACTTGCATGCAGGCGTACGTCCAAAAAAAAGCGGAGAGCAGAATGCCAAGCTGCGAAGCGGAGAGATGAAGCTCGGCCTTCAGAAGAGGGGCTGCAACCGACAGATTTGCACGATCTATGTAATTGATGAAAACGGAGAGGCCGAGCAGGATAAGCACGCGGATCAGCGTGCGCGAGATTCCCGGTCCACCCTTTTGCATGCCACAGCAAGATACACTTGGCAGAAGGTCAGGCGCTAGTTTTTTGCGACAGTGAGCTTCCTTTTTGCGGTCAAAAGTTCCGGACGCTCTTCGCCTTTCGCCACCGCGGCCAACTTACGATAGTATTCCGCAGCCTTGGTCGCATCACCTGCAGATTCAGCTGAAGCTGCCGCGCCGTAAAGCGCGTTGAAACGGTTTGGAGCCAGCCGTAGCACCGCTTCGTATTCCGCAAGAGCCTGCGCCGCCTGACCATTCATTGCCAACAACTCTGCAAGCATTTCGCGGCCGGGAGAAATTGGACCTGGAGTGACTGCGTCTTTGTCCATACTCTCTTCCAGTTCCGTAGCAGCTTTCATGTTCACGATCGCCGCCTCGTGATCTCCGGTCACTTCCGATATCCAAGAAGAAACCTCCTGGCGCTGCACATCAATCTGGCTTGCCCAGTAATCGTTCTTCATTGCAGCAGCTTTGTCTCGCAGGGAAAGCAGTGATTGCTCCGCAGCTTTCGCGCGGTCGCTATTGGAGGATCGTGCTGCGCCCTCGCCAACTGCGGCCCAAGTAAGTGCCTGGGCCCATGGCACTGCGGTTTGATCAGGTTTCAATTCCGCCGCCTGTTTCCAGTCGCGGCGCTCAATCGCATATCGTGCCGGGATCGCGGAAGTAGCATAATCCCCGGTACGAGTTACACCGGTCACCGGGCGGAGCGACTTCATTTCGTCCACAATATTTTTCGCGCTACGATCGAGTCCCGACTGCAGGTAGGCATACTCGAGATAATCCATTGCGTGCAAACGTTGGTCGCGCGCTTCACCGTTGGTCGAAGTGGTCTCCGCTTGTGTCGCTGATAACTTTGAATGATCATTCGACTCGATGGATTCTTCCCACGAGCCGACACGCGTGAAAATATGCGAGGGCATATGTTGCGCGTGCGCCGAAGCCGGAGCAATCTTCGCGTAGCGGCGGGCTGGTTCCAGCCCTTTCTCAGCTAGAACCGGATTGTCGTAGCAGTGGATTAGGTAGTGCGTTACGCCGGGATGACGCGGCTGTTGCTGAAAAATGGGCTCGAGAATCTCGCCGCACTTGCGCTGGTTGGCGAACGTCTTGTCAGTCTTGGCAGCCGTGACATCCAGTGACAACGCATAAAAAATGCTGGCCTCGGTGTCTTCGGGATAGTCCGTCCGCAATTTTGCCAATCTCTGCTGATATGACAACGCGTGAGCGGATTGGTCATTGCCATCTGGCTTATAGATTTCGTCAAGCGCGTCGAGGTAGCCTCTCTCGCGCGCTGTCGTGCTCTGGTTCTGAGAAGCGATTTTTAAAGCTTGTTGCATCGCCGCTCGTCCGGCATCCACATCGCCGCTCTTCCATAAACCATGGTAATGCGACATGGCAACGCCCCATTCGGCCATGGCACAACCCTTGTCTTTGTTGGCGATGGCTTCGAAGGCCTGGCGCGACTGCTCGTACTGGAAGGAATGCAATAGCGCAACCGCCCGATTGAACTCCCCCGTCACTTCATGCGAACAAGAGGTAGGGAAATTGACGGCGCCAACTTCTTCCCGGGTCAATGCGTGGTGATGACCTTCGTCCGCCCATAGCGGATTGTTCAACAACAGACCCAAGAAAAAGAAGACAAATCCGGATCGAAAGAGCATCGAGTTCAAAGGAATCTCCATTTACACGAGAGTCAAACATGGCAATTTTATACCCCAAATTTTTTGCATAGCGGCGATCCACTCGCGCTGTCTTAGAGAGTCACGCTCGGTAAACAGTAGAGCCGCCTACCACCGTGCGGACGATTTGAATGTCTTTGATTTTTTCTTTATCCATGATGAAGAGATCGTCTGACAACACTACGAAGTCTGCCAGTTTGCCGGGAGTTATAGATCCTTTGATCGCTTCTTCATGTGAGGTGTAGGCGCCATTGAGTGTGTTGACTCGCAGCGCTTCCTCTACGCTTATGCGTTGGTTTGCTCCCCAGGTGCGTCCGTCCCAACCAGTCCGCGTCACCATTCCCTGAATCGCCATGCGTGGGTCGAATGGTCCGGGATCGAAGTCAGAGCCCGCTGCCACCGGAACTCCGGCGTCGAGGAAACTGCGAAAGGCCATGCACTGCTTCATAAGCTCCTCGCCGTAGAAATGGAATTTGTCCGAATTGTAATAGGCATAAGAGGTGAAAGGCGCGGGAACGACCCCTGCTGCCTTGATGCGGTGCACCAGTTTATCATTGATCAGAGTGCAATGAGTGATCTTCGGACGAGCATCGGCTCGTGGGAAAAGCCGCTGCATTCGCTCCACTGCGGTAAGCACCATATCTATGGCAACATCGCCATTCGCGTGGCAGTTGACCTGGATGCCTGCGCGATGTACACGTTCGGTCCACTCGTTGAGTACCTCCTGCGATTCTGTGATGTTGCCTTTATATGGCGGCACGACGCCGGGGTAGGGTGTGCTGAGCGCCATGGTTCGCTCGGAGAACGATCCATCCACAGTATGCTCCGAGGTCGCTCCGAAGCGAATCCACTCGTCGCCGAAGCCGGTCATGATGCCAGCGGTAATCATCGCCTCCAGCTGCTCGCCGCTGGCCTCGTAACTTACGCGGTGTAAGAGTTCGCCGCGCACTCGCACCTGCTGCAGGGCGGCAAGATTGCCCTCCTCTTGATGAACGCTGGTTACCCCATAGCGTACGAACTGTTTTGATATGTAAGCCAGCCCATCCCGATCACGCCGTAAGGTTTGCTCTTCGGTGAATACCTGCCGCTTGCCAACTTTGCTGAACGCATCATTGGCTCGGTCCGTGACGCGTCCGTTGAGATCGCCATTACTGTCGCGGTCGAAGGTTCCACCTGAAGGATTGGGAGTGTTCCTGCTGATTCCCGCCATCTCCAGGGCCTTGTTGTTGTAGAACGAGGTGTGGCCGCCTCGATGCTGGACCCTAACCGGATGCTTTTTTGAAACCTGGTCAAGATCATGAATGTTGAGCTGGCGATTGTCCTTCACTTTAGTGTCATCGAAGAAATACCCTTCCACCCAATTGCCCGGAGGAGCTTCGCGCGACCGAGCGCGAAGTTTGTCCAAAATACTAGAGATGGTAACGAACTCCACCTCGTAAGGATTACCAACCAGAACTTCGTACAGCAAAGTATTGCCGGGCGCGTGATTGTGGCAGTCAATGAATCCAGGCACGATCGTCATCTGGCGCGCATCAAAAGTTTCCGTCTCCGCACCGATGAGTCCCTTAATGTCAGCGTCGCTCCCCACGGCGGCGAAGTGTCCCGCCTTAACCGCGAAGGCTTCCGCCCGTGGAGTGCCGGAATCCACGGTATAGACTTTGGCATTGAACACGACGAGATCTGCCCCCTGAGATTTAGCGGCGGCAGCGGCTCCTAGCCAGGGACCACCGACAATAGCGGCGATACTGCCTCCAGTCAGACCCAGAAATCTTCTACGGCTGTGGCGATCATTCTTCATCGTTCGTGTCTCCCGAACATTTCTTCTCAAAAAACCATCACTGGGTTTGTACACCTCTGTGTGTCATCACGCCAGAAAAAGAAACGCGATTGGGAAAAATCTCGTGAGCAGGACATTCATCTCGATAAGGAGGTGCTATTCGATAGGGGTTGGCATACCGGGCACCAGAAAGTGATGCGCGCGTCCTCGCCTTGTTTGCGTGATTCGATTTTGGTACCGCACTTCCTACAGGGTTCATTGCGGCGGCCGTAAACCCATAGACGCTCTTCGCTGTTGCTGCGTCCGGTCGTGCGCCGCATTCCAGTGTAGGTTGTCATTTGATCGCCGGATGTTTCAGCGATGTTGGCAAGAAGAAATTTTCTCGCGGTCTCGACCAAGCAGGTGAGTTCGTCGGGATTCAAAGAATCCATGCGACGAAAGGGGTTCACTCCGCAGGCAAAGGCCACTTCGGATTTGAAAACATTTCCCAGTCCCGCGATGATGGATTGCGAAAGTAGAGCAACGCCGACTTCCAGATCGCCTCGGGAGCGCAAACTCTCGATTGCTTTTTCACAATCAAATTCGGGGGCGAGTACGTCCTCACCTAGGCTTCGAAAGCCCTGGCGCCGCCGCAGTGTATCGGCAGTATGAAATTCGGCGATGGGAACGTTGAAAGCCACCGCCCAGATCTTTTCTGTCTTGACCACGATCCGCATATCAATGGCTCGCTTTTGCCAAGATTCTCCGGGACGATAAATGTGCCAACTCCCATTCATGAGCATGTGGGTGAGCAAAGTCAGGCCGCCAGAAAAGTTCATGCTCATCCATTTGCCTTTCGGTTCTACGCCGTCAACCGTTCTGCCGACGATTGGAGAATCGAAGTCAACGCGAGAAAGTTTTGGGAGTACAGTTTCGAAACCCGTCACGATTTGCCCGGCGAGGGCTTTGTTCAGCGTCCGCGCCGCTCTGAATATTGTGTCGCCCTCGGGCATCAGGCGGTCTCCGTAACTTCGGAGTCATTTTCATCGGCCTCGTCTTCCGGCTCGGCGGTCACCTCATTGGCGGGCATGGCGAGTGGTCCGATGCGGCGCATTTGAAATCCGACAACGGAGTTTACGAACCCGGATTCCTCCAGAAAACGCGCGAGGAAATGCTCGCGAGCCGGGGCGCCATTGATAGTGCCGACGAGTAAACCGGTCTTCCGCCCTTGGCGACGGATCGCAAGCTCGGCCAATTTCTTTGCTAACTCGCGCGCGAAGCGGGAGCGTTGCGGTTCGGCTTCAGGAATAAAGATTTGAATCTCATGGCTCCGACGCCGTAGGAATGCGGCTAGGGCGCCATTAATCAGAATTACTCCTGCGCCGCTGGTGCGCGACATGGAACGTGTAGCAGAAGGATGGCTATGTGAAGCAGAAGTCGCTTGTGGTGCATCATTTTCGGACGTAACTTGGGGCAAACTCTCA
>JALYIM010000223.1 GCA_030775785.1 Acidobacteriota bacterium
GCTTAGGCGCGATCCATGCGGCCTTCCGGCGAGCTAATTCCTCTTTCGAAACCAGAATACTTAGCCTGCGAGCAGACACGTCGAGTTCGATAAAATCTCCGTCGTGCACGAATGCGAGCGGCCCCCCCACGAAAGATTCCGGTGAGACATGAAGGACGCAGGCTCCGTAGCTAGTCCCACTCATACGGGCATCGGAGATGCGAACCATGTCCCGGACGCCGGCTCTCAAAAGCTTCTCAGGAATTGGCAATTGCCCCCATTCGGGCATCCCAGGAGCACCAATTGGCCCTGCATTCTGAAGAACAATGACCGAATCAGCGGTAACTGGAAGTTCGGGGTCGTCAATCCGCGCCGCCATATCGTTGTAATCTCGGAACACGACGGCAGGACCAGTGTGCAGTCTAAGGTGGGGCTCCATAGCTGGAGGCTTGATCACCGCGCCATCGGGCGCAAGGCTTCCGCGCAATACCGCCAGTCCATCGCGTTCAACCAACGGATTTGAACGTCGGCGGATCACAGCGTCGTTATAAATTTGCGCGTCGCGGACATTTTCTCCAATCGTCTTTCCGTTAACCGTTTTCTGCGTGCTGTCGATCAGATTCCCTAATTCAGCCATCAACGCGGACAACCCACCAGCATAGTAAAAATCCTCCATTAAGAATTCACCGGCGGGGCGAATGTTTGCTAACACGGGAGTGTGGCGGGCGAGTTCATCGAAGCGATCAAGGGTTAAAGTCAGACCCGCGCGGCGCGCCAAGGCAATAAGATGCACGATTGAATTGGTCGATCCCCCCAGAGCCAAAATCGTGGTGATTGCATTGTCAAAAGATTTGTCGGTTACTAAGTCGGAAGGTTTCAAATCCTCCCAAACCATTTCCACCATCCTTTTGCCGGTCAGCGAGGCATACTGAGCATGGCGGGAGTCCACCGCGGGAATTGAGGAAAATCCCGGCAAAGTTAAGCCCAACGCTTCCGCGGCGCTTGTCATCGTCGAAGCAGTACCCATCGTCATACAGTGCCCTGCTGATCGCGCGATGCCCGTCTCAAGTCCTTTCCATTCCATTTTCGTGATTTTCCCAGCCTTGAGTTCCGCAGCATATTTCCAGGTGTCGGTGCCACTGCCGAGCACACGGCCGTTCCAGTTGCCGCGGAGCATAGGCCCAGCCGGTAAATAGATCATAGGCAGGTCCATGCTGAACGCGCCCATGAGCAGTCCCGGCGTTGTCTTGTCGCAACCACCCATCAGTACCGAACCGTCGAAAGGATACGAGCGCAAAACCTCCTCTACCTCCATCGCGAGAAAGTTCCTGTACAACATGGTCGTTGGTTTTTGGAACGGCTCTGAGAGTGTCATCACAGGCATCTCCACCGGAAACCCGCCAGCCTGCCAGATGCCTCGCTTTACTTCCTCGGCGCGTTCTTTGAAGTGCGAGTGGCAAGGATTGATCTCGCTCCAAGTGTTTAGGATGGCAATTACAGGCTTGCCCATATAATCTGATACGGCATAACCCATCTGCGCGGTCCGCGAGCGGTGGCCAAACGACCGCAGATCATCCACGCCGTACCAGCGATAACTCCTCAGTTGTTCGATCGTCTTGCGTGCCTTGGTCATTGTTGTTTTGATCGAGCCTTAGAAACCTAATTGATCTTCGGATCACTTCTCGAGCTGCATTTCAGGACGGTTCCGTGCTGTCATCGAGGAGTCGATTTTTGGCGTTGGAAATATGCGCTCGCATGGCTTCGCGTGCATGGTCTACGTCGGATTCTCGAATGGCTTCGATTACGCGCCGATGCTCGTCCTGAACCAGCGCGAGCCGCTTCTTGCTGCGCTTAAGGGAAAGGCTTCGCGTGATCTTCATGCCGTTAAACACGTGAATCGCGAGTGCGTCCAACGTTTGAATAAATAGCTGATTGCGACTCGCGGCGGCGATCACCGCATGGAAACGGAGGTCTTCTTCAACGCCCACTTGGCCGGTGGCATTGACGCGGTTCAATTGTTCGAAAGCCTGGTCAATGACCGCCATCTGATCTTCTGTTCTTCGTTGCGCTGCGAGTGATGCTGCCTCGCCCTCAAGGCCGATACGAAACTCAAAACAACGCATCAGATCAGCTATCCCGCCTATAGGAGCCAACCGTAAAAATTCCCTGCCGGGTTGACGCTGTACATAAGTGCCTGACCCGCGGCGAGTTATCGTCACGCCGTCCGCATAAAGGCGGGCGAGCGCCTCTCGCACCACTGCTCGGGAAACGTCGTATTTGCTTCCCAAGTGATTCTCAGATGGCAGGCGGTCACCGATCTTAAAATCGCCTGCGACAATCTGCCCAAGTATCTGTTCGTACACGCGGTCAGCATAGCGCCCAGAAGCATCTTCGATGTTCACCGACTCCTTAGTTCGTGTGTCATTCATTTCAACCATCTCAGAGAATCCAAGACCCTGCTTAATCAATTGCCGCGCGTTGGCGATTTGCAACTCACGACTCATTCGATCAATTCTCCTCGTTGAATAGGCGGATATGGTTCCACCGCCCAGTCTGTCCAAGACTTGTAGGACAACTATAAAGAAACTTTCTCATTCTAGAAAATTATTTTAAGAGCAAGTTGAATATCGCGGGCGTCCCCGATCGTATGTAATAGGGCCCCCGGTTGGTCGATCGTATTGGTATCTAAAGGTCCTTGAAAGTTCGGATGATTCAACACATTAAAGAACTCGGCACGGAATTGCGTGTCCAGTCGCTCCGTAATTCTCGTGTTTTTGTACAGCGAAAAGTCGAAATTCTTGAAGCCGGGACTGGAAAGGATATTGCGCCTCGCATTACCAAAAAGATTGGTGCACGTTGGAAACGGCGTCGCAGGGTTGCAATAGGTGTCGTAGAAAGCTTGCGTGGGAGCGGTGGGTACCGAAAAGCATTGCGTCTTCACATAGTTATTTAGGTTGCCAGGATTTACCAGAGTATTGCAACCTGGTCCAGTTAAACGATTCGGGAAGGAAAATGGATCGCTGCTGTTTTGCCCTACGACATCGCCGGAAAGTATTTCACTAAATGGTTGGCCGTCATGCGCAGTGAAAATGGTTCCGATTTCCCATCCTCCCAAAACCTTATCGCCAAACACCGATGACATTTTCGGCTTCGGCAAATCCCAGGTAACACTTGCGACAAGCACACGGGGAGTATTGAAGTCGGCGACCGACTTGTCCAACCGCAAGTCATACCAGTGCAGGCTACTGAAGGAATTTCCGAACGAATCCGCCCCTGCGCCGGTCGAATTATCGTCGATGGTTTTCGACCAAGTGTAGGACGCTTGGAATTGGAAACCCCTGCTCAATCTCTTTGTGGCTCCGACTTGGAGTCCGTCGTACGACGAGTGACCATTCCACCACAGGGATCGAATGGCGCTGTAGGCTGGATTTAAGGTAGGCGGAGAGGTTCCGGTTGTAGAGTAAGGGAACACGTAGCCCGCCGAGGTCAGCGTCGGAA
>JALYIM010000224.1 GCA_030775785.1 Acidobacteriota bacterium
GAGTGGGTTTCGCCTAGCGAGAACAGCGTCTTTGCAACTACTTACGACCCTGTGCGACTAGGTGCATGATACCTTCAAATGCCTTCTAAGCAGAGGGTCGGGAGTTCGAGCCTCCCCGGGCGCGCCATTTTTATTTAAGGTTCGATAATCTGCTATTCGTCAGTGGTGTCCTTCAGCCAGGGCAAATCGAGATCTGTCTTCCAAGTTTTCGCCGGCGTTTACCAAAAACCAGATGAAGCTGGGCACGAGCGTTATCAGGGCGGCCAAGTTAAGAGCTTGGTCCCATCCAAACCGGGTAAGAATATGCGCCGTGATGATCGGTGAGAAAAACGCGGCAATGTGCGCAACTGAATTCATTAATGCCGACAGGGAGCCGGTGAAGTCCGGCATCAGATCGATACACGTGGCGTACCAGGTAGGCGTGGGGAAAAAATTAAATCCCGCGGCTGCAGCCAACAGAGGAATCGCTACGAAATCGGTGTGAATATGCATGCCGATCAGAAGTAGCGTTGCGGAACAAACACCTCCCAAACACACCATCGAGTGCCGCCCGCGACGTTTGCCGAATCGTTTCACTGCGCGGTCTGAAAGTATTCCTCCGATGAGTGCCAGCACAGTCATAGCAATGAACGGCGTTGAAGTCCAAAGTCCTCCGCGCGTCCCGGTGAGGCCGCGTGACCGTACGAGGTACATATGAAACCAATCGTAGTAGACGTAAAACGAGTAGTTCTGAAACGAGAAGCTAAGCAGCAAGCCCCAAACCGAAAGGCTGGAAAACATCGTGCTCCAAGGTGGGCTCGTTGGGCGAGCCCACGCGGCAACGTGGGTGCCTTCGGAAGCGAAGATCGCATCGTCGGGATTTCTGATACTGGGATGTTCCTCGGGGCGGTTTCTCGCATAGCGCCACCATGCGAATGCGACGACGAATCCGATAAGCCCACAGAGATAAAATGAACTTTGCCAGCCCCATTTCCTTATAGCCCACGCCATGAACGGCGGAGTAAGAATCCCACCGATACCGGCCCCTATAGACATATAACTGCTGCCCGTGGCACGCCGAGTTTCGCCCATCCATATCGACACTATTTTGTTTACGCCTGGCGGAGCCGAGGCTTCGCCTATTCCAACGAGGAAGCGAACGACAGCAATTGACCATGCGATGGTGAACCATGGGCGGGTGAAGTGAGGAGCAAGCCCCAGAAGGAGAGTAAATAACGACCACCAAATCATCCCTATCGTTAGTACAATCCGAGGACCATACCGGTCGGCAGCGTAACCCCACGGCACCTGAAAGATTGCGTAACCCAGGAAGAAGGCTCCGAAAACGAAGCCCATCGTTTGGGTAGTTAGATGAAATTGATCCTGAATAGCGACGCCGGCGATGCTCAAGTTCAACCGGTCTAACGCAGCCACGGCCATGAGCATCAGGACTAAACCGAGCACTCCGCGTCGAGCTTTGGCATGGGCTGGCCCGGCGACTGCCGGTGGGCTAGTTACAGGGTGAGTCGCGCTCAATATTGACTCCGATATTTCGCGACGGTTTCCATGCAAAGGAATACGGTTCGATGAGATTCATCGCTACCCGTGCATGATTCGTAGAAATGCTGAAACAATACTGTCAGCCGTCTACCACATCACCTTCAGCGCAAACTGAATTTGCCGCGAAGGTGTTGAAGTGGAATCCAGCGAGCCCGCTCCATCGGTACGAGTTCCGCCCTGGTCAAAAATAGTGCTGTTCGCGATCGGGGGATTGAAGTTTGCTCTATTAAACACGTTGAAGAACTCTGCCCTGAACTGAATGTTGAAAGTTTCAGAGATTCTCTTTATGTAATTGTTCTTGTAAAGCGAAAAATCAAAGTTCTCAAGTCCGGGTCCAGTCAGAGAATTACGCCCGGTATTGCCGAGCAGCGTGCTCGGAATCGGGTATGAGAAGCACGAGACTTTAATGTATTGATTCACGTTCCCTGGGTTCACTCCCGATTTGCACCCAGCCCCTACGCTTCGATTAGGAAAATCCCAAGGATCAGAGCTGTTGAGACCAAGGGGGTCGCCTCCCAAAATCGGAGTAAACGGAACACCTGTACTCGCCTGGAAGATGCCACCAACCTGCCACCCGCCGAGTACCCACGACGCCGCGCTGGGCATTGACCGTGGAGTGGGCACCTGCCAGATATAGTTGATCACGAGATTTCGTGCGACGTTGAAGTCAGCTGGACCGCGCCGCAGTTTACGATCAAAAAAGAATTGGCTCGAGATGGAGTTTTGAAACGGATCCCCGGCGACGGAATTCGAACCTTCATCGATTGCCTTACCCCAAGTGAAGGACCCCTGAATTTGAAAGCCGTGGCTCATTCTCTTTGATACTTGCAGTTGAAGGCCATGATAAAACGAGTTGGAAGCCCACATCAGCGAGTCCATGCGCCCGATGACAGGATTGAGCGTTGAAGTCCCTTCTCCCGTATTGGTACAAATTCCAGCGACGAAGCCTCCCGTGCAGGGCCACAAATAGCCTTGGGGCGTAAGCGTGGGCAATACAATGTTGATATCGTCCGGGTGGAATGGCTGGTGGACCCCACGCGAGCCGACGTACGCGATCATGGCAGATAGATTAGGCAGAAGTTCACGCTGGACGTTTAGGTTCCATTGCATCACGTAATTTCTATGCGGATTAGGCTCGATGTAAGGCGTGCGGAGATGCTTTGACACAGCAATGAGGTCAAAGGCTCTTGTCGGAAAATCACCCTGGGACAATGCCGTGGCTCGGCCCTGTAGGAAGAACGGCGCATCCGAGATTTCCGGGAATATAAATTCATACGGTAACGGCAACACGTCGAATATTCCAAATCCACCGCGCACGGATGTCTTCCCGTTGCGGAATGGATCCCACGCAAAACCGATTCGCGGTTCAAAATTGTGAAGAGTGGGATTCGAGAAGAATGGGTCACCGAGGTGGGGCGCAGTGTCTGTAATATTTCGGAGGGCAGTTAGCTTGCCGTGGGCCTCGGTCGGGACAGTGGACATTTCATAACGCACCCCGAGGTTAAGCGTCAGGCTGGGCCGCCAGCGAATATCGTCCTGAACGTAAGTCCCAAAAATAGATTGGCGGAGCCCACGCGGAGTAATCGCCGTGGGGAGCGCGGCAACAAAATTGGTAGGCCGGTTGGTCAAGAGTCTGGCGAGCGAGCCGAATGAGTATTGGCCTCCAGGGCCGACGAGCCCAAACAAATTAAAATCGATGCGTTCGACTGCAACGCCGAACTTAAGCGCGTGAATTCCCTTGGTTACAAACGCGTCGTCATAACCTTGGAAGGAGTTCCAATAATAATTGTAGTGAGATGCAGCGTTCAGGCCGCCAAAAAAGAATTGCAGGCCGCTCACACCTATTTGAGGTGCGTTCTGTCCCGGCACGGCGCCCAGGGATTTATCTGTCGCCAGCGGATTTAAAGCCTGAACTCCATACGCATTTAATGCAACCACTCGGTTGTAACCAACTCGAAAGTTATTCGCAATTTCCGGGTTAAAAATGTGGCTTTCTTCAATGCTGGCGAATTGTCGGAAGGAACTATTTCCATTCAGCGTGGTATTCAGGTTGTCGGGCAGAGTAAGCAAGGCCTTGTCGTACTGGTAGCTCACGAAGATATTGTCCCGATCCGAAATTTTGTGATCGACACGACCAGTGGCGAAGTTCTCGGTGGTGACCTGTTGGTGCGATACGAAGAAATTGCCCACATTTCCCAGGCCTATGAGATTGGCCGGAGATGGCACGGGCCATAAAGGAAGATAGGGTTTAACCAGTGGGTCCACGGTCACCGCGCACTGATTCGGGACGGCGGTTGCAATGCAGTCTTGCGGAAATTGGCTTGGATCGGCGAAATTCAGGAGTCCATTACGCGCGTCAGCAGAAGGCACGATATCCTTAGCTGTGACGCCTAACGATTGGCGAATCCCTTCGTAGTCCCCGAAAAAAAACGTGCGATCCCTTCGGATTGGTCCACTAACCGCAACACCAAACTGATTCCGTTTAAAAGGCGGAATCTTAGGTCCGTCAAAAAAGTTGCGAGCGTCGAAAGCGCTATTTCGGAGCAACTCGTAAACGTCACCGTGAAAACCGTTGGTGCCTGACCGGGTGACAGCGTTGATCACACCTCCCGATGTCCGACCATACTCCGCGGAATAAGTACTGCTGAGGACGGAGAATTCTTGAATCGCGTCAACACCAAGTGTGGAACCAAGAACGCTACCGGGACCGCCATTCGCGTAATCGTTTACGGAGATGCCATCGATGCGGTAGTTATTCTGTTGAGGACGAGCGCCGGATATTGTCAGCTGGGTTCCGTAACCGCGATTCCCCCGGTTATAGCCTGACGAAACGGCCTGCTGCATCGAACCTAAAGCATTGATTCCAGGCTGAAGGGCGGCTAATAGTGTCCAGTCCCGGCCGTTCAGCGGAAGTTCCCGAACTGTGGTTGGATCAACGGTATTGCTAATGGTTGAGGAAGCCAGTTGAACGGCTGGCGCTTCGCTGGTCACTTGGACTTGCTCGGATATCTGTCCGACCGACAGTGTGTAGTTGAGGACCTGTTGAGCACCCACCGTTAGCGCTAGTCCAGTTTGTACCCGCGTTGCAAAGCCCGTCGCTTTGGTGGTGACCTCGTAGTCGCCGGGCAACAAGTTTGGCGCGGAGTAAAACCCGGCGGAATCTGTCGACACTGTTCGGACAAGAGCCGTCGCCAAGTTTTTGATCGAGACTTCGGCATTCGCGATGAACCCGCCGGATGGGTCGATCACTGTGCCGGAGAGAGTGGCGCCAGCTACCTGAGCGTTAACCGAAAGTGAACCGACGGTAAATACCGCCAGTATTGCGAGTATCACTATCAGTGCAATAGGGAGAGAGAAATGCTTGCACGTTTGAGAAGCCACGATGAGCCTCCTATGGGTCGTAAAAACAGTCAGTTCACGAGTTCGCGACGCTTGCTAGTGACCTCGAAATGTATGATTTTCGGTTTCGGCGGAACTTGCGGTAGAAAATGAGTGAAAAAGGAACCTAAGTCAATGCGAGTAGTCCGAATCGGGCTACCTGTCCGTATTTGCTCAATTCATTTGTGTAATTACGATAGCCCAATAGAATCAGCCGGAATAATGGATCCAGCCCGGAGGTATGAGTGCGCGCGTTAGATGAGATTCGGGTAATCGACGCGGGAATGATGTTCGCCGGTCCCGGGGCAGCCGCCATTTTGGGTGACTTCGGTGCAGATGTGATTAAGGTCGAGCATCCGCGAGGTGACCCAGCCCGGGATGTAGGCCACCACAAAGATGGAATCGGCTTGTGGTGGAAGGAGGTTGGGCGTAACAAGCGCGCAATCACCTTGAATCTTAGCTTGCCCAAGGGCCAGAAATTGATGCGGGGCATAGTGCAGTCAGCCGATGTGTTGATCGAAGCTTTTCGTCCAGGAACATTGGAGCGCTGGAACTTGGGTCCGAATGTCCTGCAGGAGTTAAACCCCAAGTTGGTGATCGCGCGGGTTACTGGCTTCGGACAGTTTGGTCCTTACAATAAGCGCCCGGGTTTCGGAACGCTGGCCGAAGCAATGAGCGGCTTTGCCACACTTACTGGCGAGGAAGACGGACCACCGACGCTGGCCCCATTTGCTCTCGCGGATGGCATAGCGGGCCTTGCCACATCCATCGCAATATTGATCGCGCTCCATGCACGCGCGAAAACCGGCAAGGGCCAGATCATTGATACCGCAATAATAGAACCTATTTTTTCTATGCTTGGTCCACAGGCCATGTGTTTCGATCAACTCGGGTTAATCCAACGGCGAGCAGGAAATAGATCCATCAACACCGCACCCCGAAACGCCTATCAAACTGCCGATGGCTACTGGGTGGCTATAACGGCTCCGGCTCCGGGCGTCGCAAAACGAGTTATGGCGGCCGTCGGACACGCCGAAGTAAATCAAAAGGGGTGGCTTGACTCCCGTGCGGAGCGGGCAAAACATTCCGATGAATTGGATCAAATTGTAGCCTCATGGATCAAAGACCGCTCATTCAGCGAGGTAATCGCGGCTTTTGATAAGGCCGAGGCTCCTCTGGCTCCTGTATATGACATCAAACAAATTATGGATGACCCGCAATTCAAGGCGCTAGGCTCAATTACAACCGTTCAGGACCCCGATCTGGGGCCTCTAAAGATGACGAACGTTATGTTTCGCTTATCTGACACTCCAGGTCGCGTGCAGTGGGCGGGCCGCCGAAAAGGTCAGGACAATGAAGAGGTATATAAAGAACTGTTGGATCTTGATACGGAGCATTTGAAAGAATTAGCTGCTGAAGGCGTAATCTAATTAAATTTCTTTTGTAGCCACGGAAATTCGAAGTCCATCCTAGCGAGGCAGCGTAGTTTGCATCGCAAATTGAGAGACCCGGATTCTTAAAGCGTCAGGAATAAGCTGCGGACAGTGAAAAACAGGTTTAGAGGCCTATGCCGCTTGGGCTGCAGCGATTTTCTCGCGCAACGTCTGCAGGCTGCCCCCTACCTTCACGGAACCAGGCAGCGGGTGACCGACAATGACCTCAGCCAGCTGCCCGACCTCAATAAGCCGCTCGAGATCCACACCTGTTTCAATGCCCATTTCCTGGCACATGAACACCAGATCTTCGGTGCACACGTTGCCCGCCGCACCTTTATGGTTAGCGAACGGACATCCGCCCAGTCCGCCGACCGCTGCATCAAAGAGGTCCACACCCATCTCAAGTCCGGCGAATGCATTGGCAATCGCCATGCCCCTCGTGTCGTGTAAATGCAAGGCGACACGTAAACTCGGGTACTGCTCACGTACCGCGCCGACAAGGCGTTTTATCGACAACGGATTTGCCCAAGCCATGGTGTCTGAAAGGCGAAGCGTTTTTATCGTTGAACCATTCTCGCCCGCAAGCTGCAATAGCTTGTCGATCAAATCGACAACGGCCTGATTCGGCATATCGCCTTCATAGTTGCATCCGAACGCAGCGGTAATTCCGGCTCTTTCGATCGCGATGCCATGCCGCTTAAAAACCTGGATCCGATCCAGCTGGGCGTCAATATTTTCGGCCAGCGTGCGGTTCTGGTTGAGTTTTAAAAATTTCTCAGTTGGACAGAGCGCAATCCCGCCCATCACATCAAGACGGCCGGTAGCAATGGCTCGTTCCAGTCCTTTGCCATTGAGCCATAGCGCTGTGTACCGGACGCCCGAGCGACGAGTGAAGCCGGCAACAACCTGTTCGGCGTCGGCCCAACCAGGGACGCGCTTCGGATTAACGAACGACACGACTTGGATTTCACGCAGCCCGGTTTGCGACAATTCATCGATCAGCTCAATCTTACGTTCCGTGGAGATCGGACCTTTCTCTATTTGAAATCCTTCTCGCGGCCCTTCCTCATGAATTTCGACGAATCGTGGAATATCAGACATTACGACTCCCTGGTACAGAGGCTAATAAGGATTACCCCGCTCGGATGACTATCGGGCGTTCTTGCTTTTCTTATTTAAGAGGCCCCGGCTCGATAGGATTCGCCGAACTTTTTTTGGTGACACGGAAAGACGGGATGCAACACGCGAGATTTTGTATCCTTCGATTTTCCAGACTTTGGGGATGACAATGCCCGCGAATTCTTCGGTGATCTGCTGAAAGGTCTTATCTCCTACTATTCCTCGCGACCATTCACGCAGAATCGAGTCGACACCACCTACCTGGTGCACCCGCTCCTTCAATGCCTGCAGATCTTCCCAAAGATAGTCGTGGCGCACAGTTCTAAGAAACGTGGTCGCTCTCTCTGCACATTGGCGTGCGGCTTCGGCATCATTGAAAAAGTCGTTCGAGAAAATTATCCCTTCAGCTATAAGAGCTCGCGCCAACAATCGGCCATTTGGAATATGCTGCGCCCATTCACACGCTTCATGAGCCAATTGCGCGGCTTGGCGGGCGTGCTGGCTGGGATCCGATTTATCTTCGATCTGTTCTTCAAATTTGGCGTTTTCCACCAGCGATTCGAGTATTCGAGCTCGCGCCAAAAGTAGGTAATCGTTTTTCCTGAGTCCCAGCTGATACGCTTTCTGAGCCTCTAATTCCGCGGCGTCCAATTCGCCACCGTCAAGATAGACCTGTGCACGGTTCAGATGAACTGTACCGATGCCACGATTGTCATTGGCATCACCGTACATCCGTTCGGCTTCGGCCAAGTGATTCTGCGCCTCATCGCGAAGGTGCGAGATGCGCGCCCTTTCTTGAGACTTATGTGTCGCGCTGTAATGACCAGCTTGTTCCTGATTTTTGCGCCGTCGAGCGGCTCGCTGATCTATTCGATTTTGGAGTTGCAGCGCAATTAACTGTTTCAAGAACGCCATATTTGTCAAAGAGCCTGCAAGGTGCCGGTATGGCGGTGGCGTCCTCCTCTTAAATTCGTCAACAGCCTTTTCTGTAAGTACGAGGGCAGCATCGTATCTTCCCTCGCGCCTGGCAATCCGCCCGTATGCCGCCTGAATATTCCCGAGGGTGGTGTGGTCGTCCGTCTCCTGTAGAACGGTTTCGGCCTCCCGAAGAATTCTGGTCGCCTCTTTCGTCTTACCTTTCTTAAAAATAAGCCAGCTTTCCAGAACTCTCATAACGGCAACCATCTTTTCGTGCCCAAGCCGTTGAGTCACTTCCTGGCCTTTGACGATATGGCGCAGTGCATCGTCAAAGCGGTAGAGTCGCCTCAAACATTTGCTGATCCAATACTGGGAAATTCCAACCAGGTCCTGGAATCCGGCCTGATTTTCCAGCGCCAAAACAATTTGCAGGCAGCCGATTGCCTGGTCGAACTCTTCGTCCGCCATATGTACCAGGCCGCGTGCCATGCGTAAATGCACGTAATCAAATACCGGCAAGGAATGCGCCGAGTCTTTCGGAAAACGGGCAAGAAGTTCTTTCAGAAGCGCTACACTAGCCAACCCCATTTCAGCCCATTGGGCCAAGTGCCCCAGAAAAGGAGCGGCATTCTTTTGCCTGGGATCCAATGATCGGATGTTAACCACGCAAGATTCCAACCGGCTGGTACCACTTTCAATCCTGCGTGCAGCGTAATCTTGACCGAAACCTGCCAGGAAATCGTCAGAGATTTCGAACCATTGCTCGGGTGAGTGGATAGAAAAATTAAGGAGAGCCATAATGAACGCCCTTCGCTCCACCGTCGGAAACGCCATTCAGCGACTTCCGGCAGTTCAGCTGGTAACCGAGATCGGTCGGCGATCTGCCGACGAAAGCGCAGACCGTTTGCGTTCTGTGATACACCGACTGATGCAAATAATGGGCACATCATAGATCGCCCCGAATAATGAGGCAAGCAATTCGTCCATCTTGACCAGGTGGTCCTAAACGGAGCAGTTGATTTGACGAATTTCAGAAACAAGGCTCCACTCGAGCATACGTAGCGCTTGTGCCGGTCCCGGATTAATATCCGTTTCAAAGCGCAGATTTCATCCAGGTGGAAATAACGATGATTAGATCTCTCCTTTTTGTCCCAGCAAATTCGGAACGGTTCGTCTCCAAGGCGCACCAACGCGGCGCTGATGCCCTCATCCTTGACCTCGAAGACAGCGTCATCCTGGAACAGAAACGCGACGCTCGTGACCGGCTGCAAAAAGCAGTGCCGCATGTCGGCCAAAATCACGCCAAGGTATTCGTGCGGATAAACCCCACCACTGATCTCATGTCAGAAGATGCGGAGGCGGCATGCCGGGCCGGAGCATTCGGTATTTTCCTGCCAAAAGCACAGTCACGGGCTCAAGTACTCCATCTGGCAAATTTACTTGACCACGTCGAATCAGAAATGGGGTCGACGCGTAAAACTAAAATCGTGGCCGTGGTTGAGGACCCGAACGCGATTCTCGATGCCAGATCGATTGCGAAGGCTAGCTCACGGGTCTTGGCTTTGATCGCAGGAAGTGAAGATCTTGCGACCTCGATGAATGCGGAGCCGACGCCGGATTTTCTACGACTGCCCAAACTTCTCGTTCATCTTGCTGCCAAGGCCGCTTCAGTGCTCTCGTTTGGTTTATTACGCACAATTGCTGATTTTAACGATCTAAATGCAATTGCTAGCGCGGTAGCGGAGGCCCGTACTTTCGGATTCGATGGAGCAACCTGTGTTCATCCCAGCGTGGTTGCTGTGCTCAATCGAGGATTTGCACCTTCCGATCAACAGTTAGAACACGCGGCACGGTTGATCGCTGCGTTTGAAGAGGCAAAGCGGCGAGGTGAGGGAGCTTTCATGTTCGAGGGCAAAATGGTGGACAAGCCAGTCGTGGAGCGTGCGAAAAATTTATTGAGCATGGGAGCTATCGCGAAAAATTAATCCAATAATTCGGCGGCCACGTTCTGACTCACCGATTTTTACAGCGGGCAACCCTTCGCGCGTAAAAGCTCATTGAAACGACTATCAAACGCTCCCGTTTCATTAACTTCACGAATCGATGCTTCTTGTTGCGCTTTGGCACGGACGAGCGGTAACAGTGCGGGTAGCTGCGCAACTGGGATATTTACGACTCCGTCTGCATCACCGATCATCAAGTCTCCAGGTGTCACAGCGAGACCGGCGCAGCAGATCGGAACGTTGATTTCTCCCGGACCGTCTTTACTCGGACCCCGATGAGTGTGGCCGCGAGCATAGATGGGAATCACCCCTTCGGCCCATTCGGCAATGTCGCGCACTCCCCCATCAATTACAAATCCTCCAATTTTTCGCGCGATCGCCAACGTTCGCATCAACCCGCCGATCAACGCCTGACTTAAATCTCCACCCCCATCGATAACGATCACATCGCCAGGCACGGCCAGATCAATGGCCTTATGAATCATCAGATTATCGCCGGGACGAGTACGAACAGTGAGGGCGGGCCCACACATTGTCAAGGTTAGCGAATGATGGTAAGCCTTCAGGCCAATCGAACCTACAATTCGCCCCATGCAGTCGCTCACGATCGCCGCGGGAACTGATCGAAATGCATCCACCAGGCTCGGATCGGGAAGCGTTGTTCTGCCGTGGATACCAAAGCCCGCAGGCCATTTGGCGGTCGCTTCGTTCGTGGTCATTGTGCACACTCCTTACCGGTATCGCCTAAAACTTTCGGATTGACGCCAGAGACAGCGTCAACCGGTTCACCTGACAGAAATCGCAGAACATTGAAGAGTAATCTGCAGTCAGCGGACTTTAGTCGCACCATATCTGACCGAGCAAGTGTATCCGCAGTAATAAAGATTGTGAACGACATATATTTTCAATATTCCCAGTTTCAGTCCCGCACTTACGGTCGATCGATTGAGCCGCTGGCAACCAACTGAGACGCCGAAAATTCCAGTAAGCTTCAATAAATTGTAGTAGCGGCCAAACATCGCACTAGTGACACGTCAATGTCTTCGGTCGCATTGCGCGCAACAGATGACCCTGATATGTACGCGACGAAAATTGAACCGCGAACTCGGCAGCATCGAGAAGCTTCTCCATTTCGATACCCGTTGAGTAGCCCTGCCCTTCAAGAAAATTTACAAGATCTTCGGTAGCGAGATTGCCGCTCGATCCGGGACAGAATGGGCACCCTCCGAGTCCGCCGACGGCGGCGTCGAACTTACGCACGCCGAGTGTGAGGCCCGTGAGTACATTGGCCAGGGCGCGACCATATGTGTCATGGAAATGCAGTTTAATTGAATGCGCAGGAATGCCGACATCGCCTTCAAATACTTTTATTGCTTCCGCGACCTGGTTTGGGAATGCCATACCATCGGCGTCGCCTAAACTGATTGGGAAGTCTCCGAATCGACGTACTGCCTGCGCTATTTCTGCGACTGTCCGCACAGACGTTGTTCCAGCAAAGGGACAGTGGAAGCTGCGCGCTATTCCTACCTCCAGACTTATAGCTTCGTGTTGCGATTGCTTGGCGATTTCTGCGAAAACGGCCAAAGAGTCAGCCTGACTCCTGTTTACATTGTGGCGATTACCCTCTTCGCTCGCTGAAATAATGAAATGGAGATGCGATATACCCGCGCGGCGCGCCCGCTCGTAGCCTTTCTGATTCGCAATCAAAGCCGAAAACGTGCAGTGCGGAAACTGCTCGAGCCCTTCAACAACTTGCTCCGCATCTGCCAGTGCGGGGACACGTGCGGGATTCACGAAACTTGTTGCTTGTATCGACCGAATCCCCGCAGTAACAAGTTTTGCTATAAGCTTCAGTTTATTTTCGGTGGTGACAAACTTCTGCTCGTTTTGTAGGCCGTCGCGAGGGGCAACATCGGTTATCTCAATGTCCATATTCTGTTAAGAGTTCGTACTACGTTGTTTTGATGAGCACGCCCTGTACTGTTCCGACTGGTGACTCGAGGCTGTCTGTTGCGTCTACCAGAAACCACAACAAGCCACTGACTAGAGTCACACCGGCCGCGACATCAAGAGCCCTTGTCCAGCCAAAGCTAGCTGCTATATATCCGGTCACAATCGGCGAAATCCATCCTCCCAAGCTGCCGCAGGTATTCATACTCGCCGACAAAATCGGCGAGTGATTTGGCGTCAGATCAATACAAGTTGCCCACCAGCTTGCAACGGCAAACAAAATGAATCCAGCGGCAGTTCCCATCAACAAAATCGCCGCGGTGTTATTTGCTGTGTGACCGCCGGTAACCAGCAACAGCGCAGCGCTGCCCATTCCAATCCATACAGCCATTCTTCGTCCAAGACGCTTCCCAAATCTGGCGACACACTTATCGGAAACCCAACCGCCCACGGGTGACAGCACACTGATGGCGATGAATGGCGTCGAAGACCAGAGTCCACTTTGGATCATGGTCATACCACGGGCGCGAATCAAATAGATAAAAAACCAGGATACATATATGTAAAACGTGTATCCCTGAAAAAAGTAGCTTAAGAGAAGACCCCAAACCGATCTGGTGGCCAACAACCGGCGCCACGTTGGACGAGGAATACTAGAATCTTTTTCCTTCCTGCCGGATTGAATGAGCTCCAGCTCTGCTTTGTTCACACCGGGATGTTGTTCCGGTACATCTCGAGAATAAAACCGCCAGCCAGCAGCTATGACGAAGCCGATCAAAGCGCACAGGTAAATAGCAACTCGCCATCCCCAACGCTGCATAGTCCATGCAAGGAAGACCGGAGCAATAGCGCCGCCGATTCCCGTTCCCAAAAGTGCCGAACTGCTTCCCATCGCGCGTTCACGCGGGCTGGTCCAAAAAGCAATCACTTTATTGGTGTAAGGAGGAGCGGCGGCGATTCCAAGTCCCGCGAGGACGCGGAGGCTTGCGAGTATCCACACGACGGAGACGGAGCTGGTTAGAATTGAATGCGGGATTAGTCCAATAGCGCCAGTCCAAAAAGACCACCACAGGACTGCCAGCGTCAATATCCGCCGCGCCCCAAAGTGTTCGCTTATATAAGCGAAAGGAATCTGGAAAAACGCATATCCAAGAAAAAAGCTGCCTAAAACCCAGCCCATCGCTTGCGTAGTGAGATGAAATTCGTCCTGAATGTCCTTTCCAATTACGCTTAGGCTTAACCGATCGAGGCCATTCATGGCCATGATGATCGTGACCAGCACGAGAATAAACCAGCGGACATGAGTACCGCGGTCCGGATCTCCGCGCGTGCTTCTTGAATGGAGGCCGGTTATCTCTGATGCGGGTGTTTGCATATAAGCCGGTGTAACTAGATGGCTCCTTCTGCGCGGAGTTCTGCAACCTGCGAATCGGTCAAACTCAACAATCCTCGATAAACTTCATCGTTGTGAGAACCTAGTTTCGGTCCGGTCCAACGAATCGATCCCGGTGTGGCTGAAAACTTTGGAACGATTCCCTGCATAGTCAAGCTGCGCTCCAGCTCGGGGATCCAGACATCGGTTACCGCCTGCCGCTCTCGATAATGGGGATCTTTAACGATGTCAGCGGACGTATATATTGGACCAGACGGAATACCATCCTCGTTTAATTTGGCGACGACGGTCGGGCAATCGTGCTGGCCCGTCCACGCTGCCACCACGCCATCTACTTCCTCCCGGTGTTTTACGCGCGCCGCATTCGTCGAATATCTCGGATCGTCGGCGAGCTCGGGCTTCCCAATAACCTTCATCAGCCGGCGATAAATCGAATCTGAATGCGCGCCGATCACTACGGACCGGCCGTCTGCGCACTTATATGTGTTGCTTGGAACACCCCCGCCAAGGTTGGGGCCGCGAGGCTCGCGGACAAGACCCAACGCACTAAACTCCAGAATGATGTCATCAAGTACACTTACAACGGCTTCCGTTATTGCTACATCGATTTCTTGACCCTCGCCGGTTCGCTCTGCATGCCGCAACGCCGCAATCGCGCCAAAGCTGGAGTACAAGGCAGCGAGCGTATCACCCAGCGCGAATCCAGTCCGCACAGATGGGCGCCCCGGCTCTCCAGTCAAATAGCGAACACCCCCCATCGCTTCGGCCACAGAACCGAAACCAGTTCTCTCGTGGTAAGGCCCATTTTGTCCGAAGCCCGCAACGTGAACCATAACCAGTCGCGGATTCGATTTACGCAATTCGTCATACCCAAGTCCCCAGGACGCCATACGCCCCGGCCTGAAGTTTTCAACCACAATCTGCGACGCACCAGCTAACTTTCGCGCAAGCTCCTGCCCTTTGGGGTGATGGAGATTGCAGGTAACACTCTTTTTATTTCTGGCCTGCAAAAACCATGAGTAAGACGCCCCACCCGCCTTCTTACCAAAGTTACGGTTTTCGTCGCCACCCTTCGGAGTTTCGAGTTTTATGACCTCAGCCCCAAAATCTGCCAGTATTCTGGTCATGAGTGGGCCCGCCAGAAAACTGCCGAATTCGATTACCCGTACGCCCTCAAGAAGTCGCGATGCCGGCTCTTTCTGGGTCGAGTTAATTCCTTTATCCTGCTGCATGAATACTTGCTCCCGATTCAATTCTTGTTGAACTCTGAAAATACAAATTTTGTACGGAGCGAGCCGTCAACGTATATGCACATCGCTCACTTCTGGCAGGGCAATTGTGATAAACCCCACTATCCGAGGTCCGCATCCTACATTCAGTTCCAAAGGAATGCAACTGGTATACCACTAAAGTGCCATTCAATGGATTTAAGTATAGAGTATAGGTGACAGGTAGTGTAAGGAAGCTGTTTAACCCGAATGCAATCGCGATTGTTTTGGAGGAAATCTGCGAGGCAAACAGAAAAGAAAAGCAAGGTCGCAGGAATCGCCAGGGCTGATTAGGGATTCTTCCGGAAACGCCGCAAAGCCAACCCATCCGGAACCCTCGCGGTCCGAAGTGGCTTACCAGGGTCTTTTGGAACTCCTACTATCCGGACGGCTTCGGCCGAACGATGTGGTGATGGAGCGGCGATTGGCGGCTACTTTGGGGCTGTCCAGAACGCCTTTGCGTGAGGCAATTCGCCGACTCGAAGGCGAGAAGCTCCTGCATCGCCAGGACGGCGGCACGATTATCGTCAGCCCAATGTCGGCTGAGGACATCTTGAACGTTCTGCATGTACGCCGGCTAGTTGAGGGTGAAGCCGCCAGGCGTGCAGCGGGAAGAATGCCGGTTCAAGAGCTGGTCGCATTCCGTAAACGCATAGTTGCTGCCAAAGCCGAAACGATCAAGGCAGACGGCACTCCAAACACTTTGGGACGCGAATTACATCTCCGCATCGCACTCGCTTCAGGCAATCCAGTTCTCGAGTCCGTGATCGTGGACCTCGGGAAGCGAACGCGACTCTTTATGCGTATATTTGAACGGAGGACGGAGGTGCGTGACGAGCACCTGGCCATTGTAGAGGCCTTGGCCAATGGAGACGGCGAGGCTGCGCGTGCCGCGATGGAGCGGCACATCGACAATATGCGCCTTTACATCCTGGACAAACTCGCGTCTCTTTAAAGTATCTTGATCTTTATTGATTTCATTGTTGCACTGCCCCGCTCAGGGCTGAGCCTGGTAAATCTGGACTTCCACGCTGGATCCTGGCTCGGCGACTGCTAGCTTCCCGGCTGCGCGAGTCCCTCTGCTGGCGACGGCGATGTACAGTCGATTCGATTCCGGCACAAAAATGGACGTCTTGGCGCGGTAACCAGTTGGCACGTCCGCGACATGTTCGTAGTGGTCCGCGTCGCGCTGTGCAAACACGCTTACAGCTCCGTCTCCCGTGACGTAAATGCGTTTACGTGCTGGGTCATAGCTCATGTCGTCGCTATTGACTACACATCGAAGGCTGGCGATAACTTTGCCAGTGTCGATGTCGAAAACAAAAAGCTTTGGCGGCTTATGCGACGCGGTGAACAATCGATGATTCACTTCGTCGAGGACCAGTGCATTTGCGGATTGTGCATCCGGTAGCGGCCATCGCGCGATTAATTGCTTAGTTTCGAGATCGACTACGCCAACCTCATTCGTTCCCGATAAGTTGACATAGAGCTTTTTACCCGCGCGGTCGATAGCCATTGCCTCGGAATGGCTACAGGGAAGGGTGATGTCAGCGATGTGTTTGAACTTTTGGGTGTCAATAATATTAAGCACGTGTGTTTTGCTGCCAGGTTCGTCGCTGCCGCTTTCAACGTAATAATATTTGTTCACCGGGTTGTATACAGCGCCGTCTACATCGTTCGGAAGCTTAATTTTATCGAGGATCTTGTAGTCGGTGCCGCTAACTAGTTCGACCGCTCCGAGATCGTCATTTCCGTCCGTCACAATGAGCCTGTCGCTGTCCGACAAATACAAAAGTGCGTGCGGCTGGCCGAAGCCACTAATCGTGTGAATCCGTTCGCCGGTGCGGGGATCAAGCACTTCGACAGTCTTATGATCCTCGGCCGCCAAAAATAGACGATTGCCCTTGAGGTCGATTGCAAAATGTTCGAAATCGCCAACGTAACCTGGCAACAACGTAGCATGTATTCGCCGAAGAGGCGGTTCGGTTTGACCGTGAGCGCTCACTGCAAACACGACCGATAGGATTAAGCAGCCGACATACGACTTCTTCATTTTTTCCTCCGGCAAGAAATACGAGAATCACTTCCTGATAATTTATTCCTGGTCCGCTCGCCCTGGCGGATTTCCTTCCGCTAAGACGCCCGAAGCCAGCAGCTCTTTATAAACGTCATGGTCTATACCCAGTTCTTTGAGCAGCTCGCGGTTGTGCTCACCCAAGAGCGGTGCAGGAGTGCGGATGGATGCCGGCGTACCCTGGAACCGCGGTACGACATGGTGCATCGGCAAAGTGCCCATCTCGGAATCGGGATATTCGGCGATCAGCTCCCGCTCGATCATGTGCGGATCTTCGACGAGCTGCGAAATATCGTAAACCGGTCCAACAGTGACTTCAGCCTGCTCAAAAAAACTAACGTTCTCCGCCTGCGTTCGCTGGACGATGTACTTCTCAACAATGGAATCAAGCTCGTCGGAATGTTTCACCCGGTCGGCGTTGGTACGAAAACGTGGATCGTCTACCAAATCCTCTCGACCGATGGCACGAAACAATTGCTTGGCCATTTTCTCGGTGGATGCCGAAAGCGCCACGTACTTGTCGTCTTTGCACGTATAAACATTGCGAGGCCCGGAATTCGTTGAACGGCTGCCAGTTCGCGGCTTAACTTTTCCGGTTAGCTGATAGTTTGCAGCATGTGGACCGATTATAGAGAAAAGCGGATCCAGTAGCGAAACATCGATCACCTGGCCAGCCCCGCCATTCTTTTCAACTTCACGCAGAGCAATCATCGCGGCTGTTGCGCCATACAATCCGGCCACACCATCGGCCAAATACGTCGGGGGCAACACCGGTGCGCGATCGGGAAAGCCGTTCATTGACGCAAAACCGGATATCGCCTCGATGAGCGTGCCAAAACTGGGCCGTCGACTGTAGGGACCAGTCTGACCCCAACCCGAGATGCGAATGATGATTAGCTTCGGGTTATGTTGGAGTAATAATTCTGGGGCCAGACCCATTTTCTCGAGCATGCCCGGACGGAAACTCTCAATGAAAATATTTGTGGTTGGAATGAAACGCAGCAATAGTTCTCGAGCTTTTGGTTCGCGTAGTTCCAGGCCCAGGCTCTTTTTGTTTCGCGCGTAGATTTTCCAGTGAGTGGACACGCCGTTCGTGCGCCAAGCCCTTAAGGTATCGCCCGAAGGCGGCTCAACTTTAATAATTTCGGCGCCAAAGTCACCAAGAATCTGTGTAAGCAGGTTACCCGCGAACAGGCGTGATAAGTCCAGAACACGCACACCTGACAATGTACCTTTGGATTGGGCTTCATAGTTTCTTTTTTTCATTGTGTCCCGTCCTCAACCGCAAGGACGTGTAACGGTTCCGCAAAAACGAGGAGGAGTGTATATCGAAAGCGAAACGCCGTGAAGCGGAGATGAACTCGCGGTAGCGTGACGATCGGTTCGCGTCTCCAATTTCGCAACGCCATGCCGGGGCAGCAACCGGGAGGGTCTGTCGCCGCGTCTCGGGTTTCGGCGGCTTAAGCCATTTCTTTCTGGAACAAGCTGCGGATTAAGCGTAGCTTATTCGGCTGGACAAGTTCTTGATTATTTGAAACCTGATTGACTCGATACGGAAAGATAGCGGAGGAGAATATGCGTCGATTACTTCTTCTATGTGCGGTGCTTGGTGTCGCGCTCGGACCTCAGGCAAAGGGCCAAGTCGAGGAACCTCTTCGATTACTTCAGAATATTCCCATGCCGGATTTTAAAGACGGGGATTTCGACCACTTTGCGGTGGATCTCAAGGGCCATCGTTTATTCCTTGCGGCCGAGGAAAACTCTGCGATTGCTGTAATAGACGTAAGCACCAACAAACTCATACGTACCATCACCGGCCTTAAAGCGCCACATTCCATGGTTTATCGCGCCGATATGAAAAAACTCTTCGTTGTCGATGGCGACGCGGCCGAAGTAACAATCTACAATGGGGAGTCTTACGAAGTCACGGGACGAATTGCGCTGCATGAAGATGCGGATTCCAGCGCCTTTGATCCTTCAACCAACCTCATGTATGTCTCGAGTCGCGGAGACAACGCGGACGCCCCCTACTCCCTCATCAATGTGATTGACACAACGACCGAGAAAAAGGTCGACGAAATCAAAGTGAATTACGAACGCTTAGAAGGCATAGCAATCGAAACGTCAGGCACAAAATTATTTACAAGGCTGCCCGCAGAAAATTCCATAGCGGTTATCGACAGAAAGAAGAAAGCTTTAGTTGCTACCTGGCCTTTCAAGCAGGAGGGAACAGGAAGAATTGGCGCAATTGCCTTCGACGAGCCGCACCACCGATTATTTATAACGGCGCCGAATCCGGGACGGCTGATTGTGATGGATTCGAATTCTGGAAAAATAATCTCGACCTTACCGTGCGTGGGCATTTTCGACGAAGCCGGATACGACGTAGATTCCCGGCGTCTCTATGCCGCTGGAGTTCCTTTTCTGAATGTATTTCAAAGAAGCGCGAAGGGCGAGCGATATGACATCCTTGGGCAAGTCCCCACTGCCTTTCACGCCATAACCGGATTCTTGGTACCAGAATTAAATCGCTACTATCTGGCGGTAAATCGGCACGGTGAAACGCCAGCCAAGGTTCAGGTCTACGAAGTGATTCCGTAGACCGTGGACACCATCAACTGAAACTTGTCTGAGGTACTTATCTGAAAACTGGATGAGGCCCGTAAAGAGTGGAACAGACTTTTCCACACTTCCCCTTAACTTGACGTTCCATGAGGATTGAACCCAAAAATTAGGCGACGCCTCTCTCCTATCGCTACAATTAGGCCTTAGTATTTACCGATGAAATCAAGGAGTTGGATTCCAACGTGAAATTCTGGCATATCTC
>JALYIM010000225.1 GCA_030775785.1 Acidobacteriota bacterium
CCGCCGTCTCCAGGTTGTAAATTGTTTAGGTCGTTTTCAATAAGATCAGCTTCGCCTGTGAAATCCCGCGCAAGTGTAACTGTGCTGTCGAAGAAAATTAAAGCGACTTCCGTGCCCGATTGGCTCAAAACTGGATCCAACATTGAGGCCAACCCTCGCATTCTGGGAAACTCGCGTTTTGCTCCGCGACCACATTGGATAGCGATCACTATCGAGATTGGCTGTCCTTCCGCAGCTTCATCTAGGTGAGTCGCTTGTTCGACTCCGTCGTCCTCAATGATGAAATTCTTCGCTTGTAGGCCGTAAACTACCTGGTCGCCCGAGTCTCGTACGAGCGTAGGTACAAGAACGACGTTGGACTCTGCATTAAAAGTTGGTGCCTGCTGGGCGGTGGCAAATCCGACTGCAAAGAAGAGCACCAAAATCTTGAAAGTCGCTTTGCAAACTCTCATAGGGTTTAAAGCATATTCGAAAATACAGTGGACGTACCTAAAAGCTCGGGGACGTCGCAGCGTGGTAAAGGGGGAAGGCCCGTCGAAGAGCCCCGAGCTCCTAAGTGTGCTTTTAGCGAGCGCCGTTCGGATAAACTTTATGAATGGAACGCTTGGTAACGTTCGTCACATATGGTCTGGGGCGCGACCGGCAAAGCACGATTCAGGAATTTAGGGATGCGCTTTCGCACTTTTCCCGCGATCATGTCATTTACCTTTGCAGTGCAATCAATGCGATCCTTCGATGTTGGGAGCGCGGTGCGCCGGAATTGGAGTCACATGCGCATTTTTTGCGTAAATACTTCCAACCGGCGGAAGCTGAACGGCTGATTGAAGCGAGCCAGAATAGTTCTCAATACGTCTTCCACCGGCAGCAGTTGCTGTTCGTTGCGAAAGAGGCGGTTCTTCATTGTCAAGAGGACGGAGGAGCTGACCCTCTTATTCAACCGCCGGGCCCTGTCGGAATGTTATTCCTCATGGCGAACGATCAATTAAACTCTGAGGTTCAGACGGGCGACTACGAACGCACGTTGTCAAATGCGCTTCTCGAGTTCATAGTCACTGGCGAGTACTCCGGGCACCATGCGTTTCGCAATGGCATGGCCCGTGCCTATCTCATGCATTCGCGTTTTAGCGATGAATTGAGCGCCGATCCCGACTTCATAAATATTGGAGAGCTATTTGGGACTTTGGTTGGCATGTCAATGGAAGAATTTCAAAGTTTATGCTTTGCACTACTCTGGAAGTACGAGAACGTCAGCGTTCAATCTTATGCTGAGAATGTCCGTAGCCTTTTCATCCAGCAATCGTACTTTTCGCAGACGGCAGTTCCGACTGCAAATTTAGACAAGTTCAAGGAAGAACTATCTGCCACGCCTGATGACTTCAAGAACAAGTTCGCACCGGGATTAAAAGGCAAGAACGATTTCACTTTGTTTCGATCGAAGCCATTGTGCTTAGTCGGGGGACATCTGTTTTGTATTGATGTTGGACTTCTCGCAGAAAAGTTGGAGAGCGGTCCATTCTGGCGCGTGCACTCCTCGTTACCGACCGGCAAGAGAGACGCACTTCATAGATTTTGGGGCAAGTTGTTCGAACGCTACATGAATTGGATGCTAGCGGAGAGTATTGGGGCGAAAAACCGAACCAATACGCTGTATCCAAACCCTAAGTACCAGGACGGAACGGAAGTATGCGATGCCATTATTCTCTGTGATTCGGCGGCCGTTTTTGTCGAGTACAAAGGCGCCACGTTCAGTGCGCGCGCAAAATATTCTGGTGATGCGGCTTTACTTCGCAACGAAGTGGAGCGAAACCTTGTTGAAAACGAAGTTGGACGTCCAAAGGGTATCGGACAGCTAGCGGAGGCTATACGTCGCACATGCCAACGGAGAGCTCCAGAGGCGATTGATGGAATTGACCTTTCTAGCGTGCGTAGCATCTATCCGTTGTTGATTACGCGCGACGCTGTCGGCGACGCGTATATTCTCAATGAAATGTTGAGAAGAAAATTTAATTCCATTGCGACTCTGTCGCGGAAGATGATTGGCCCGCGACGTCTGACGCCACCGTGTTGCATGGCGGCACAGACCATCGAACAAATTGCTCCATATCTTGCCGATTTGTCGCTCTCCGACATCATCGACGGTAGATATCGAGGTCGAAAGTACTTAGGGGGAAGCTTTTTCGCCGTTCCGAATCCAGTTTTGCAGCCGCTGGGCGTACGTGAAAACCATGTTCTCGAGGCCGCATTTAAAGAGTTCGCCGAACCGATGTTGAAATCGCTCTTTCCCAAAGAATATGAAGAGCAGCGTCTTAAAGGAAATCGAGAGTCTCCCTTTAAAGCATGATTACTTTTATCGAGAAGACTTGGGCTCCGCAGTCTGGATCGAGATCGATCGACAGCTGATAGCTTCGCACTTCATTCCGGTTCCGACGTTGTCGCCAGGTGGAACTCCGACAATGCTCAGAAGCACGCCGCTTTCATGCCCAATATCGAGGCCGTGCATTTAGGCCCGCTTCCGCGTACTGCGTTCAAGCGAGCATTTCTCATCGGTGAAGGGAACGCCGAAATCCAACCGCTATTTTTTTAGTTCCTCTCGAGAAGGGGCTCGCAGGACCTTACACCCAGGCAGACGACGATCTGCCACCCAATTTTCTACGATGTCCGACGCCAATCGTGAGACCGAGTAGTGAGTGCCCAACTCACTTGCCACTTGGCGAAGTCTGGTGAGCAAAACTGGATTTATTCGCAATTCAAGCTGAGTGTCTGCCATGGAAAAGCATCCCTCGTCAGAAGATCTACGATAACGCGCGCGGCCGAAAGAGTGCATCCCTCCGGCCGCGCATTGATGCTGGCTTCTACTTCTGCACGGCCGCGACAACAAAGGCCTGAGGATACTTCAAGACGACGTCGCCCATCATGAAGGTCGTGAGCTCGATCATGCCCTGCTTTTTCAAGCGATACGGATCGACAACGAGCTCGAATCCGGATCCCCACATTCCGATCACCATGGTTTGAAAAGCGCCATGAATCAGAGCGTGATTGTTCGATGTAGATCCGCGCACCAAGGTCTTCGGGACCTGGTTCGAGGCAGCGGCGTTGAATCCGCTGATCTCATCGTTATCTCCCCAAACCGGTATTGCCATCGTGTTGCCCAGGCGTGTCGTTAGTTTGAACAGCGATTTGATCGCCGGCGTGGTCAGCCAGGAAGGATCTCCCAGTTGATCTGCGTTCACGTCTTCGAGCTGCTCGGCGATTTTGATGATGTCACTGTAAGTCGCTTGAGCGCCGTTGCCGGAGTCGCCGGCGAGGATGAAGGATTGCACTCCAGAGGTATTTAGGATCCCGGTCGGAGAGCTTCCTCCTGGCCCTGCGATAGCCGCGAGGTCGATCGCGATCGCCATGTCGCGTGCCAGATCCTGTCGGACGAGCGTGTCGACATCGATGACCGCCTGAGCGAGCAGTTGTCGGGAATAGGAGCTCGAAGACTGGTAGGTCTTCGGACTCGAGGGGACCTGTCCGAGCGTCAAGCTCGACTCAGCGATATCAGATCCCGGATTTTCAGCGCCCCAGGCTCCGGTAGCTTTTCCGGTCTGCTTTGGAAATGCAACGTTTTCGCGAAGACCGCTGACGGTCTGCGCGCCCAGTTTCGTCACCTTCAATTGGTTGTAGAGAAACTCGATAAACTCTCCGGGTTGGGTGAATTTCAATTCCGTTCCCGCCGTCGAACTTTTCGAATCGAGACCTGCGCGTTGCTGGGTGCCCGGAACGTTGCGAGCAAAATCGCCCGCTCCGATATTCCAGGGGACGAAAATTCCCCCATGACGTTTTGCGGTGATGGATTTCTCGAGGGTCTGCGAGATCTCGAGCTCGAGGGAATTACGCTGAGCTCCGTCCTGAATTTCCGCTGAG
>JALYIM010000226.1 GCA_030775785.1 Acidobacteriota bacterium
CCCTAGATATTCAAACGCCGACGCCGACAAACGACGTATCTGTCTTGGACGCAAGCAATAACGTGTTGCCTTCACAAGTTTTTTCGGCTGACAGCAACACAAATACTTTTCGTCTGTTAATCCAGGCAAAGGACATTCCATCGGTGGGATACAAAGTTTTGCATGTCGTACCTGGTAAGCGCCGCATTAAAAGCGATTTGAAAGTAAGCGGAATGACGATGGAGAACGCGGCACTAAGGGTTTCAGTCGATTCACGAACGGGTTGCATGACTAGCATCTATCAAAAGGTGAGTCACCTCGAAGCACTGGCCGCCGGAGGGTGCGGCAATCAGCTGCAAACGTTCAGCGATAAGCCGCAGGGAGACGATGCATGGAATATTGATCCTGGCACGTTAGATCATTTCACTCCATTGATGAACACTGATTCGGTGGTAATGATTGAAAAAGGACCGCTTCGCAGCGTTATTCGGTTAACGCGAACCTGGAGTAAGTCAAAGATCATTCAGGACATCCTGCTTTACGCGGGCTCAGATGAACTGGAAGTTTCCACCGACATAGATTGGCATGAGACAAACATTCTCCTGAAAGCGGCGTTTCCTTTGGCCACGCGGAGCAAAATGGCGACATATGAAATTCCGTTTGGCACAATTCAGCGGCCAACGACTCGTAACAACACCTGGGAACAGGCGAAGTTTGAAGTACCTGCTCTGCAATGGGCTGATCTAGGAGATAACAGGACAGGATTGTCGCTTATTAACGAATCTAAGTATGGCTATGATTGCGAGGGCAACGTGCTGCGACTAACTCTGTTGCGCTCACCGGTAGAACCAGATCCAAACGCCGACCGCGGAAATCGCCACTTTAGTTATGTGCTTTATCCGCATGCCGGGGACTGGAAAACAGCTCTGACCATACGGCGCGGATACGACTACAACAATTCGTTAACCGCAATGCAGGTTCAGCCTCACGAGGGGAGGATGCCCCTGAAGCATTCGTTTATTAATTTACAAGCTAGTAACGTGGTTATGACTGCAGTTAAAAAGGCTGAGGGCGTAAATGGGTTAATCATTCACTTTTATGAATGGCAGGGTAAAGACGCGAACGTTAGAATCCGTGTCCCGCCGGGGGCCCAATCCGCGATCTTGACCAATTTAATGGAGAAACCTCAAGGGACTGGGTTATCTGTCACAGCTTCAGGTGAGATTACAGTACCAATTCATCCCTTCGAGATTATGTCCATTCGGATCAGGTATCCTAACCATCAGAACTGACAGCAAGTATATGTCTAAGGCGCAAATCGAAGTCGCACGGCTATGGGAGAAGCGGAGTTCGTAAACCGGAGCCGTAGCGTACCTTGATCCATTTCATAACTTCCCTTTGCCAGAGGCTTTCCTCCTACAAGCACGCTGTCGAGTTTGCGGTCGGCTCGGACGCGAATGACCGTTTCAGTATTCTCAATGCCATCGGCACGAAAACTAAATTCATTTGTGCTGCGTTTTTCCGACTGGATTCGACAAGCCGAAGCAATAACTCTAGGCACGGACAGCGTGGAGTGGGCGTCTAGGTCGATTAAGAGCACTTGTTTCCCTGGAGTTAGTTGGACAGCTGTAAGGACCGGCAAAGCTGGATCAAAAAGGTCCACGAAATGTCCTCGCAACAAGTATGGCTTTGAGTCGGGAATAGACTCAGTTAGGCCTGCTGCGACAATGTACGGGCCACGACGCAGTACGAGGGCATTGGTTTCGTTCCATGGAAGTCCTACAGCTGCCGCCGCCTGACGTATAAGATTTCGAATGACCTCGGCCCCGTCTTTCCGGTAGGTCAGGGCGGCTGGGGATTCGTGGGAGAATACTACCGTTCCTTTTCCCACCCTATACATGCCAGGCGTTTCCTTCGGAATGCTTAACACATCGAAAAGATGTTGACACGGAGTTCGATAGGACAGAGGTGGCGTGTTCCACCATTCGCGGACGGCGTTATAAGGATCACGATCGTCGTCTATAACGACGAGAGCACCTCCAGCTCGCACCCACCGGGCAAGAACGTCATGAAACTTAGGGCTTGGAGGTTTCTGCCCCTCATAAGTAAGCAGAAGAAGCTTATATTTATCTAGGAAGTTCGCCGATCTCGCGCTCTCAATTTGAACCGGTTCGACGGGCACGCCGTGAACTAACGGAGGCAAAGCCAGTCCGTAGAAAGATCCGAGGTTTAGATCGGAAGCACTAGGGTCCGCGCGTTCAAACATCATAGTGTCAGAGACCAGAACACCCACCCCCTGCGTCCCGGAGTAATCCCAGTGAACATCCGCCTGCTTCATGTCGCCGAGTACACTCATAACGGTTTGTAGCTCTGTTGCATAAGTCCCCGGTATTCCCACCTTCTCCGCATTATTCTTCGCGTCGTACTCTTTCCCCGCTTTGAGAGGATGCTTGTCATTGAAGATTCGGTCGGGCCACGGTGCAATTTCAAATCTCCATACGTCCGGGTGGAACAGTGAAGCAGTGAGTGTGCGCTCCCAGTTTTTCCGATAATCGGTCCAGTCGTGATTGGGGTCGTCCTCGACCGGATCACTCAAATACCAGATAGGTCGCCCCGAAGCTCTCGCCAGATTCTGCATAGCACCGAACTCAAGGAATGCAGATGTGAAGGTACGTTCCTGCTGGCGCCCTTCGTAGACATTCGGAGTACGCGCGGTGCCTGTCCACACTTGAGCAATGAATCCGTCCGCTCCCACGCCGATCAGAGAAGACTCGGGACTAACTATGGTCCAATGCGCATAGTTAACAAGCGAATGGGTCGCAACATAACACGGTATAGTTCGTTTTCGTTGCTTTGCGTAAATTTTTACGGAAGCGAATATGTTTGCGAGTGTTCTTCGGTAAAGGTAATACTTCAGTTTAGAAGCCCGGTATTGTGCTTCGGGAGATGAGTCGGGGCTTTGCCAGTCTTCCCTGTAATATTCTTTCCACTGCCGCTTGAAATTGTCGGACCATCCAGTGTCAGCGTAGTATTCGGGCTCTTCTAAAGTTATGGCGTCAGCGCCCGCGTCGAGTACCCGTTTGATATTATTAAATAAATATAAGCCATAAGAATCTCCGGGTGAGATATAGGGAGTAATACCGGGCATGTCTCCATGGAGAGCCATGTGCCCATCCTTATACTTCTGTGCTTCATCCCAGTGATTTTTACCATCGAAGTGGCCGTCTAGGTAATCTTGATATCCGCCCCACGCAACTCCAGTCATTCCCTGAACTTTGTAACCGTGCTGGCGCCATGAATCCAGACGAGCTGGAAGCGAGGCGTCGGTACCGTACACTAGCGCAACGTCTGCATTCAGGTTCGTGCGAGGGGACCATGGACTTCCAGTCTGAAGATTCAAGCGCTCATCGTTGAGCCTTGCATTGCTCTCCTTGTCAACAGCGACGTCTTGTGCGACCAAGCAGAGTGCGTTGAATAACGCGCTCACGACGAGAAGCACAATTTGCTTATTCTTCATTTCCTTTGATTTCGTGCGACCCTTCGGCCCTTAAAAATGGGGTTTGGATGGTGACAACCGGCCAGGAACTATTCATTATCTAATCGTTATTATAAGCAGCTTGACATAAAACTCTCAATATCATTACAAAGAAAGGATGAAAAGGAATTCTATCTTGCTCCACAATAATTTACTTGGAGCAGTTCAAGTACCCTGGGCCGCGACGATCCTCAACGCTGCAGGTGTTAAAATCAGCGCCGGATTCACCCAGGAATATTCCCTAACATCAGTGTTGACCGAGCATGACTTCTAAGAATTTCTTAATATCTGTCGCATGCGCTTGGGTATTCCCATGGCTATACCTTTCTGGAAACGCACAAACAACCGAAGACACAGCTCGAATCGCCAAAGACCTTTCTCCACATTCCCAACAGACGCTCCAGCGACTCACGGGACTTGATTCCGTTCCGGATGGCCAGTGGCGAACGCACGCCGGAGACATACCTCATGGCGAGAGTACTGCTCTTGATGATTCATCCTGGCAATTGGCCAAGCCTGGGACGAAAGCCTCTGGCGAGGCGGCTTGGTACCGTAGCTGGATTGAGGTCCCGAAGCGGTTGCGTGGTTATGATCTTTCTGGGGCGCGGATTTGGTTCCAATTTCAGTCTCACGGGAACGGACCGATACCGGAGATTTTGTATTTCAATGGCCGCCGTGTGGCACTTGGTGATGACTTGGAGCCGATCGTTCTGTTCGAGGACGCGAAGGCGGGCGATAAGGCGCTCGTGGCAGTTAAGTTGCTTCGCACCGATCAGGAGCGAGAGTTTGGAGGTTCTGAGCTCAAAATTGATTTCGCGGGAAATCGACCCAATCCGGAGGAACTGCGCCAGGAAATGCTTTCAGCCACTCTGCTCATTCCCAGCCTATCGAAGAATACCGCCGGTGATAAGGCTACGCTCGAGCTTGCGATTGCAGCTGTTGATTTAGCGGCACTAGAAAACGGCGATAAAAGGACTTTTGATGCCTCGCTGAACGCAGCGCACTCACGGCTAGAGGCATTGAAACCTTTATTGCACGAAGCCACTTATCACGAGGATGGGAACTCACACATCGATGCTGCGTGGCTCTGGCCTGTCTCTGAGACTGAGGACGTGGTGCGCCGTACGTTTACTACAGTGCTGCAATTGATGAATGAGTATCCCCAGTACGCCTACACTCAGTCCGCTGCAGCTTATAGCAGCTGGCTCGCGGAAAAATATCCTGCGGTCAATGAGGCGATTAAGCGGCGTGTTGTTGAAGGCCGATGGGAGATAGTCGGCGGCATGTGGGTCGAACCCGACCTCAACTTGCCCGACGGAGAGAGTCAGGCGCGATCTCTACTTCTCGGCAAGCGCTTTTTTCAAAAACAATACGGAGTAGACGTTCACATTGGTTGGAATCCTGATTCGTTCGGATATAACTGGCAAACGCCTCAAATATATAAGAAATCGGGAATCGATTACTTCGTTACGCAAAAGATGTCGTGGAACGACACCAACAAACTGCCGTTCAAACTTTTCTGGTGGAAGTCTCCAGACGGATCGAAGGTTCTTACTTACTTTCCTCACGACTACGCAAATGACAATATCGATCCTGTACGTCTGGCTGCAAATTTGGTCGAAGCACGGAAGGCCGCACCGGGCCTGACCGACATGCTCGATCTCTATGGTGTTGGAGATCATGGCGGCGGACCCACGCGCGCGGTTTTAGACGAAGGGACGCATTGGCAATCTTCGGACAAGATCATCCCCCGATTGGAGTTTGGGACAACAGGAAACTACTTCGAAAAAGTATCACGTCAGTTGGCTCCAGCTTCTCCCATTTGGGATTATGATTCCATCGCGAAAGGCTATACGGCGCCACCGCCGGCTGCGGGCCAGATTTCAATTCCTACCTGGAACAGCGAACTTTATTTAGAGTTCCATCGAGGCGTGGCGACAACTCAGGCTAATCACAAAGCAGGCATGCGACGTAGCGAGGAGCAAGTTCTCGATGCCGAAAAATATACGTCGCTAGCATGGCTCGACGGCGATCCTTATCCCGCCGAACGTCTCAACGACGCCTGGCAAAAGGTTACCTTCAACGACTTCCACGATTTAGCTGCCGGATCCGGTATTGGAGCCATTTACAAAGATGCGCAGCGAGACTTTGACAACGTTCGCTTATCTTCGTCTGAACTTTCCGGCCGCGCTCTTAAAAGAATCGCCAGTCATATTGATACTGGTGGGTCTTCCGGAGTTCCGGTACTAGTTTTCAATCCGCTTGCGTGGGAGCGTTCCGTTCTTGCCGAAATCGAGGTTCAAATGCCTGCGGCCACGAAGTCAGTTATAGTCACTGATCCTCGTGGCTTCCAGCAACCGGTCGAGATAATGTGGGTAAACAAGGCTACGAATACTTTTCACCTGCTGGTTCAACTCACCCATCTTCCATCGCTCGGTTACGAGGTCGTTCACGTCGTACCAGGAGTAGCAAATTTCCATAAAAGTGTAAAAGCCTCTGGACTCACCATAGAAAATGCAGCAGTGCGGGTAACCGTAGATAAGGTCACCGGCTGCATCACAAGCCTGTTCGATAAAAAAGCTCGGTTCGAATCAATAGCGGCTGGTGCCTGTGGAAACGATCTTCAATTCTTTGTGGACAAACCCAAAGAGTATGACGCCTGGAACATTGATCCAGGCACACTGGACCAGGTCCCGGCAAGAGCCCTAAAAGCGGACACGGTCGAGCTACTCCAGGCTGGTCCTGTCCGCGCGACTATTCGCGTACGACGCACGTGGCAAAACTCGACTTTTGATCAACAGATAACCATAAATGGCGATGATGCTCAAGTTTGTATTGTCAATGACTTCGACTGGCATGAAACCCACGTACTTTTGAAGGCCGCCTTCCCTTTGACTGCCACGAGCACTAAGGCCACTTACGAAATTCCATTCGGGAGTATCGAAAGACCGACAACTCGCAATAACAGTTGGGACAAGGCGCAGTTTGAGGTGCCCGCATTGCGCTGGGCCGATCTTGGAGATACCAACCACGGGTTGAGTTTGATCAATGAATCTAAGTACGGCTATGATGCCGCTGGGAATGTCCTCCGGCTAACCCTACTTCGGTCGCCGACATCTCCCGACCCCGATGCGGACCGTGGTCATCATCATTTCGGTTTTGCCTTGTTCCCACATGCCGGCAGCTGGAAGAGCGCTCTGACTGTGCGGCACGGTTACGAATACAACAACAAACCCGCTGTCATCATAATGTCGCCGCACAAAGGAAATCTCCCTGCCGAGCATTCTTTCATCACCGTCAAACCGCAGAATGTCGTCCTAACCGCTCTCAAGAAGGCCGAGGACGCTGATGGCCTCATCCTCCACCTTTATGAGTGGGCGGGACAAACCTCGAAGGTGGAACTCACTATTCCCCAGGGTGCGACGGCGGTGTCCATAACCAATCTGTTAGAGATTCCTGAAGCCTCGGAGGCGAAGCTTGATGGACACATCATCTCCTTTGCCATCCGGCCATACGAAATTCTCGCGCTGCGCGTCGACTACCCAAAGTCTACAAACTAGAAACACGTGACTTTCCGCAAAGTCGAAGAACACGATGCGATGTTTTTCGACTGCACAAACTTAGTAATTGAAATGTTAAAACGTATATTCCGACCGTATTATACGGGAAATCCCTTGCAAGACTGAATCGCACCGGTCTCTGAAATTGTCTAACTGTGGATGCGAACCCGTTCGCAGCT
>JALYIM010000227.1 GCA_030775785.1 Acidobacteriota bacterium
TGTCAACTGCTCCCTGGTGAAGAGAAATCCTGCCATCGCGTTTCAGGCCGATGCGCACGGTGGACGGGTTAGGAAGCGAGGTATTACCGCAGCCGTACCACATTCCGGCTACTCCAACGCCTCGGCGAATGGGACCGATGGTCTTCGCGTTGAATTCCATGGCTTCTGCGCGAGCCGCATTCCATTTGGGACGCAGTGCTTCGAAGCAAGCGCGAATGCCGACGCCTTCGCCCATAACTTGTCCTGTCACCGTCGGACTCTGGTCATCGAGCGCGTTCAAAATGCGGAATTCCAACGGATCCATCCCCAACCCGATAGCAAGATCGTCATAAAGCTGTTCTTGGGCGATTGCCATCTGCGGCACACCAAATCCACGAAACGCGCCCGCGGGAACGATATTGGTGTGGATCGCACGCGTTATAGCCCGGTAGTGCGGGACCTTGTAGGGGCCGGAAGCGTGTACCGGAACGCGGGCAGCAACTGTTGGACCCCACGAGGAATAAGCACCAGTGTTGAAATCCGCTGCGAAATCGAGTGCGACAAGTTTCCCGTCTTTCCTAGCTCCGGCACGGCATCGCATGCGTGCCGGATGGCGCTTCGTCGTCGACATGATGGATTCGATGCGCGAATATACCAGGCGAACTGGATGCCGCATCTGCCATGCTGCCAGCGCGACGAACGGCTGAACTGACAAGTCGAGCTTCGTCCCGAAACCTCCGCCGACAGCCGTAGGAATAATTCGCACCGCCTCGTCGGGAATGCCGAGAAGCTTCGCGATATCCGCGCGGTCCAAGTAGGGCGACTGGGTACACGCCTGGATTTCGATTCGATTGCCAATCCGCCTTGCAAACCCCGCTTCCGGCTCGATGCATGCATGTTCGACGAAGCCGGTCTCAAACTCGCCGTGCACAACGAAGTCGGCCTCTAACAATCCTCGCTCGACATCTCCCCGCACCACGCGTCCTCCAGTTAACACGTTTCCTGCGCGGTTCGCATGGATGAGCGGAGCATCAGGTGCGAGAGCCTGATCAATTGTTCTGAGTGGCGGCAGGTCTTCCCATACGACAGGGAATAGCGACAGGTCGAGATTTTCTACCGCATCCGGATCGCCCACGATAGCTGCGATGGCCTCGCCTCGATACCTAGCCTCGGAGTGAGCAAAAATCGGCTGATCTGCAAAGCGCGGAATCACCCCGTAACGGTCTTCTCCTGGGACGTCTTTGCAGGTAAGCACAGTTTTCAACCCCGGATGAGCAGCGATGAAAGATTCCAAATCACCGAAGCGAAATCTGGCCCTTTCATAAGGGCAACGAACGACACGCAGCGACAGGGCATCTTGCGGTGTTTCATCCGCGCCGAATATTTCTGTGCCTTCGACTTTCTTCTTTCCATCCAGACGAACCGTCCGCTGGCCCACGGAGCTACCCGCGGCTGGAGATGAAGTTTGTGCCGCACCTTCCGACCCCGCGCCGGGAACGGCCGCATCGAGAATGGCGTTGATAATTTTCCGGTATCCTGTGCAGCGGCAGAGCACGCCACCAATCGCATCCATCACGTCGGCTTCAGAGGGTAAAGAATTGCTCTCGAGTAGTGCTGTTGCCGATATCAGCATTCCAGGTGTGCACGCTCCGCACTGGGCAGCCCCGTGACAAAGGAAGGCTCTTTGCAGACGGTCATAGAGTGGAGGGCGAGACTTCAGTCCTTCAATTGTCGTGATCGCACGGTTTTCGATTTGTCCCACGGCTACTAAACAGGCGCACACCGGTTCCTGATCCAGCAAGACGGTGCAAGCTCCGCAATCACCCGCATCGCAACCCACTTTTGTTCCGGTCAGCCCAAGTTGGTCCCGCAAAACGCGCGACAGCCTTTTCTCCGGACGCGTGCATACGGAGACTCCGTGTTCATTCACCACAAATTTAAATTGGAACTTAGTTTCCGAGACTCGGGCGATGCTAGCCACTCGCACCCTCCGCGCAGGCATCCAACGCGCGCTGGACCAATCGCAAGGCCGCATCTTGCCGGTAAGCCGCCGTCGCACGCAAGTCCGCGATGGGTGACAACTTCTTGAAGTGAGGAAGAATTGCGAGAGAACCTAATCCTCTTATTACGGGCTCGCCGATCAACGCCTGCTCCAATTCCGTTAGCCTCGTCGCCACGACGGAGCAAGAGCCGACGCTTACGCGAGCCTCTCGCACGCAATTCGATGAGTCCTTCTGGATTACGGCGGCTACCATCGCGATCGAGATCACCAGATAGCGGCGAGTACCAAGTTTCAAAAATTTTGACTCCGCGTTCTCGACGGTGCGCGGCACCAGAATCCGAGAAAGGATTTCGCCCGGTTGGCGCCGAGTCTTGCGATTGCCAGTGATAAAGTCCGACAGCGAGAGGCGGCGTGTGCCTATACGCGAAGTAAGTTCTACTTCGGCATCAAGCGCGAGAAGGGGAGGAACGCTATCCGCAGCGGGCGAGGCATTGCACAGATTGCCAGCCACGGTACCCAGATTCTGGATCTGAATTCCGCCAATCTCACGTGCCGCAGCCTTCAATCCGTCAAAGCATCGCGGAAGCGAAGCCTTGACAATGTCGCTCCAGGTAGTAATTCCGCCGATCCGTATGTATTCCGAATCGTGAACGATGCCTTTCAATTCGCCGAGGGCAGAGATATCAACCACATTGCCAATAACGGGTCGATCACCGAGAGCGGGGAAGAAGTCCGTGCCGCCAGACAAGATTTGTCCTCCGGAATCCGCAAGTACTTGAACCGCCTCGTCAAGCGTTTCGGGCCTAAAGTACAAGAATGACCTCGCAGATAATGCACGCAACGGCAGCTGGAAACACATTTTATACGGGACCGAGACTTTAGTCCGCTTTGTTTAACGGCTTTTCTATTTCCGAAGATGGAGTCAAGCACCAGGTACTCATTCCGAAAAAGTGTTTCAGGGCATGCCAGGCCGAGAGCGAAAAATTTAGACCAAAACTGGCGTGCATCGCACCTAGATCAGCATTATCGACGTACGGTTTCGCGCAAGGGAATGGTTTTCGGGCGCCTAGATTCTTGCGGAAGTCACAAAACATTGAGTTTTATCCGCAGCGAGTCCTGAAAAATCGAGAGCCCCTGCAGGATGATCTCCGTCGCCGAGTGTCCGACCCCGTCCTCTCGCAGCCGTGGGATGTTTCGTCCGCTTGAGCCGTGCTGTCAATTTGCCGAAGATAGCCCGTGTAAATCTGACGGGGAACGCCAGCAGGGCCTCGTCGCTCGCCAAACATCATAGGGAGTTTTAGGGGTAAGCGACGCCCTTCCACAGGAGGAACTCGGGGTGCATTGGGAATTGGCCTGCTACCCACGAGCCTTGTTGGTTAAAAGACAACATTTTCGTTACACATTGCGCCTTCCCGTATGTCCAGTTAGACCGATGACCGCGGGCGGAAGCGGAGGGAAGGCTGCCGATCAGTGAATCTGCCCAATCGGGAGACATTAATGTCTCTTGGTCCGCCGTAGTGTACCGAAACGGCGCGCAATTGGGAGGCAATTAGGGGTAAGACTTTAGTTTGCGTCGTTAACGTAGCTGGAGGGCCGCGATCATCGCCTGGCGCATTGGCGGTGCAGAGAAAATCTGAGTTGATCCCTGTTTCCTCCGGCCCCGAGTTCGGACGGGTGGTGGGCGGCAACCTAAAATACGTGGTCATCGATAAACCCAGAACTCGTCCGTGCATAAGATACTGAGGTGCTGTATGACGAATTGAGTCGGCGACTGGAAGGCCTAAAAGATGAAATTGCCGAGGATTCGTGAGCTGAATGATAAATACGGAGACTCGTTTAGGCATGCTACGACCACTGAAGTGATCACCAAAGGCGACGATTGCGTCTCGAACAGATTAGGGACGAGATAGCTACTATTCCGATAATTTCGAGATAGCGTAGCTGACAAACGTGTTGCCCCGTACCGTATGATTCGGCACCGATATGTCATGCACTTCGACCCAGAATTGACGGGCATTATCCAGTGTGAAAAGTTCCGTGGCAGGCCCGACATAATGCGACGAGGTTTTCTTCTGAATCATCTCCGCCATGACTGCGGAATTCCTTGTGATGAATTTGTAGCTGCTTCGTGCTTCCGCAGCTTTGGCATTTCCAACCATCGCGCTTGAGGACTTCTCGGCAGAGTTTTTGATATTGGAGGGCGTTCAGTTGCAGCCGCGGACTTTTTGGTCGGACGACGCTTTTACGCACTTTGGCTCATCTCGTCGAGAAAGGTTTGCTTCTGCTCGCCCGGTAAGAATTTGACCATCCTCGAAACCGATTGCAGCAGCACGTCAGGATTGCCGTCTTCTAAGTTCGCTCCCGCCAGAAAGTCTGCACAGATCATCTCCAGACAGTAGCCTCGGGATTTGTCGCTGCCTAACATGAGAGCCGCTGTTTCGATGGCCTGCTCCACGACTTCGAGCTGGCTTTTGTAGAACTTGAAGTAGATAATCTCCCAGGGTTCGGTGTCTTTGCCGGTAAGCTCTTTCTCCACTTCGCGCTTGAATTCCTCTTTGGGCATTTCCCGTGCTTTGTGCAACCAGGTTGCACAATCGAACTGCTGACCTGCCGAACGTGCCACTTTCGCCAGCTCCAGCCCTTTCGTCCAGCCCACCTGCTTCAGTTCTTTTCGTGCCTCTGGTGGCAGATGCTCATGAATGGACATCAGGTAGTAAGCTTTGCGCCTCGATTCCGGGAATCGTCTCTCCAGGAAGTCATCAAAGGACTTCAGGTTCTCAAGCCGCCAATATTGACCTGCCCGCACCTCGCACAGATATTTCCCCAGTTCCACAAAACGGGTGTCGCGTTCTGCTTCACTGCGTTGTTCCCAGGCTAGGATCTCGTCAATCCTCCCCAGTACGAACAGAGCCCGTCGGCGATTGAGCTTTGGCAGCATAGGCGGATTGCTAGTACGGAAGCTCGTCAAGCCAACCAAGATGGTCTCCCGGCTTTCGCATCAGAGAAGTTTCAATAAGGTCAGGCCGT
>JALYIM010000228.1 GCA_030775785.1 Acidobacteriota bacterium
CTACAAATCCGATATTTAAAAAAAAAACACGCACAACTTCGGAAATCCACACCACCACAATCCCGCGGCGCTCGCCCGCATCCATATTGAAGAGGAAGGGAAACGCCGGAATCCCAATGCCTTCGAGGAAACTTACGGTAGACATCACACTGTCAATTGTCGGTGCATAAACAATCACGCTGCCGTCGGGATGCTGCCTCAGCGTGGTCACCAGCATGCGCTGATGTTCGTGCGCACTACATTCGCGGATCAGATAACGCAAATTTGGGCGGTGAAAGCTGGCAATATATTTTGCGGGATCGCGTAGCTGCAGCTGGCTAAGAATATCGTGACGAACACGCTGGGTTGCGCTGGCAGTGAACGCGGCTATTGGGTGATCAGGAAAAGAAGTCCGCAATTTCTTCAACTGCCGGTATTCAGGACGGAATTCGTGTCCCCACTCTGAAATGCAGTGAGCTTCATCCACTGCGAAAAAGGCGATGGGAACTTTCTGCAGCCAGTCCATGGTGTCGGCGCGCGCCAACCGCTCAGGAGAAAAATACAACAACCGGTAATTACCTCTCTGCGCTTTGGCAATCAACGATGCCTGGTCCCCCGCAGTCACCGAGCTATTTAATACTGCGGCCGGAATCCCCATCTGTGCCAATTGCGCTGCCTGGTCCTGCATCAATGCAATCAGCGGGGAGACTACAACCGCCGTTCTCCCCGACAGCAATGCAGGCAATTGATAGCACAATGACTTGCCTCCGCCAGTTGGCATGACCACGCAAGTGTCGCGCCCATCCAGCAGGCTGCCAACGATACTCTCCTGCAGCGGACGAAATGAATCGTATCCCCAATACTTGTGCAGCGCCGAAGTCAGATCGCCAGCTTGCATAAAGAAGATTAGATCACGGACGCGATGAGACAAAAGAGATAGCTTGGACTTCCGCTACAATTTTCACCCTGCGTTAAAATTATTTAGTGCCCTTTGCCATCCAGTGCCGCGATCTCCGCAAGACTTACGACGGAAAAGTCGAGGCTGTTCGCGGCCTCAATCTCGAGATTCAGACCGGAGAATGTTTTGGCCTTCTCGGTCCCAACGGAGCCGGCAAAACTACCACCATTGAGATTCTTGAAGGATTGCTTGCCGCCACTTCCGGCAACGTCACAATCTTCGGACGCACTTGGCAAAAAGATGAGCGTGAGTTGCGCGAATGGATGGGCATATCTCTACAGGAAACACGTCTTTCAGAAAAACTTACGGTGCGTGAAACGCTCGAGCTTTTCGCCAGTTTTTATCGCAGTCCGCGTTCATCGAGCGAGGCTTTGGAAGCGTTTCAGCTTACCGAGAAAGCCGAATCCTGGGTGGGCAAGCTTTCCGGAGGCCAACGTCAGCGACTGGCCGTGGCAACCGCTCTGGTAGGCGATCCCAAGATTCTTTTTCTCGACGAGCCGACAACCGGACTTGATCCGCAAAGCCGTCGCCAGCTTTGGGATATCGTCCGCTCCTTTCAGCGCAACGGCGGGACCGTCCTGCTCACGACCCACTACCTGGAGGAAGCCGAGCGCCTTTGTGATCGCCTTGCAATCATTGACCATGGCGAAGTAATCGCCGAGGGCACGCCCGCTGACCTGATTGATCGGCTCGGAGGCCATCACGTAGTTGAATTCTCTGTTGGCGCGAACGGCAGTTCTCATTCACCGTCAACGACCGATGGATGGCAGTCGCTCCCCGGAGTTGAATCGGTTCGCGAGGATGACGGGCTGATCAATCTGACTGTCCGCGAACCCCATCACACTATTCCGGCATTGCTTGAGGATGTGAGGAAACGGAATCTCGAGTTGTTGCACCTGATGACAAGGCAAGCCAGCCTGGAGGACGTTTTCGTACGCCTCACCGGCCGTCACTTAAGGGAGGACTAGCGTGGAAATCCCGGAAAACCCGCCGCCTCTCACGGCAAAACCGAAAGCCCCACCTCGCGACATCCATAACCGCCGTTGGTCCGGCTTCTCTCATTTGCTGATCGCCAGGCTCAAGGAATTAAAGCGGGAGCCGGAGGTAATTTTCTGGATCTTCGTCTTCCCGCTGCTACTTGCTTTTGGATTAGGTATCGCGTTCCGGAACAAACCCGCCGACGTTACGAACATTGCAATTATTTCCAGCAGCAAAGATACGCAAGATTTGTTGGCGCTGCTTGAGCGCTCACCGCAAGCAGCGTTTATCCATGCGAAGCTTCTGAAGTTCTCCGAAGCGTTACAGGGATTTCGTCTTGGCAAATTCGATCTCGCCATCGAATCGGACGGCAAGGGCGGAGTTCTTTATCACTATGATCCATCTCGCCCCGAGAGCGTGCTCGCCCGCTCAGAGGTAGATGCGGCGCTGCAGTCGTCACTCGGAAGAAAAGATCCGCTGCCAACGGTCTCGGTAGCATCCAGCGAACCCGGATCGCGCTACATTGACTTCCTCATTCCCGGGCTCCTGGGAATGAATCTGATGAACTCCGGCATGTGGGGCATCGGATTCGCTCTAGTAGAAATGCGCCAGCGCAAGCTGCTTAAGCGTTTTGTAGCCACTCCTATGCGACGGAGTGATTTCCTGCTCGCGCTCGCCAGCAGCCGCCTCGTGTTGATGATTATTGAAGTGGGATTACTGCTTGGTTTCGGAGTTCTCGTATTTCATCTACGAGTTCTGGGATCGCTGCTTTCAATAGTGGTGTTGGGAGCCATCGGCTCCGTGGCGTTCGGTGGGCTGGGTCTCCTAACCGCCAGCCGTGCACAGAAAATCGAAAGCGTCAGCGGACTCATCAATCTGATCATGATGCCGATGTGGATCTTTTCGGGCGTCTTTTTCTCTTACGAGCGTTTTCCCACGATGCTGCAGCCGTTCATAAAAGCTTTACCATTGACAGCCTTGAACGACGCTCTACGAGCCGTAATTCTCCAGGGCGCGCCATTCAGCTCACAAGCGACCCGACTGCTGATCTTGATTCTCTGGGGGAGCATTTCATTCGCTCTGGCAGTGCGCTGGTTTCGATGGACATAAACAGGCTGTAAGCTCTTAGCTAAAAGCCAAGAACAAAACTCAGCGTTTCCCCTCAATCTTTCTGCGCCTGGCCAACTCTTTCTTCGAGTACATGCTCTTCCGACATTTCTTCGTCCCGCAAAAGCACGGAGAATCGTCATCTAGATCTCCGTCATACAGGTTGTAGTCGTACGTGAGTTCGGTGCCGGCCTTGATGTTTCGTATGGCGGTGATGATTACTTTTCCCTTGATCTCATCCACTTCGCAGTTGGGATCACAAGAGTGATTGATGAACGCCGCGATGCCGTCCCCATCAATCACATGGGTGCCGTTGGTCAGTCCAAATAGGTAGGTGCGCGGAGAGTTTTCATAGAGTGTGTCGGCCTCGGCAATCGTGATGCGTTTTCCCGCATACTCAACAACGAACGCCCCTTTTTTTATCGGAGAAGTCGTATAACATCCATCGGCGTGAATCGCCGAGCGGCGAATTACTAGGCTCATAGGCTTTTTGCTTCATCCTCCGTAAGCTGCAGTTTTCCAGCTGCTGCCATGCCAGGCAGAAGTGTTCGTGGATTATATCTGCTTCCAAAAGTTAGCCAGGCTTGCGAGTTAAGCATCGAGGCAGGGAAGCAACGCTCGTTGCCTCCAGGTTCGTGCGAATGATAATCTCCCTTTACCTACAAAGCTGAGCGGGAGTAGTTCAGCGGTAGAACGCCAGCTTCCCAAGCTGGATGTCGCGGGTTCGATCCCCGTCTCCCGCTCCATCTCTGTCGATGCTTTAGTAAAATCCGATCGAATTTACTGGCCGTTCGGATGTATCCCAGCCGTCCGGGGGTAATGAAAGTGCTACGTCTTAAGTGCAAGAACCGGGGAAAAAACTAACGTATGATGACTAGCGTTAACTCGAGGGACTTGAAACAAATGATGAAACGAAGCAAACAGAAAATGGCCAGGGTGAAACTTATCCCGCCGACAGACGAGGCGGCAAGGGACGAAGGCCCTCGTCTCGTTCCCTTGGACGAGCGTCTTGGTCACAAACCCGAGCCCATGGATTACTACGTGAAATTGGCAGATGCCGCGCTTGCCAAGAAGCAAGGCCGTTGACTGATCGCCCTCCGCTGTTAGCGTACTTTTCTTTTGTCCTTATCAGTCGGCAAAAGATGAACGTCATGACCAAACTTTAATTGCCGAACGACAGTTATTGCCTGTGGTACAAGCTCAAAAGTTTTGACTCCGTATGAAGCGCAGCTTCCCAAGCTGGGCGTTGCTTGCCTCGATCCTCATCCGCGGCGCGAGGTTCCAACTAGTCAACGTCGGAACCTCGCGTTGTGATTCTCTACAAGAGACGTCGCGAGAACGAGTACAATTTTGTTCCCGCCAATCCCACCAGACCCGTGCCCAGCAGCATCAGCGAGGCAGGCTCCGGAACAGCCGCAGGCGGCGTGTATCCGATATATTCCTGCGGGGTGCCTCCCCAACTTTGGGTGCCGGCGACGGGAGTGTAGAGCACAAACCCGCGAAACGCGCTATTAGGTAAATTTAACGCCCCAGCCAGTGCCCATTGATCAACGGACTGGGCTCCGCTGGCCGTGTAAAACGGGTTGTTCTTTGCGTTCTGCGCGAACAGTGCCCAGAGCGCAAAGTTGCCGGTGTTAGGGTTGGTTGTCCCGTTGAGAATGGATTGATAAATCAATGCCGCCGCTTTGTAATTCACGAGGCTCGATCCAAATAATCCGTTTCCGCCCAGCAGACCCGAAGTAGTGGCTTTCCAAGTCTCTCCGCCTACGACTTCATTGTTGTAGGAATCGCAAATCAACGGAGTAGGAGCTTCCCCATTAATCGAAAAGTTGTAAGGATACGTATAGACGCCGCCAGCATTATTGCCGCCGGGTCCGAGAAAGGTCATGTTAACTGTGGTTGAATTGGCCAGAGCCGATCCCCCAAGACAAAGCGCTGCGATTAGCGCGAGGGTAATTCGAGAAAATCCAAAGTAACTCATAGGTGCCATCTCCTTGCGGGGGACGCGCCCATACATCAGCAAGTTTCGTGCCAGAAAATTGACCTCAAGGGACTACAGAGAACGCGGAATTTAAAGGGGTTACGTGTAGAGTGAAGCAAGCAGAGGGAAAACAAATTCACGCTGGGCAATGACTGAGGAATACAAATGGACAAGAAGGAAATCAATTCTCCAAAGCTAACACTCAACTTCCTGCTCTGGATCTCCGTATTCATGCTGCTGCTTTTCGCCCTGATTGCCCACTTCGTCTGGAAGATAATCTGAAGCCTGCGCGCGAAGTCATGGGACTTGCAGTTAACCCGCACCAATCTGAAACGCACGTCCGTTCCCACTTTGGGCGCGACCGATAACTCCTTGAACTCCACGCAATGGCGCAGCCGAACTCGGCCATTTACGATGAATCCGTCAGGAGAACTTTGCATGCTCATCACGGAACCCAAAGGTTGGATGGAACTCTGGGAGCGCGCGCAATCCGAAACTAATACCGAAAGCCTGCGCGCAATCCTAAGTCAGATGAACGCGTTACTCGCCGAGTATGAGGCGTCCACAGATGTTGAGTGCCAGCCAGCCTCAGTCCCGGCTTTATGCCTCGACACTTCCGCGCATCGGGAGGCGATGGAAAATGACTAAGATCGGCAAAGTGTCATCCCGGGCGAAGCCGAGGGCCCTACCTATTCGAACTGTCCTCCCTGCCGCTCCTTCCAACGTTCAAGCAGTAATTCAATTGACCGTTGCAATTACCTAGATCCGCTAATCTTAGGGAAATCTGAATTTCTTTCCGCAACTCCTGATCGCACACGGGGTTAGCTCCAACTGCGAAACGGAGGTTTCCCCATGTTCGACTTCTCCGATCCCAATCTACAGCGTCTCTGCGCTGCCGTGAGCAAGGAACGAGATGGAAGCAAGCTGATGCTACTGATTGACGAATTAAACCGACTGCTGGAAGAACAACAGGAGCACGAGAAAGCGCAACGCAAATCAGATCGCCGTTTCGCCTGAGACTCCCGTAACTGCGATCATCGCCTTCTAACTACCAGCTTTTGGCTGAAAGCCAAGTGCCAAGAGCTGGATTTTTGCATGGCTCCACTTTTCGTCCGGCGACACTCGACGCCATCCTGTAGCGACCTCTATCATTCAAATATTGTCCCAAATAACTGAGGTGAAAAAATGGCAGAGCCAACCTATGAAGAATTGAAAGCCCGCCTGGAAAAGCTAGAGCAACAAGGTCAGCGTCGCACTGGAAGCCTGGAGTTTAGGGTGAGCGAAAAAGGCGGAGTCAGCGTCTATGGATTAGGACGCTTTCCGGTTACGCTCTACTATGAGCAGTGGGGGCGCTTGCTGGAGGTTGCCGATAAACTGCGCGAATTTTTGGACGAAAATAAATCCAAGCTGAAACTTAAAGAACAGTAGAAAGCAGCTTCCAAAGGAACCGCCCCAGCAAAGTTCACTTACGAATGTCTTCAGAATCCATTCTGACGCAACCTGCGCCTCCAGCGGACGCACACATTGCGTATGGATCAGACTCCAATCAATTCGGAGAACTCCGCATTCCCAAATCCGCGGGTCCTTTCCCGATCGTCATCAACTTTCACGGAGGCTTCTGGCGCGCTAAGTACGATCTTGCCCACGCGGGACATCTCTGCGCGGCCCTTACTGCGAAGGGTCTTGCCACTTGGAACGTCGAGTATCGCCGCGTCGGCAACAAGGGCGGAGGATGGCCAGGCACCTTCGAGGACGTGCGCAACTCATATCGCTACGTCCCCCAAATCGCCCAAAAATACAATCTTGATCTCGCGAAAATGCTCGTAATGGGACACTCCGCAGGTGGGCAGCTCGCACTCTGCCTTGCCAGTCACGAGCCGGCGGTTAAGAGTGTGATCTCACTGGCGGGAGTTGCAGACCTGCAGCAAGCCTGGGAGCTGCATCTCAGCAACAATGCGGTAGGGGAATTTCTCGGCGGAACTCCGAAAGAAGTGCCGGAGCATTATCACGAAGCGGATCCCATGCAGCTAAAGGTCAATGCCACCCAATGGCTGATCCACGGTGCCGGAGACGATGTCGTGCCTTCAACTATGAGCCGCGGCTATGTCCAGGCGAAGAAAGTCCGCGGAGAAGACGCTCACCTGCTTGAGATCGCCGCTGCGGGTCATTACGAACTGATTGACCCTCATTCCAGCGCATATTCAAAGATCGAGAGCACGATCTTGCATCTGCTGAATTCGTGAACGGCAATACAGGGAAATATCTAAATCTATGTCATCCCGGCCGACCCGAGGATACGCATAGCGAAGCCACCGGCAAGCGGAGGGACCTGCTTTTCTGTCAATGTAGGGGGGGACTTTTTAACAGCAGCTCTCTAGACTGCGCAAAGCGAATCGCTTTGCTCCGCTCGAGATGACAGTTGAAGAAGGTTGTGCTGCCGACCAGTCAGTGACAACCTACGCGCAATTCCTCAAAACTAGCGCCGAATTCTTTGAGCCAAACGCGATGCAGTTGCAGATGGCATGTTCAATAGCTTTCTTACGGCCCTGATCTGGAACGTAATCGAGATCGCATTCAGGGTCCGGATTTTCCAAATTGATTGTCGGCGGAATCTGGCTGCTCTGCATCGCCACAATTGTTGCCGCCACGCCTGCCGCGCCGCACGCTCCCTGGGGATGCCCGATCTGCGACTTCAGCGCCGACATCGGGACTTGGCGCGCATGTTCGCCCAGCGCCAGTTTCAGGGCTCGGGTTTCAATTCTGTCGTTCAACTGGGTCGAAGTTCCGTGCAGATTCACATACTGAACATCCGTCGCACTGACTCCGGCCGTCTTCATTGCCAATCCAATGGCTCGTGCAGGCTCTTCGCCACATTCTTGTAAACGCACGCGGTGAAAAGCTTCGCAGGTCGAGCCGTAGCCTGCAATCTCGGCAAAAATCTTTGCGCCTCGGGCGCGCGCATGCTCGTATTCTTCCAGCACAAACATCCATGCGCCTTCTGCCAGAACAAAGCCGTCGCGGTCCACTGAGAATGGACGCGATCCGCGCTGAGGGCTCTCGTTCCAGTTGTCAGTGAGAATCTTCATCAGGATGAATCCCTTAACGATCCCCAGTGCAATGGGCGCGTCTGCTCCGCCGCTTAACACCATGTCCAGGCGTCCAGACTGAATTTGACGCATCGAGTATGCGAACGCATCCGTGGACGATGTGCATCCGGTGGTTATCACATGACTCGGCCCCCGCAACCCGAAGCGCACGCTCAACTCGCTGGAAAGGGTTCCCATGACTCCCGTGGGCACGCAAAACAAACTCATCTGCTTATACTTTTGCTGAAAAAATAACCGGTATTGCTCTTCGGTAAATTCCTGGGACCCGCCGCCCGAGCCGAGTATGACGCCAAAGCGGCGTTTTTCACTGAGCGGAATGGAAGCGGTATCAATCCCTGCTGTGGAGAGGGCCTCGGTGGACGCAGCTAAAGCCAAAGGCAATACTCGCGAAACATGTTTGCGCTCGCGTTTCTCGATCCATGCCAGCTCGTCGAAGTCAGAGACTTCGCCGGCAATTTGCACCGGCACTTCAGAAGCATCAAAGCGCGAAATACGTCGCACCCCACTGCGGCCCTGCAGGATTGCTTCCGAGAACGCCTGATTTCCTATGCCGTTGGGACTGACCGATCCCATCCCTGTAATTACGACGCGTCGCAGCACTTGTCACCCCTTCCTATCGAAACTATATAGGAAGCTGCAGGATGATTGTCTGCCATCTGTAAAACAGTTCCTCCGGATGCATGACCTGAAATTCAATATCCCGTGCAGAACTGAAAGTGCATCGGATCTTTCGTGTTCCCCTCCCAATCGCCACCCCAGGTAAATCCCGCGCTGCGAAACACCTCGATCAGGCTGGCGTCCATATTGCCTCTCGATCCTTGCTGATTAGTTTCTGAATTCAAGTCAATTGCGATGCCCCAGCTGTGGGCTGAAAGCTTGTTTCCAGTGCGCTGTCGGCGAAATGCGAAGCATCCGCCAAAGCTATGGACAGTCGCCTGCAAGCCCTGTTCTTGAATTGTAAGAAAAATGGCACTGAACACTTCCGCGAGAAATCTGTGGCACGTAAAGTGACTGATGTATTTGGTGCGGTCCCACGCCAGAAGCATCGGAAATGGTGACGTTGCAGTTGCAAGAAAACCCGACTGCCATTTCGAGTCAAGTGTTCCATCCGGATGAAGATATTCGCTGTGATCGCCAAACATGGCAAGAATTTCGTCCAACCCGTTGGGAGGAGTCAGAAGTCCGGATCCGCATTCTTCTTCAAGGCAAGTGAAAACTTGTGGCATATGCCGTTATCCTTTCGCGAAGAAAGTAGCGATGAAACGCTGTTGGAGGGTTAGGCAGGGCGCACGCGCAGTCCGACATGCGAGCCCCGAATCTATATAATTTCTTTTCAAGCGAAATCGCTGCCTACGAAAGAGGACGCCTTGGCCTACGACGATTTGCGTGAGTGGATCAAAGCTCTGGACCGCGCTGGAGAGCTGAAACACGTCCGCGCTGAGGTAGATCCAATTTTAGAAATCGCGGAAATCACCGATCGCGTTTCGAAAAGCCGTAATCGTAACGGCGCACCGGGCGGTCCGGCGCTGTTGTTTGAAAACATTAAGGGCCTACCCGACGCAAAAGTCCTAATCAACCAGTTCGGCTCGGCTCGGCGTATGAACCTTGCGCTGGAAGTGGACGCACTCGACGAGATAGCCGATCGCATCCGCCACTTCATGGACGTGAAATCTCCCCAGGGCTTCCTCGAAAAAGTAAAAATGCTTCCCATGCTGGCGGAGATGGGAAAGTTCTTTCCCAAGACGGTTCCCACTGGCCCCTGCAAAGAAATCATTCAAAAAGAAAACATCTCGCTTAGCCAATTTCCAATTCTTCAGTGCTGGCCGCAGGACGCTGGTCGCTTCATAACTCTTCCATGTGTGGTGACGCGCGATCCAAAGACTGGAAAGCGAAATGTTGGCATGTATCGCATGCAGGTATACGACGAGCGCACCACGGGAATGCATTGGCAGCGCCAGAAAGTCGGCGCGGAACATTATCGCGAGCGCATGAGGGCCGAAGCGGCAAGTACGTCCGAGCAATCGAAGCGCAGTGCCGCCGTAGATGTCATGGCACGCTCTTCGGGCGGCTCTGTCCAGATCGAGGGCGATCGCCCCTCGGGCAAGATGGAAGTCGCCGTCGCGATCGGTACTGACCCGGCGCTGACCTTCTCGGCGATTGTCCCTGCGCCTCCCGACGTAGAAGAATACTTAATCGCGGGATTCCTGCGTCAGAAGCCAGTTGAACTGGTGAAGTGCGAAACTGTAGATCTCGAAGTTCCTGCGAACTCCGAAATCGTTCTCGAAGGTCACGTGCATCTGGACGAACTCCGCAGCGAAGGCCCCTTCGGCGATCACACCGGATTCTATTCACTGGCTGATTTGTATCCGGTATTCCACCTGAGCTGCATCACGCACCGAAAGAATCCGATTTATTCCACGACCATCGTAGGCAAACCTCCGATGGAGGATGCGTGGATGGGGAAAGCCGTTGAGCGCATTTTTCTGCCTCTGATGAAACTCACAATCCCGGAAATCGTAGACATCAACCTTCCCATCGAAGGTGTTTTCCATAACCTCATGATTGTTTCCATCAGGAAGTCTTATCCCGGCCAGGCGCGCAAGGTCATGAACGCCGTGTGGTCGCTCGGACAAGCGATGTTTACAAAATGCGTCGTCGTCGTGGACGAAGACGTGAACGTTCAAGATATTGGCGAGATCGCCCTAAAAGTCTTGAACCACATTGATCCTGAGCGCGACATCCAGTTCATGATGGGTCCGGTAGACTCCCTCGATCATGCGTCCCGGCTTCCGAACTACGGTTCCAAGATGGGCATAGATGGCACGCGCAAATGGCCAAGCGAAGGTTTCGCGCGGCCTTGGCCCGACGAAATTACCATGGACGCCAAGACCAGGGCGGCGGTGGACAGAAAGTGGAAAGATCTCGGGATCGAATGAAGTGTGGCTTATTTCTAGAATAGCCCGATTGATCCGTAGAAGTAGCCACGGTGTGGACGATACTTCTTGGGTTGGAATGAGAAACTTGCGGCACACACAGCAATGCGAGGTACTTGACAATCACAAAGCAGGTCTCTCCATTCGTAGCTGATTCGCTTGCGAATCGTTTTACGAAGTCGAGGGACCTGCGGTACCTTCCACCCAAACCCCTCGTCACGGATGTTGATACGTCGGATTGTCAGGCGCGGGGGGATCGTAATCACGTCCATACTTGTTTTTATGAGCGATCGGCAAACTTCCTCCCGGCACTCGCAAAACTCCCAGCGTAGAGGTTTTTTCTGAAATCGTGATCTCACGAGTCATGGCATCCAGAGTCTCCGGAGCTGCAGTTTCGTGCCAGACCCGAAGCGTGTAACGTCCAGCTGGAACTTGCGGGACGACAATTTCTCCCCGGTTGTTGGAAACGCCAAAATAAGGCGTGTCCAGCGCAATCACCACAGCGTTCATCTCCGCATGAATGTTACAAAATATATACGACACTCCCGGCTTATCGAAATGCACGTCGCGCGTGCTACCGGCCTCGTAAAGTCCGAGATCGAATCTCTTACCTTCGAATAAAGAAAAAACATTGTGAAAGAATGGATCGCGATTTGGGAACTCCACCACCGATCCCACCGGCGTAACCAGTAAATGAGGCTCGAAACTTTTATTGTGCTGAGTCAGCCGGGGATGCCGCTGCTTTGCCCTCGTGATTGCCATGGAAGCCGGAGCGCCGTCCACCGGGGTAAGCCACACGACGACATTCCCTGCATGGTCTGCGCTGGCGTCTCCTCCGGAATTCGATACCACAACTCGCGCTGATACAGTTACCTCCTGGCCGAGAGCGCAGACGCAGCAGATCAGTAACGCAGATCCGCATGCTCGGATGACGAGCCAAAATACTTTTCTCGGGCGGCGGCTGATCAGAACAGGACTCCCATCATCAGATTAAATTGCTCGGCGCTGCTGTTGCCGTTATAAATTTGCAAAGTCCGCAAGTGCCTGTATTCCGCCGAAAAAATTAGGTCTGAGCGTGGACGAAAAATAAAATTGCCGAACGCGCTTCGATTCTCTAGCAAAGTTAAGTCGTATATCCCTTGGCTCGCAGGAAAGACTCGTAAGTCTCTCGCAAACGGGTTATCTAATCCGATGGCGCCATTGAACTCAAGCTTGGGAGTGGCCCGGAATTTAATTTGCGACCATCCCCCCACGGAGTTCAGCGGCAGCACGTGTGTTTGCTCTAGCAGCGGGTCGCCGTCGAACAAAACGCTCTGCCCGATGCCGCCCCCAAAGCTTCCCACCGCTTTACCCCGGTAGAGTTCGCCCGAGATGCTTAACTGCGACGTAATCGGGATCTCCCAATCCGCCATTCCAGCCCAAGAGTCGGTGTGGCGATAGAAAGCCCAGTTTTGGCGTCCATAGTAACCTGCGGTGCCGAGCGTTAATGGGTGCCCTTTCAACAAGTGTGACCAGGCGACCCTCGACCCATAAGCCGGTTGCGCGGACTTTCCCCCAGCTTGCGGCTGCCGTTGATATTGTGTGTACGGCGGCTCACCCGTCAGGTTATCCAGAATGCCGCCTTGTAACGTTACACTCTGGGAGTCGGACAAATCGAAACGGTGTTCAAGCCGGACTTGGGGAATCCAACCCCAGAGATTGCCTGCATAACTGAAAGCAGGTACGGCGAGTGACGCAAACGAGGTGGGAGACAGCGGGGAAAGGAACAGCGAGTCTTGTCCGACGATCAAGGAGGTACGTTTCCAGTCCATTCTCATGCTGGCGATCCGCAGTCGTACCAAGCCGTAGTTGAAGCCATTCAGCGTGTTTGGAAAGCCGCCGGAGAGATCGAACTGAATCTGGGCGGAAGTTTTGGCCCCCGCTAATGTGGGGCCGAATGCTTCTAGTCCAATTTCGGACTGACGCAAAGTAGCTCCGAAAGTTCCGTTGGAGTCGTAAGGTGTGCGCGGATTCGCGTATGTAGGAAAATCCTGATTCTCCACAGCACCGCGGTTGCTGAACAAATTCATTAGTACGATGCCAGAAAGCCGCACTTTATATTTTGAAGCGCTCTCGACTTTGGTTTGATATTGCTCGTCAACCTTGCCGCTCAATAATTGCGAAGAGCCTTCTAGTGCCTCGACGCGATGATCCAAAGAGCCGGGCTGCAGACCAGCCGACGCTTCCGTAGAGGCGGCGTGATCTGCCTCTGGCGCCTGCGACCCGGGCTGTCCACTCTGCGCCCTCGTAGCCTCTAGCTCGCGCCTCAGCGCTAAGGTCTCGGCGCGGTATTCGGCGGCCTCCGATCGCATTTCGGAAACCGCGGCCCGCAGCTCACTTACCTGTTGCTGCAGTTCGTGCACCGCCTCACTCACCGCATCACTCCCCGAGTTTGGTGGCTTCTCGGACGTCTCTTGAGCGAAGGAAAGACTTCCTCCCAAGATAACCAAAACCAAAAGAAAGATTGCAACGTCGTGCTGGAAGATTAGATGTGACAGACCAGTTCGCTTTTTCACGATTGCCTCCCGTTACATAGGAAGTTTCACACTACTCATTCTTCGTGCTGATCAAAACTCTGTGGCGAACGGGAAGTGCATTTACGGACCGCAGAGAGGTCGCTACGGAAGAGTTCGCTTCCTAGGCGCCAGAGTCTGGGGAAAGGACTGCTTCTGATTCTCGTAACCGGACTGGTCCCCAGGCAACTTCGATAACGGAATTGCTACCCTGAAGATCGTTCCCTCGCTGTTTGATCTTTCCACCTCTACCTCGCCGCCGTGATCTTGAATGATCTTCTGCACCACAGTCAAGCCCAGTCCGGTGCCATTTTCCTTGCCCTGGCTGACAAATGGTTCGAACAGTGTCGCCCGCACTGAGTCAGGAATTCCGCGCCCATTGTCACTCACGCGAATCTCGATCCCGCCCATTATTTCGGTTATCGTGATTACGATCACTCCGTTGCTTGCAGGCACCGCTTCGCATGCATTCAATAAAAGATTGAAGAGCGCGCGCTGCAGTTTTCTCTGATCAAAAAATCCGGCAGAGTTGCCAACCTCGTGAACTTCGATGCGCACGGTATGAAATTCGGGATGCGATCTTATCGTCGTCTTGATAGCGGCCTCCACCGAATTCTTGACGTTGCCAAATGCCGGACGCAACGATTCACGGGTGCGCGAAAACTCCAGCAGGGAATCAATCAGCTCCGTCATCTGATTTACGGCGACCGTGACCTCCTGATAAAGCTCTTCGCGCTGATCGGAGGAGAGTCGCACCTCGCATAGAAATTCCGCGTTCGCGACGATGGCCGCAAGCGAGTGCCTGAGATCATGAGAAATGGAGCTGGCCATGCGTCCAATGGTGGCCAGCCGTTCCGCTTCCAGCAGTTCCTGTTGGGTTTTTTTCAGGCTGATCCGCATGCGGTCGAATGCCCGTGTAAGTTCCGCCACTTCATCTTTCCCACGATCGTCAAGGGAGTAGTCGAAGTCCCCTTTCTCCAGCGCCCGGACGCCGGCGACCAGGCTGCCGAACGGACGAGTGAAGGTATGCGAGATGAGGAAAACCAGCAGGCTGCCAATGACTACGGCTGCCAATCCAAGAGCGAGCAGCAGGCGATTTAAGCGACCAATAAAGGCTGTGGCCTGATCGTAAGACTTGAGGACAGTCAAGCGCACCGCGCCTGCTTGCCCTGCGTTGCGTACGCCGTTCAGAATCAGAGAAGTGCTCAGAAATTGTTCGTCCTGCAATTGAATTTCTTGCGGAGGAGAAATCGCAGCATTGGAGCTGGCCCAGTGTTGGTGTGCCAGTTCATCCTGCTGAGCGGCGGTGAGAGTACTGCGAACGATATTATTGCCGTAGTAGAAAACTACCTGGCTTGCCGCCACTCGACTGACTTGGGACGCGACGTTGTCATCAATCTCGTAGCCGATCACAAGATAGCCAAGGAGGCGGTTTTCGGCCGCCGGTCCGAAGTAAATCGGCTTTAAGAAAACTTGATAGAGATGGGGCGAACTAAACCACCACAGCGCCTGTTCTTGGGCACCCATGGAATCGTTTAGTGACCGTTGCGCCATCGCGCGGGTGAAATCGGCGGACGCAGTATGCAGGGCAACGACGGTTCCCGAGCGGTTCGCCAGGAGAAAAAGATCGCTGCCCGCTAGATGCCACCAGTCGCCGGAGGCATCCTGAATGGTGGCCTCATGCTGCGTGGTCATGAGGGACCGCAGGTAGGGCATATTCGAGAGAAGATCGGCGGAGTGGCTTAAGGTGACTTCGCGTTCATGGTGAAAGTTCTGGAAGGTGGTTACGGAATTGTGCAGGTCGGCGACGATTTCCTTTCGCACCTGCTGCTTGACGGTATGCCGGACGGACAGAAGACTGAAGGCGGTCAGGCCGGCGGAGATCAACAGCATGGAAAGTAGAAACTTGGTACGAAGCCGAAGTTTCACCATGCGCCCTTTCATCGCTTGTGTTGCGAGCCTATTTGCAAATTCTCAGGGGACGAATTTGTAGCCCGTACCGTGGACGGTGCGGAAGTGGACCGGATTCGCCGGATCCTTTTCCAGCTTCTGCCGCAATTTTAAGATGTGATTGTCCACCGTGCGAGTGGAGGGATAGTTTTGATATCCCCAGACCTCATTCAACAGTTCGTCTCGAGTAATTACCCGGTGCGCGTTGCGGGTAAAAAACTTCAACGTCTTAAATTCCTGGGCCGTCAGTTCCACTGGGTTTCCATCGCGAGAGACTTCCATCCGAGTGAAATCCACTGATATGCCATCGAAAGCGGCGCTATCGGAGCCGGCAGGCCTTGCTGTTCGCCGTATGGCGGCCCGCACTCGCGCTAAAAGTTCACGCGGGCTGAATGGCTTGGTTACATAGTCGTCGGCGCCTAGTTCCAGCAGCGAAACCTTGTCGGAAACGTCGGTGGCCGCACTCAAAACAATGATTGGGAGAGTGGGGGATTGCTGTTTGATCTCCCGGCAGACATCGCGTCCCGACAGAAAAGGTAGGCGCATATCTAAAATAATCGCCGATGGAGTCGAAGCCTTAAAGGCTTCGATGGCGGAACGTCCGTCGCCGCTAATTTCAACACCGAACCCTTCTGCTTCGAATAGACGCTTCAATGCCTTCTGCACTGCGCGATCATCCTCGACCACCAGAATTCTTTCAATCGCACTCATGTTCATCTCGTGGTGCACGGTCGTCGCCCGGGATTCCTCCCGGTGTAAGGCAAGACCTCGGCTCTCACTTGTCCCGAAAAGCAGTTTAGCCGGATCTACGGCACGGCTGAACAGGTGGCCTCCCCGAATG
>JALYIM010000229.1 GCA_030775785.1 Acidobacteriota bacterium
GGGAGATCCGAGCTTCGCCCAACTCGAGAAGGCGCGAAGTGAGACCCAAAGGATGAGAGAGAAGGGGGAATTGCGATCCTCGTGCCGGTCAAAACAAGTGTTTCATTACCGTTAGTCTTTAAATCTATGCGTATATCTTCGTTCGTCTTTTGCCCGTTAGATATGCCCCAGGGGCGCGGGCACTCAGCGAAATCTATAAACATTGCGCTCGTGGAGTTTGTTTCAGCACGGCTCGTCCAGTATTTCGTGGCCCACTTGCACACAATTAGCTCATTATGGGCAGCTGATCCTTAGACTTTGGGCGGTGCAAATACAGGATTTGTTTGGACGACTGTTGAACCGACTCTAGAGCAAGAGTTGCGGTGTAAATAAGTACCTTTTTCGATGACTTGTGCCAGGTTTTTGGGCGGGTTCAATCAATCGCGCATAAAGGGCCAGTTATCGAACTCGGGAAACGCTTGCGTCTCGTTTATTCTCTTTCCTAGCTTTGAGCCGCCCTCTTCCCATTCGTTCGATTAACCCAGCGACCTTCACTGATAGGAGGAGTGTTGTTATCCTCCTGTTCGTTCATATATTCGGCCAGATATTTTTTTGTTGGGGCTGTCAAAAGCCGCGCAGGGCATTATACGGTTGGAGGCCAGGGGCAGGTACACGACGACTCCGCGCCCCGAGCCGTGGTTTCCGCACATTTTCACGTCGCCCCAAAAGGCAGCAGAAGCGGGCTTCTCTCTGTGCACTTGAGTTCGGGGCGCAGAGCTGATCGAGAAGGCAGAATCCGTGGATGTGACCGGCAGCGCGATCGTGGCTGCGGTCCGGGCATTGGTGAAAATTAATGCGAACGGCGAATGGGGCGCGCGCGTTGAGCACTGGATGTAAGAACGGTGTTAGGGTTTACCGGCCAACGATTCGGCGGCAAGCCAAAATGAAAGCGGGGGCGTCGCTGGGAGTCGACATGAGCGCACCCCGCAACCAGTGGAACCTATTGCGTACCGCATTCTCGATCCGTTACTGTGTTTAGCTACGCGCGCGCAGTTCTTACGTGGCCTTCGTGCTCTTCGTTTTTGCGTCGTAGGCCAGCGAATCCCGCGAGACCGAGTAACCCAATCCAACCATAGTTGTGATGTTCGCGTCCTTCATCGTTATTCGAGTTATTCGATGAACTGTCCGTCCGCGTAGCAGGCGCGGCTCGGTCGGTTTGCGCGTGGACGGTAGCGGTTGCAAACAATAGTAAGGCTGAAAGGCAAAGTAAGTTCTTTAGGTTTTTCATAGGATAACCCTCCACCGCAACAATAGGTTCTAGTGATATCTCGTAGCCATACCTTAATCCAAGCACTGAATGTTGGAAGAATATGTACCAATCCCTTGAATGAAGCTATGAAATCAATCAAGTCCGTTGAAAAGCGATTGGGCTTACACCGCCAGCAATTCACTCTCCGTCGAAGTCGGAACTAAACGACGTTTTGCCGAAGACTGTCTTTGTACCGACTTTGCCCGTCGTCTTGTCCCGTGTAGTGACGGTGCTGACGTTGCGGTAGACGGAAACATCAACGCTTTCGTCTTTCGAGTGGTAGGTCTCTCGCCAACCGATAATTCGACCTTGATTGTCTTTGCTTACGACCATGGGTTCTCTTGAAGTGTGATTGGGACACCGCACACGGCGAAACGAGCGGGGACGCGCTCGTTTTACTTCAACTCCTTGGCTCGCTCATGAAGGTACCTATCAATCGCACGCCGGATGAGTTCTGCGACCGGAGCGCCCGTTTTCTCGGACAGCTTTTGGAGCTTCTTAAGTTGCTCTTCTTTGAGGAAGAGTGCTGTCCTTTTCATGACCATATGGTCGCATACAGGCATACATAGGGCAATAGGCCGTTCGGCCTAGTCGGTCGTTCCTCGTATTCGGTTGGGAGCAGACGAACTTGTGCTAACTTAGCAAAGCTTTCACTATGCTGAGCCATTCCGCATCGAGCGGCTCCCGGCACACGGGCTTGCCTGCCCGACGATACCAATACGCCGCGGTGCCCGTAACTTGTGAGCCTCAGGCGGGCTTTTTAGTGGCATTGATTTAGCGTTTCGGGTGGTCGAGCGCTTCTATGGGCGCGAAGTGGCGAAGCAGGCCGCCTACGATATGGAGTACCAAGGACGCGGATGGATGGATCCGGCCTCAAATATGCTTTATGCCAAAACACGCACGGGCACAGAGGCGCATCCGGTCTGCGCGGTGTGCTCAATGAATGTAATCAAGGATGCGGCTCTAACTTCGTCGTACAAGAACAAGACTTATTATTTTTGCTCTAAGGAGCACAAGAAACAGTTTGACGCGACGCCCGCCAAGTATGTGAGTAACCAAAATCGTAACGTTCCCTAGTTACTTCACGTGGAGGACCGTTTATGAAGAAGTTTATTCCACTCGTGGTCTTACTGACCTCGTTCCTGGTTCCTATCGTGACCCGACCGCAGGAAGCGGATGGCCCGCAGAAAATCTTTCATGACGAGCTTCTTGACTACACATCGTCGGCGACTGGCATCTGAGCGGCTCAGTTATGAGGGAAGCCGCAGACCACCAAGTTAAGGTTGAATGGGTGTTGCAGTTCTTGCGAATTCACGAAAAAGAGGTACAGGTGGGGGGATAGGCACTTGTGTTCGGGTCAAGCGCCTATCCGTTTGAGGGTTGTTAAGCAAAATAGTGAATCGAAGATAAGGTCGGTCCGCGAATCTTACAATCATGGTTTTCCTGTAAGGCGCAACGATAAAAACATTAACGCATCAGTTCGAGCGCCGCCAAGGCTGCGGTATATTAGCGGTCGACGGTGGAAGCGCTCGCCATGATATGCGGATAATATGGCATGCTTAGCCAAACAGGCTGACTCTGCTCCCCAAATGATTGCCAGGGAAGTGATCCGGTGTCGGTGATTGCGCCTGCGCTACGCTCATTGCCGATGAGCGTACCCAGTGTGATGAGCCTGCAAGTTTAGCTGGTCGAAACATGTTGATAATCGATAGAGGTGCTGATGAGCGCGCGGGTAAGCCGTAGGTGAAACGAAGACTGAAGATTCTTTAGGACTTTCAAGATCGATGGCAGCACACTCTGCACTGTCCAACGGTCGTCAAACTCGCGGTTATTAGAATTCGCATGGCCAAAACATGCGTACTTTCGCATTGTTTCAAGCATCCAATAGCTGAAAATACTATTCGTTCGGAAGGATTTTACTATGAGCGATCCACTAGCTACGTATTTACACGACCATTTGGCAGGAGCGGCATACGCCGTAGATCTGGTTGAATTTATGCGTGATCAACATCAGGGAGAAGAATTGGGACAGTTTGCGGCAGGACTACTCATCGATATTAAGTCGGACCAAGACGTGTTGCGACGACTCGCCCGGCGGGTCGGCGTCGGCTCCAGCAAATTAAAAGAGCTGACCGCGTGGCTGGGCGAAAAGGTCAGCCGCCTGAAGCTTAGACACGACGCCGCCGATGGTTTGGGGCTATTCGAAGCGCTGGAATTTTTGGAGCTTGGAATTCACGGAAAGTTGGAACTGTGGCGCGCTTTGGGGGCCATCGCACCTAACGATTCCAGGTTACAGAGTGTAAGCTTCGAAGGGCTAGCGGACAGAGCCGAAAAACAACGCGTGAATGTGGAAAAGCGGCGGTTGGAAGTGGCACACAGGGTCTTCGGTCTTGAAGACAACGGCGCGAGGCGTACGAGAAATGTTGGTACGCATGGGCCATCATCGCGAGTGAAGGTGGGAAAATCCGCAGGGAAAACGGCCATAGCGGGAGTGATGCTGGCTGTCGCCGTAATAGTCAGCTTCGAGCTAGCTCCCGATATTGTGCGGTATATGAAAATGCGCGCCATGTGAGCAGGACACTATCTGATGAGGCTGTACAAAGACTCTGAATACGCCGTGGCGCCGCGATCGTTTCGCAGCCATTAGGAAATAGATACTGCAGTCAGGAATGTCATTTATCATCCAATTTACCCAATCGGCCTGCAAGGGACCCTTCACAGTTCCGACCGGTGCATTGCCTGCCAGGGACCTGTCATCGCGCAGAAAACTAAAAACTAGACGTAGGCCCCCAAGATAGGGCGCAGTACGCAGTCTTATGTATTCCCGCTCCTCTTAAGTCGGTGTTACTTTCGTGTCGCCCGGTGGAACGGTATTTCATTGGCACGCATATTCATTGTTGATGACCATGAGCCGTTTCGAAAGAAACTCAGGCTGCTCATCGAGGCCCAAGAAGATTGGGAAGTCTGTTGTGAAGCGGCAGATGGTACGGAGGCCGTGGATAAGCACTGTAGCGTCAAACCCCACCTAACCATAATGGATTTCAATATGCCCGGTCTCGATGGACTTCGGGCGTCACGTAAAATACTGGCCAACTGCCCCAAAGCTACGATTCTGATGATTACTGTATTTGCTTCGCGCCAACTGGCCGACGAAGCCAAACGAGTCGGGATTAAAGGTTTCTGTTCGAAGATTAACGTCGATTGCATCACCGAGGCGATTACGACCGTTCTGGCTGGAAAAACGTATTTTCCCGAATCGTTCCTGCAGGCTGGTGCCTAAGCGTGATCTCTTGCCGATAGCTTTGGTATCTGCCGCCGATTGCTCGCATGATAAAATTCTACAGCACAGTTGAAGTTGCAAAAGCGACACGGATTCCGAGAGCCACTTTACAGTTCTGGATAGCACGCGGATGCATTCCTGCTCCGCAGCTCCGTATGATAAGCGGAAAAAGAGTGCGGCTTTGGAGCCCAGCCGCAATGCAAGAGATCAAGAACTTTCGAGGGACGCTGAAAATTGGGCGGAAGGGTAAACAGTAAGGCGCCTAGAGTTGTTTAAAAAAGCGTTAAGAGGCTGCGTATAGCAGAGCTTTGGGACTACAATCTGTTACGGCGCCCTTTTGATGGCAGTTCCCGCGCTGGCCCAGTGTAACCGTGGATATACTTCAGTTGAAACTGTGGCAATTCTCGAAGCCATGTGGCACCCCTCGAGTGTCATTCGGTTAGGGGCGTGTCGATGCTCGCACCGGGCGCGTCCCGTAATTATTCCTCGATTGCCAGCGCATCAAGCGGTTAAGGACCAAGATGTCAAGATCGCAGCTGCGAAGATGTCTTTAGGTAGCCGATTCAGCAGGACTATGCATTCAGTAGCTATGTCCGGAGAAGGCTTCCTTAAACACCAGCCCCATGCCCAGCTGCATACAAACGAGTGTAGCCCGATCCGCCACTCATCCTCTGCGGAACATCAGCTCATTTTAGGAATTGCCTTTCAAACCATTCACCGCGATGGGTCAGTCGCTGAGCGCGACTAGAAGCTTTTGAACCTGCGCGAGGCACCGTACAAGTGCTGTCACTTTTGGGTTTACGAATCGAAATCCTGCACCCGTGAAGATGCACTGTTAACCCTGGCTACCGTCTCTCCCGAAGGGAGTCCGGCCCCGAGGTCCACGAGAATCTACTTGTGAAAGCGAGAGCCTACAAAAAAAACTCGACCAGGAATGACACTGCCTGTTTGTTCGATGACGCTTCGGGCGAACAAAAAGTGGAACGTCCTTTTGCCGCACCCAGCGTTCTTCTTGGCACTTCTGCCTTTACTGCGGACGGGTGGCAGGGCACCTTTTATCCGCCTGGCACAAAATCCGGCGAGCGCCTGAAATACTATTCAACTCAATTTCAAACGGTTGAGATCGACAGCACATTTTATGGCACACCGTCCGCCGCAACGGTAAAGGCTTGGTACGAGAAGACACCAACAGATTTCATCTTCGCGGCGAAAGTTCCCCAGGTGATTACTCATGAAAAGGTGCTGGTGGACTGCGAGGCGGAGTGGGAAAGTTTCCTGGCTACGATGGACATCCTAGCCGAGAAGCTTGGCCCGCTGCTCTTCCAGTTCGGCAAGTTCAAACAGGGGGCCTTTAAGACCGGCAATGCCTTTCTCGCCCGATTAACGCCATTTCTTAAGAAACTTCCTAAGGACCGCCGCTTCGCTGTTGAGATTCGCAACAAGGACTGGCTGAATGCCGACTTCGTGGATACTCTGCGAGAGCATAACGTGGCCCTCACGCTGATAGATCAATCGTGGATGCCCCGACCGTGGGAGATGACGAACAGGTTGGATTTGATTACCTCCGACTTTACCTATGTGCGGTGGCTTGGGGATCGCAAAGGGATTGAGGAAGTGACAAGGACATGGGATAAAACCGTCATTGACCGGCGGGAGGATCTCACAAATTGGGTCGAGGTATTCCGACACTTCCTGTCGAGAAACTTGAAAGTCTTTGCCTACGCGAACAATCACTACGCAGGCCATGGGCCGGCCACAGTGAAACTGTTTTGGGACTTGTTCGAGAAACGGTAGATCTTACGTCTGATTATTCAAGGACAAGCGATGCTGAAAAATTTGGTAAATGAAATCGCGGTGGCTTGTTTTTTGATTTGTTGTATTTGCGGAACCTCCGAGTTCGGCCAACAGCAGTCCAAACCGGAAGCCGATCTTGTAATTACTAACGCCAAGATCTGGACCGGGGATAATGATTTTGGGCAAGCGCGTGCTACTGTGACCCTTTGTCATTCGGGTTTTCGGGCTGTAAGGCTAATGCCCTCTTGCCTTCTTCAGACTGTTCCCACGTTCTTTGCCTCGATCGAACCAGCATGGCCGCGTCTCGCCGTTCCTGGAAACAAACTCCACAGCACAGTGGAATCGCGTCGTGCGATTAGATTCGTCCACGGTTTTCTGTCGGACATCGACGTATTGCCGATATTTGTGATGGGAGATAATCAGCAGGTGGTGAGGCGTCAATGGCAAAGTCACCTCGATGTCTTTCTGTGCGAGGCCCGGAGAGCGATAAAGCGGCGGAAGCTTATGTAGATTCGGGTTGAACCACACACACGGATTGTCAGAATAATAAATCCGGGCTCATCGTTTGTTACAAGAATCGTCATCCATCTGAAACAGGATCGGAGTTTCTTTCTGCTGTTGGCTGTTTCCGTGGCCCTATGTCGGCTAATCGGAAACCGATCCATTACCGGTTATCCCGCCCAGCTCAATGGAAAGAAAGATCGTTGCGGACGACTTGGCCATCTTTAATGACGAAGCGGACGCGTTCGAGTTCGGTGATGTCGGCGATGGGATCGCCGCCGACCGCGACGAGGTCGGCGAATTTCCCAGGTTCGATGGCGCCGATACGGTCCTGCCAGCCCAGCATTTCCGCGGCGTTGACCGTTACGGCACGAATCGCATCCAGAGGCGGCAATCCTGCACGGGACAAGTTGACAAACGTCCCGACGCTGGCTTGTCCACGCGTCTTTCCCGGATAGAACCAGCACATGTCGGATCCAGCCGCAACTTTGACACCGGATTTCAGTTTCTTTGACGCCACACAATTCAGGAGGACACCATGAGAAGGGCCCTGCTCATCCTCGTGCTTTTGCTCGGGCTAGTCAGCGGGCTCGGTGCTCAGACGCAACACGACTCCTGGTCCAACCTAAATCGGTTGAAAGCCGGCCAGGGAATCGAAGTGATCGAATCCAGCCTGAAGCGACACGCCGGAAAATTTGTAACGGTCACCGATGAACTGCTCACTCTTAATGAAAACGGCTCCGATGTTTCGGTAAAACGCGAAAACGTCGTCCGCGTCTCGATATCCTCCGGCACCAAGCGCGGCGAACATGCGCTGATCGGCCTAATAGTCGGCGGAGCCATCGGTGCTGGCATTGGCGCCGCATCCGGCTCGAATACCGGTTTCTTGGGAGGCTCATCGCGCGGTATTTCCGCCCTTGTTGGCATCGTGATCGGCGCCCCATGCGGAGCGATTGTCGGCGCAGTGCTTCCCGCCCACGCAACCGTCTATCGCGCCACTCCTGCTGCCGTTTCAAACGGAACCCAAGCTCCCTGAGAACCGCCCCACCATTGACCTCTGTTGTTGTGCCTGATAATCACTCCTTGTTTGCCGACAATAGCGTCGGAATGTGTCGGGCCCGACCTGTACTTTTTGGTGCAGCGCGCTACGTGAGTTATTGCAGGCTTTTCACTCGTACCGCAAGGCCACCATCGCCTTGTCAGGATGGCGATTAAGCCCGGATCACGGGCAAACCTTCCGCAATCCGGTAAGGTAAGAGTTGCCGACCATCCAGACATAAGTCTGCTCTTTGCGGCCGGGTATATAATGCGAGCCGAATCCTATTTGTCCGGGCCGTTTTAGCCAACAGCGTTTGTCAATCTCGGGTGTGGGAGGGCCGATGTACGATGCTCTCGTCGTTGGTGCCCGCTGTGCGGGTTCAGCTACTGCGTTCCTGCTTGCACGAAAGGGATACAAGGTGCTTTTGGTCGATCGCGCCAGTTTCCCAAGTGATCTGCCTTTTTCTACTCACTACATCCATCAATCTGGTATTGCCTATCTGAAACGATGGGGGGTACTCGACCGAATCGTCGCGTCAAACTGTCCGCCCATTACCGAGTTCTACTTCGATTTTGGCAGTTTCGCTTTATCTGGAAGGCCTCCTGTGGCCGATGGCGTTAAAGAAGCATATGCACCCCGCCGCAAAGTGCTGGACGCAATCCTCGTAGACGCTGCATCAGCAAGTGGAGTCGAGGTGCGTACAGGGTTTTCTGTCAATGAGCTTCTTTCGGAGAATGGTTGTGTCTGCGGAATTCGTGGCCGTGAGCAAGGGGGATCAACCATAGTCGAGAAAGCGCGAATTGTTATAGGAGCCGACGGAATGCATTCGACAGTGGCTCGGTTGGCGGGTGCGCAGGAGTACAACGTCAAACCACCGCCGCAGGGACCGTATTTTTCCTACTGGAGCGGTGTACAGATGAGGGGCTTTGAATTCTACCCCGGCCCCTATCGCGGAGCATTCGGATGGATGACCAACAATGGACTCGCTTTGATTGGTGTAGGTTTTGCCGCAAAAGACCACCCCGTCGTGCGGGTGGACATAGAAGGAAACTACCTTCGCACGATTAGAGAGGATGCTCCTGGCTTGGCCGAACGGATTCAGAGAGGACATCGGGAGGAGCGCTTCGTCGGCGGCGTCGTTCCAAACTATTTTCGCAAACCTTTCGGGGCGGGATGGGCGCTGGTTGGAGATGCTGGTTACCTAAAAGACCCATGCACGGCAGAAGGCATTACGGATGCGTTCCACAGTGCTGATCTGCTCGCGCGGGCGCTTGATTCCGCATTTATCGGACGTCAGGCGTTCGACGAGGCGCTGGCATGGTATGAGCAGGAACGGAACAAGGCCGCATTTCCGCTGTATGAGTTCACTTGTCAACTGGGGACACTTGCTCCCCCGACTGCCGAAATGCAGCAACTCCTCTACGCCCTCAAGGGCAACCAGGAGCAAACTGACAGATTCTTCGGAGTGTTTGCGCAAACGGTGTCGGTTCCAGAGTTCTTCGCTCCAGAAAACATGCAGCGAATCCTCCGACGGGATTAGCACGCGGGTGCTTCGCCTCTTCGTTGACTTGCTTCGAGCGGCAACCTAAGATCAGCGCGAAATGTCGGACTCGGCATCACCAATCGGGCATACCATCTCGCATTACCGCGTCATCGCAAAGCTTGGTGGCGGTGGTATGGGCGTGGTTTACAAAGCCGAGGACCTCAAGCTTGGGCGCTTCGTTGCCCTGAAATTCCTGCCCGAAGAAGTAGCCAACGATCCGCAAGTCCTCAACCGCTTTCAGCGTGAGGCCAAGGCTGCTTCCGCACTGAACCACCCCAACATCTGCACTATCTACGAAATCGATGATCAACATGGACAAGCATTTATTGCCATGGAATTCCTCGACGGGCAAACGCTGAAGCACCTCATAACCGGTCAACCCTTGGAGCTTGACCGATTGCTCGACATCGCTATCCAAGTTGCCGATGCACTCGATGCGGCCCACGCGGAACACATTGTCCACCGGGACATCAAGCCCGCGAACTTGTTCGTTACCAAGCGTGGTCACGCCAAAATTCTCGATTTCGGATTGGCCAAAGTAACTGCGCCAAGCGTCTCCGTCAGCTCTAGTACGCCAGCCGTCGGCGGAGCTACTTTGGATGATATGCACCTTACCAGCCCGGGCACCGCGCTCGGCACCGTTGCCTACATGTCACCTGAACAATCCCTGGGGAAAGAACTCGATCTTCGCACCGATCTATTTTCGTTTGGCACGGTCCTTTACGAAATGGCGACCGGCAGGCTTCCGTTTCGAGGCGAAACCTCCGCAGCGATCTTCGATTCAATTCTTCATAAAGACCCCGTGGCTCCCGTCCGTCTCAATCCAGACCTGCCTCAGCGGCTGGAAGACATAATCAACAAGGCGTTAGAGAAGGACCGCAATCTCCGCTATCAACATGCACTCGATATGCGCGCGGACCTGCAACGACTCAAGCGGGATTCGGATTCCGGTCGCACTGCCCAACAGCACGCCACCGAGGGAGATATCGAATCGCCTCCTCCTGCATCGGCGGCCACGGGAATCAAAACCTCTACTGGCGCAAGTGCGGCTTTGCCGCCAGTCGCGAAGTCCGCAAAAGTAAAGAAGAACTTGGCACGCGACTGGAGATTCCTCGCTCCGGCGGTGGTGGTTGTTGCCGCGCTTCTGGGTGGCATTCTTTACTGGCGGTCGACGAAAGCCCATACCCTGACCGAGAAAGACACCATCCTTCTTTCTGACTTTCTCAACACCACTGGCGACCCAGTCTTCGACGGAACTCTGCGACAAGCTCTCGCCGTCCAATTGCAGCAATCGCCCTTCTTGTACATTTTTCCCGACAAACGTGTTGGCGAAACCTTGCAGCACATGGGGCGTTCCGCAAGCGAACGCGTAACTGGTGAGGTAGCCCGTGAAATTTGCGAACGTGAAAATATCAAAGCCGCTCTCAATGGCTCCATTTCCGCCTTGGGTTCGCAGTATGTAATTTCGGTGGATGCCTTGAACTGCCGGACTGGCGATTCGCTGGCTCGCAGTCAGCTCACCGCGGAAAGCAAAGAAAAAGTTTTGGTCGCCTTGGGAGAAGCCGCAACTCAACTACGCAGTAAACTCGGCGAATCGCTGGCCTCCATCCAGAAATTTGATCGGCCGATCGAGGAAGCCACTACCTCATCGCTCGCAGCCCTAAAGGTTTATTCGCAAGCCCAAAAAATTGATGACTCAGGACAGGATCTTGCTGCCCTTCCTTTGTACGAACGTGCGATAGAGCTCGACCCCAACTTCGCGTCTGCCTACGCACGTGCGGCATCTATTTATGCAAACCAAGGCGAAGAAGCCCGCAGTATTGAATACGAGAAGAAGGCATACGCCCTACGCGAGCGCGTCAGCGAACTAGAGAGGTTTACTGTCGATACCGACTATCACTGGATGGTTACTGGAAACTTGGATAAGGAAATGGAAGTGGAAGAGTTGTTCCGCGAGGCCTATCCCCGTCAGGAGGAGCCACTCAATAACCTTGCTTTCAATTACTGTATATATCTCGGCCAATTTCAAAGGGCCATTGAGCTTGGCTACGACACGCTCAAAATCAACCCCCACTCTAAGGGTGGCCACACGGGTGTGGCATGCGGATTTCTCGGCCTAAATCGCGCGGACGAAGCAAAAAACTTCCTCGAAAACGCGCTTACCAGCGACCCTGACCAGTATGCGGTCCGCGCAAACCTATATCAAGTGTACTGCGCACTCGGAGACGAAGCTGGTGCACAGCGCCAATTGCAGTGGGCTTCCGGTAGTTTGGTCGGCGCCGAATCTATCGGATGGGACGTCTTAGGAAGAGCGGCTTGGCTTGGGAAAATGAAAAATGCTGAGCAATTCTCAACTCAAGCTGTGCGCATTTTTAAAAGCAATAATTTTAAGGACACCGCGGCCCGGACGGTCGGCTTTATGGCGCTAGTAGAAGCTGCCGCAGGCAATTTTTCAGCGGCACGCCAAGAAGCATCCGCCAGTTCGGCGCTCTCTCGCACCCGGTCGAATCTACCCATGGTGGCGGTAGTACTGGCCTTTCTGGACGACGCCGGCACGGCGCAAAAAATGATCGATGACCTGAGAAGGAGCTATCCTTTGGACTTCCAGGTGAATGGCATTTTTATTCCCTCTGCGGAAGCTTTGTTGCAATCCAGTCACGGCAATACCGTTGCCGCCCTAGAGGCTCTGGAACCGGCGGCACGCTACGAGATGGCCCCCGCCTTCGAATTTCTTCCTGTCTATGTACGCGGATTGACCTACTTGCGTGCTCGTCGGGGGAAGGAGGCGGCCGCCGAATTCCAAAAAATTCTTGATCGTCACGCCATTGGCGCCGTGCAGCCTCTCTATGCGCTATCCTACGTCGGGTTGGCCCGCGCCTATTTGCTGACCGGTGACAAAGACAAGGCCCGCATGGCCTATCAGGATTTCTTCGCGCTATGGAAAGACGCCGACCCTGACGTCCCCATTCTGCTCGCAGCCAAATCTGAATACGCCAAGCTGCAATAACCTCCGGGTTTTAGCAGTACCCCGCGTGCATCTTGACGGTCGGGTTGCGCCGAGTGGATATTCCGGTCGGATAACCGGCTATGCGGAAGTTATGCCAGTTAACCCGACCGCACCATTAGTTCCGGCTTAACTCACCTTTCCCTTTCGGGCAATATCTCCCAAAAGCAATCCCACTCTCTGTCAACTTCACCATTCGCCAGGACATCAGTACACCAGGCCATGTCAATCGCGCCCAATCGGAGAAGCCAGGTGAGTGCATTCAATAACTGCGGAACACTGGACATGGGTTCGATTCCACAGTCACGTTGCGCCGAAAAAAGGCCTTTACGTTGCCGCATGAACGTCTTACTAAGACTGAGCGTCGCTACCTTTGCAGCAACGCCAGTTGCGTATGCGTAGTGATTCCCGCCGGGCGGCGGGATTACCGGCGCAAGCTTCGGTTTCACTTTGGCTACTAAAACCGAGCGAAGTTCAGAAGGTTACTTTAAACTCCAGAAGAGTTTAATCACTTGACTATGCCGAACGTTGGGATGATAAACGCATTCACCGACGACGCGCCACGATCATCACCGATCGCTAGCGCGATCGGTACCGGATTCGAGTTCGCTGTACCTACCCGCCCAGCGCTACGGCGAAATCGTAGTTGTTGCCGCCTAGTGGCACTAGTGCTGCCCGCAGAGAGACACCATTAATAGTGCCAGCGTAGTAGTACAAGCCGTTACTGAGTTTCGTGAAGGAGCCGGCCCGGATCGTCACATTGTAGACTCCGACCGTTAAAGTCACCGGCTCGGTGAGCGGGTTTATCCCATTGCTTTGCGAGCCTAGCGTAAATATGGAGTTTAGCGAGAAGCCAGGGGCAACACCGGAGGCGATGATGAGTTGCGAGCTAAAGGACGAGAAAGGAAACCGGCGATTCCACCAGGGTGTGAGGGTCAAGAGGACAGCAAAAAAGAAAGCGGCTGCATCAGAGCACCGCGAGCACGAGGGCAGGCATCACGAAGTTCAGGCGCTTTCTCGCTCTTCTCTAAGTTGAAGCGCGTGGGCTGGATTGGTCCGACTTTGGGACGCCTTGGGTTCAAAGTACCGGAAAGACTAGCATTCAACGTGTTAAATCTCGGCATGTTGGCGAATGGTCGCCAGTACACCTATCAATTGCTCTACCTCTTTTGAAGCGAATAATCCTTCGACGCCGCGAGGGCTGATGTCAGTGAAGGGTGATTCGTAAAGGGACGAGGGTTCCATCCATCCCCGCTGCGTCAAATGGTCGATCAGCAGATTGATGAACTCAATCTGATTCGCAGTTGGAGTTTTGCCGAGAAGGAAGCCATCAAAGGATCTTTTTGCTGCTTCCCTGTCTAATCCAACAAGAGCACGCAGAAACAAGCCCAAGCGATAACTTTCTTGTTTGGCCCGATCGAGATCCGCTGTCGTGCCAGTCCCAGCGTCAAGCAGCATTTTTTCCAAATTCTGGATACCGTCGCGAGTTAGTGGCTCATTGAATCGGAGCTTATGGATCGCGGCGTGATTTTCGTTGGCCTTCAAGAATTGGCGAGCCTTCGTACGGAATTTTTCGAAGTCCGCTCCAACACCAAACCCCGGAAGTTCTATAGTGGCCTCGTCTCCAAGAAAGTCTTCGAAGTCGGTGTAAACAGTGATTCGCTTGCCTTTTTCGATCAGTTTCACCAGTGACCGCAGCCGCTTGCGGACGGTTTCGAGAATGGGAGTGGTCACGTCCTGCCAAAACTCATCACCCTGAATCTCCTGAATGAGCTCGATTTGTTGCTGAACCATATCGCCTTCTCCTCTAGCAATCCCGCAATTTCAATCACTTGCTTGCGCAAACGCTCATACGAAAGTTCATGCCGCAAAATCGCGAGTTGCAGTCTCAGCATGAGTAGGTCGAACTGCTTGGCTTCTTGATCTTCATCAATAAGCTCCGAGGGGAGGCCGGCGAGATGATCTGCTACCTCAACCTGTTGTTCGATGCCAAGCTTTTCCCAGGCCTTGGACTCGGCATACTGTTCCACGTACTTCCTCTTGGGTCTCACGTTTGACGATTAGTCCTTCTAGCCGATTCGCAACCATCTACGAAGGAATGACATGTCGAATCGCCGCGCTCCTAGTCGCAAGGCTCTTCTTGACCGATACCAAGTCGACTGGTCTTATCGCACATCGTGCATTTTTCCGCTTCGGCTGTTCGGCTCCGACTGCACTACGCCACGGTGTCACCTCTAGGATTGGGAGTGGCCCAGTTCCTGGCCCAGAATAATTAGCAATATGGGTTGGCGATGCTGGCCTTGCGACTGCGTTATTCTTCCGAAGGGCCTATCTGCATCCAATTGGTCTCACGCAACTTGGGCGACTCGGCGTGATGCGAGCTCGGCGACCGAACCGACCTCGCGCCGCATGAAGGGAGCGAGCATGCCGTCATATGAGTCTTCAATGCGAAACCTCGCCAAGGCGCGCCAAAAGTTTCGGCCACCCAGGCCCTGGCGCAGCAGTCACGAATCCGAGATGGTCAAACGATTCGTATTCCAGTGGTTTACCTGTCGCGACAACCGTAGGCCCTCTGGTCGCAATTGGGCCAAACAACTCGGAATTTCGCACACCTGGCTCCAAAAGTTGGTTCGGGAGTTTACGGTAGACCCGACCGAAATGTTGAGACTTCAGACCGCGAAAAGCGATCCCAAATTCGAGGAACTCAGCCGTGCTAGAGAGTACTCCTCATGGATGAAAGAGCATGGTGAATTGCGCCCCCACGCAGAACAAGAAGGGTCGCCGCGCACGAATTGTAAACTCTACAATTCCACCTAGGTGGCTCTAAGAAATGGCGTACGTTCCAGTTTTGTTTTCGCTAGCGAATGCCGCGACCGCTTAAGGTTGACCTCATAGCTTCCTTCCGGCCCCCCAAAGGTGTCTCCCGGCTGAAGACAAGTATCACTCGACGCGAACATTTGTAAACTTTACAAATCATTTCGAAATTACCGGTCGCCGACTAATCATGCGTCTACCGTCGTGGTGTACTTCAGAAGTCCGGGCGCACCCACTGGTCATTGCCCGGCGCTTAGAGCTTTTGAGGATTGAATCCTCTGCGCAGAGAGGATTCTGCAATTCTCCAAAATCGCCAAAGCCTTAAATTCCGGTCTCATCTTCTCTACCTTTTAAAGCATCAGATTCAGGGAAGGGCCAGAACGGGGGCCGGGCCTAAGGCAAGCCATTGGGCAGAACATTCGGCTTCGCTTTGGAAGGAAAAGCCCGGATGATTTGCACCAAGATGGCACCGAAAAGGGGGAAGCAACTATGTCACGGACAATGAGGAATGTGTCCCAAAGAAAAGTTGCACCGATAGTTTCCCGACCCAGCGTTCTGGTCTGTTTAGAACACTCAACGGACGGCGATGTGGCCACGTAGCACGGTGACGGATGCTTTTGGTAGATTGAAAACGGTGTCGTTCCCGGCGGTTAACGTAGAGCGTGTGGGTGGACCGTCGGGATCCGCTACTCCACCAATGGGATTCGAGGCGTCGGAATGCCATTTGTACTGCTCGCTACCGAAAGTGACTTGCGCTACCGGTCCAACAAAGTGGCTGAGTTCTGCATTTTCTGCGCTCCGAAATGAAATGCGGACAGGATGCTCATTGAGCTGGTCCTTGTTAACGATCATGAGCGACCAATCCCCGTCGGGACGTTTCACAGCGTATGCAGTGACCAGAACATGGTTGGCTCCATCAATGACGTCAGCGGAACTTCGAAAAACACGATGTTCGCCATTGCCAGGTTGTACCCACTCCTTAGTGATCATCTGTCCGGCAAAGTACTGCGAAGTCGGCTGTTGGATTTCGTAGTTTTTATTCATGGTGAACATACTGAACGTGCCGGGAGAAGTATTGTGGCAGCCGTCGGATTGGCCCAATGGAATGTAATGAAAATAATAGACCGCGTTTCCGCCGGCTTCGAAAAACGAGCCGACAAAGTCCGCCCACCAAAGGGCCGCGAAGATATCGACGAACGATTCGTCGCCGCCAGGAGCGATGTTCGTCTCGGTGATAAACATCGGAGTTCCAGGGGGAAGTCCGTCATCGCGCCAAACTTGCAAAATATGGCGCGTGAGATCGGCTTCCTCGTAGAGCTCACTCCATTGTAATTTGCACGCCTCAAATGGATAGTGCTCGAAGGAAATGAAGGACAGCTCCTTAAGCCGATTGTGAGAGCGCAAGTAATCGAAGAAGCGTCCCATCCAGGACGTCTTGCCTTCGGCAGTGGGCCAGACTTCAATATCTTTGTTCACGCCTTCGAAAATCGGACCACCGAGTTTTAGGTTTGGATCCACCTTGTGCAGTGCAGTAGCCCACTGCAGATAGAGCGCCGCATAGTCTTCTGGGAGAGTGTGCTTGCCGTCTGGCTCCTCGCCCATCTCGATGTAGGAGATTGGATAGCCGCGTTTTTTCAGGTACTGAATTTGCGCCACGGCATTTTCTGGAGTGTCGTACAACATGGCTACGGGAACCATAGCGGGAAGGCCCCGCGTGATGCCGCTAGTATAAAACAGATCAAAGCCGACCTGGTCGCTGTGCTGATTCATCACGGTGCTTTCGTGCCAAGGATCCACTGAGGAGCAGTACGTATTTGTCTGTGCGCGGTCGGACGTGTGGCGAATGACGTCGTGAATCTGTCCGTCGGCGGTAGTCGTGCCGAGGTAAAGTTCTTTTATGCCGTATCCGAGACAGTTGCGGCGATCTTCGGATCCGTGCGTGTCACAAGTGTTAGAAGATTCCGTCATCCAGATTCGCACCCAACGGACAGACAACGGCGCGCGAGAAAGCTGCAGCGTGACAGCACCACCCTTTCCATTCGTAACTTCGCCTCCAGCAAATGTGACCCAAGACCCTTTTGCCGCCTCTTCGATAGGGTTTACGCCAGTCCAATATTGCACCCGATACTTTTTGGCGTACGGATCGGCCCAATCCACGCGGATAGCATTGATTTCTTGCTGCGTGGCCAGATCCACAACTACCCACTGCGGGTGCAAGCTGTCATCTTCGCCGGTATACGCCTTGGTCAGATAGGGATTGCTCTTCCAATAGGTATTCACGTCGCCGTCGGTAAGGCGCGAATAGCTGTTCCCATCGGGTTCCGAGAATCCCGCGTGAGGCAATGGATAACCGAAGGAGTGGCGAATAAATTCAGTTGGATTGGAATCGCCGGTGAAGTAGCCGGTCTTGTCCCGCCCACTCCAGGTTCCGTTCGGATTCCAGTGCCAAGCTTCGACGAAGAGTTCAGTATTTTGCCGATAGGTAACTGTTTGCCAGCCGGTGGATAGAATCTGTTTGAGAATTGGTTCGGTGAAAACTTTGTCCGTGGCGTCGAGTGGGATGCGATCTACTCCTGCACCCAAAGCTTCGGCGGGACGAAACGAATTAACAGGTTGCGTCGTGTCCACAATAATTGTTTGTGAGTAAGTCGCGGACGTGAAAAATAATGCCACCGGCAAAACTACAGCGGATTTAATGCCGAGGCAATTGAGTAGCCACGAGCGCTCAGTGATCTGTCGCCATTTAGAGAAACAAGTATGCATGCGAAGCTCCCGGCGCCTAAAGTTTAGAAGTAACGCTTCAAGCCAAATTGAAGCTCCCGCGGAAAGCCGATAGTAGCAAAATCTTTCCATAATCGGGCGCTTTAACGTTTGCACCCGGTCCTGCAAAATGCGGATGATTAAAGGTATTGAAAGACTCGGCTCGATGCCCTCTTATGAATTTTCGATGCGAAATCTGAGAATCACGCGAGCCAGCGTCAGATGGCATCCACCACGGCCTTGGCGAAGCAGTGAGGAATCGCGTATGGTTCGGCGGTTTGTCTTCTGGTGGTTCACTTCTAGCAGTAAGCCGTCTGGTCGTGATTGGGCCCGTCAACTTGGCATTGGTCACACATGGTTGCAAAGGGTCGTTCGGGAATTCCAGGCAGATCCGAGCGAAATGTGGCGCTTGCAGGAACTCCAGGGAGATCCGAGCTTCGCCCAACTCGAGAAGGCGCGAAGTGAGACCCAAAGGATGAGAGAGAAGGGGG
>JALYIM010000230.1 GCA_030775785.1 Acidobacteriota bacterium
ATGTAGCAGTGTTCAATCTCTTTCCCATTCACTTACTGTATGTTGGTAAACCAGCGCAAGAATGCCTGAACACAAACAACCGCTGAATATCGCACTGATCGGCCAGGGATTCATGGGGCGCGTCCACTCGAATGCCTTTCGCCAGGTCAATTTCTTTTTTGATACGCCCTATGACGTGAATTTGACGGTCCTTGTCGGGCAAGACTCTCAAAGGCTTGAGGCTAACGCCTCCCGCTGGGGATGGAAGGAAACGGCGACCAACTGGCAGCAGGTGGTCGAGCGCGAGGATATTCACGTCATTGACGTGTCTGTCCCGAACTCGCTACATGGAAGCATAGCCGTAGCTGCCGCGCGGGCGGGCAAGATCGTGCTCTGCGAAAAGCCTTTGGCCATGTCTCTCGCGGAAGCCCGATCCATGGCGGACGCGGCAAAAGATGTACCGAACTTGGTCTGGTTTAACTACCGGCGCGTGCCTGCGGTCGCTTATGCCAAACGTTTGATCGAAGAAGGACGTTTAGGAGAGATATTTCATTACCGCGCGACCTATCTGAATCAATCAGGGAGCGACCCCTCTAAGACTTCAGGCTGGCGCTACCGCCGAAAAGATTCTGGCACCGGCGTGATCGGAGATCTGCTCTCCCATTCCGTGGATCTCGCGCTCTACCTCAACGGGGAAATCTCGCAACTGAACGCGATGACCCATACCTTCGCAGCCGGACGTGACGTGGATGACGCAGCGCTTCTCATGGTGAAGTTTGCGAATGGTAGTGTCGGCAGCTTCGAGGCAACCCGCTACGCGGTAGGCTACAGAAATCAGAACGTGTTCGAGATGCACGGAGCGCGCGGGATGCTCCGCTTTAATCTCGAAGACATGAATCGCCTGGAATTTTTCGATGCTTCTGAAAAACCTAACCTGCAAGCGCCTCGCAGCTTGCTCGTCACTGGCCCGGATGAACCTTATTCAAATAATTTCTGGAAGCCGGGACATCTTCTAGGATACGAACATACCTTCATAGCAACCTTGGGAGATTTCCTGAATGCGGTTGCGAAGAAAGAAGAATTCCGCGCCAATTTCGAGGACGGCGTCGCCGTCCAAAGAATACTCGATGCCGTTGAAAAGTCAGCCAGAGATCGCAGTTGGATAGAGTTGAATTGAGCTGAAAGTGCTTAGCAGGGCGACTAGATAGACCTACTTTTCAAACGCTTCCGCTTCCCTGAACAAAACGCCCTTCCGATCTTTGTCCGAAAGGACAGGCTCCGGTCCCGGTCCCCATTCGATCGCCAGTTCGGGATCGTTCCACAGAATCGTGCGTTCGCACTCAGGATGATAGAAATCGGTCGTCTTATAAAGGACTTCGGCGCTCTCTGATAAAACGCGGAAACCGTGTGCGAAGTCTGCTGGAATCCACAGCGATAATCTGCTCTCCGCTGAAAGATGCATGCCGTACCACTGACCGAATGTCGGAGACTTACGGCGCAGGTCTAAAGCAACATCAAAAATCTCACCCGAAATTGCCCGCACCAGCTTCCCCTGAGAATGAGGAATCTGGTAATGCAACCCGCGCAGCACATTTCGTTTTGAAAATGATTGATTGTCCTGCACGAAACGTTCTGTTATGCCGCTTTCAGCAAGCTCTTTTTCGTTGTAAGTTTCCAGGAAAAAGCCCCGCTGGTCGCTGAAGATGTTGGGTTCAAGAATTAAAACTCCCGGCAGGGTAGTTTTTTTTACATTCATTGCAGGGCCTTGGCGATGGGCGGATGTATCACTCTGAGTTTCCGGAGACGCACGCTAAAATACTCTTTCCTTGAGCATTTGCGATAGATATGTGCCATAGCGGTTGCTCTTCATGGGTGCGGCGATGGCCTCCACCTGCTGTGCGCTGATATATCCATAGCGATAAGAGATTTCCTCCGGACACGCCACCATAAGCCCCTGGCGGGTTTCGATGGTCTGAATAAAAAGCGAGGCTTCAAGCATCGCTTCGTGGGTTCCTGTGTCCAGCCACGCCATACCTCTTCCCATCACAACAACGTCCAGCTTCTGGAGCTTGCGGTATTCCTGATTCACATCAGTAATTTCCAATTCGCCGCGGGCGGAGGGTTTGAGCGACTTCGCAATTTGGATAACCTGATTGTCGTAAAAATAAAGTCCGGTAACGGCGTAGCGTGATTTTGGATTTTTGGGCTTTTCCTCCAGGCTAAGCGCCTTGCCCGCGCTGTCAAATTCAACCACCCCATAGCGCTCGGGATCATGCACGGGATACGCAAAGATCCTGGCACCCACCTTATTCTCGCAAGCCTCCACTACACTTTTCGCCAGATCGTGGCCGTAAAAAATGTTATCTCCCAGCACCAGCGCGCAGCAGGAATTGCCGATGAAATCTTCCGCGACCAGGAAGGCCTGTGCAATTCCCTCGGGACGGGGCTGCACGCGATATTGAAAGTTCAATCCCAGGCTCGATCCATCCCCCAATAAACGCTGAAATTTCGGAGTGTCATCGGGCGTGGAAATGACCAGAATCTCCCGTATCCCCGCCAGCATCAGCGTGGACAGCGGGTAATAAATCATCGGCTTGTCGTAAATGGGAAGCAGGCTCTTGCATACTGCATGCGTGACCGGATAGAGCCGAGTCCCCGAGCCGCCGGCGAGAATGATTCCTTTATACGAAGACTTGTGCGCGGGGCCGAACATGAGTGTTGAGACTAACTTCCAGAGGCTTATTTTACAAATCGTGCGTTTCTAAACGGAGTATTGCGATGCAATCCACTGCCGGTAGCTTCCGCTGGTCACGCCCTCGATCCATTTCTGGTGCGATAAATACCATTCGACGGTCTTCCGCATACCTGATTGAAATGTCTCGCGCGGACGCCATCCAAGCTCAGATTTAATCTTGCTCGCATCCATCGCGTAGCGCCGGTCATGCCCCGGACGGTCGGCGACAAAGGTTATGAGCCTGTGGTGAGGAACAACTGAGTCATTTGGACGCAGTTCATCAAGTATCGAGCAAATGGAATTGACGATCTCGAGGTTCGCTTTCTCGATTCCCCCTCCAATGTTGTAGGTTTCCCCGGACTGGCCGAGCGCCAGCACAGTGCGGATTGCCTCGCAATGGTCGGCTACAAATAACCAGTCGCGCACATTTTTACCGTCACCGTAAACCGGAATCGGCTTTCCGTTAAGCGCATTTAATATAACCAGCGGAATCAGCTTTTCCGGAAATTGGTAAGGGCCATAATTATTGGAGCAATTAGTTGTCAATGTGGGCAAACCGTAAGTGTGATGATAGGCGCGCACCAGATGGTCAGACGCAGCTTTGGAGGCGGAATACGGACTGTTCGGCGCGTAGGCCGTGCTCTCGCAAAATGCCGGATCGTCGGGCGCAAGCGACCCGTACACTTCGTCCGTGGAAACGTGCAGAAAGCGGAAAGCTGATTTTTCTTCTGGCGGCAAGGCAAGCCAATATGCGCGGGCCTCTTCCAGAAGGCTAAAAGTGCCATTCACATTGGTACGGATAAAATCATCGGGGCCCTGGATCGAGCGGTCCACGTGGCTTTCCGCAGCGAAATGAATGAGAGCGCGCGGCTTGCGTTCTCGCAGCAAGTCTGCGATCAAGGAACGATCGCAAATGTCTCCGTGAACGAAGCGATAACGCGGACTATCTGCCACTTCTTCCAAATTGCCGAGATTGCCCGCATAGGTAAGCTTGTCGAGACTCACGACCGAAGTCTCTTCGGAACTCAGCCATTGCAGAATAAAATTGGAGCCGATAAATCCCGCGCCGCCCGTAACTAAGATTTCATTAGGTTGCATCGCTTCCAGTTTCTGCTTTCAGCCAATTCACTCAATTATTTTATTCGACATAATCAATGTTTCAATTCACACTGCGGACTTCTTGTTGCGCCTCCGTGGCCCGCGTCTTCATGTAGTCTGCGATTATCGTTATGATTCGTCCGGCGGCTTTGCCGTCCCACATTTCTGGAATCCGTCCCATTTGCGGTTGCGCCAGCTGTTTTGCCACGGCTTTGCGAATCCCTTGCCGCGTCGTGCCTGCAAGCAGATTCGTGCCAGTGCGCAGCGTTACCGGACGCTCCGTATTCTCGCGAACGGTCACGCACGGTATCTGCAAACACGTCGTCTCTTCCTGGATGCCGCCAGAATCCGTCACCACCAGCAAAGCATTCTTCATCAGGCAAACAAAATCAAGATATCCCAGAGGATCAATTAATCGAATCGGCCAAGGCTGGTGCCTTCGGTGTGCGTCAGCGGACGTGCATGAATCAGACGCCTCGAACCGAAAATAGGATTCGAGTCCCAGCAGCTTGATTTGCTTTTGAGTTCGTGGATGCGCCGGGAAAATAATCTGATGGCTATTGGTAAGAGGCACCAGGCCTTCGAGTATTTCCAGGAACGGCTCCCGTTCATCAACGTTTGCCGGACGATGCAGTGTCAGCAGAGCATATGGTTGGATAGATTTATCCGCTCGAAGGCTGAGGCTGCTGAGAATTGTTGAGGCGTCTGCCCTTTCCTTGAATGCCAGCAGCGAATCAATCATAGTATTGCCCACTAAAAACACGCGGCTCGCTGGTATTCCCTCTCGCTGCAGATTCTCACTCCCGCTCTGCTCAGTGACAAACAGTAAGTCAGATAAATGATCGGTAAGGATCCGATTCACTTCCTCCGGCATTGTACGGTCGAAAGAACGCAGGCCGGCTTCGACATGGGCAATCACGGGTCGCCTGCTTTCCGCGCTCGAGGTCATCTTCGCCGTCACCAATGCGCACGCCAGTGTCGAATTCACGTCCCCGACTACCAGTACGAGATCTGGGGTCTCATCTATCAGTGCCTTCTCAAAGCGTCGCATAATTTCAGCGGTTTGCTCGGCATGCGATCCTGATCCGACACCTAGAAAAACGTCGGGCGTGGGCAGATTCAGATCCGAGAAAAAACTGTCCGACATCTGCGCGTTGTAGTGCTGACCGGTATGGACTAATACCGTGCGAATCGTACTATCGAATTCGCCCCCCGAACTCTGTGAGCCGGCGTTATAGCTCTCGATTGCTCGCATGATGGGCGCAGCCTTCATAAAGTTGGGACGAGCTCCGACTACGACGATTATCTTCATTGATGAAAATCGAGTATTGAGAATCGGGAACAGCGTTGATTCTATCGGGTAAAGCCTTCGTCCGACGACTGCAGTGCACTGCGCAAAGTGAACAGAGTAACCTCGGGTGGACAATTCAACCTCACAGGAACCCTGATGGTGCCAACTCCAATATTGGTGTAAAGGGTTAACGGACCAACCCGATACATTCCTCTCGGATATTTTCGTCCCATCGGCGGAAGCCACGGAGCGCCTACAAATGGCAGCCAAACCTGGCCGCCGTGAGAGTGTCCCGAAAGCTGAAGATCCACTGCATGGCGGGACGCAAGATTTGCGAAATCAGGCTCGTGCGCTAAAAGCATCACAAATTCCCTATCGGGCACTAGGCGCAATGTGGATTGAATGTCAGCTTTCCCCTCAAGCGCATCATTAATTCCGGCCAGCCAGATGCGTGCCCCGTCCCGCTCCAGAGGAACTGACTGGTTTCGCAAGACAGGGATTCCCTGGCGCTCAATGGTCTCGGTGATCCAAGTAGAGTCCGAAGCGACATCGTGATTTCCTAACACTGCAAACGACCCTGATTTTGACCGCAACTGATGCAGCAGGAGAGCGCATGGAGCAACGCTTTCCGCCGCCAGGCGCGCTTTCCGTCCGCGCGAAAACAGAGGGACAGTGACGAAGTCGCCCGTCAGCACAACGAGATCGGGGTTCAGCGAATTAATGATGTCAATTGACTTTCGTATGGTTACGGCGGAAAAGAGTTCGTCATAGTGAAAGTCACTCAGCTGCGCGATGGTGAACCCGTCAAATGCCTGCGGAAGCCTGGCAAGTGGCACGATAATGCGATTCAACTGCGGATGACGGGGTTCAAACACCAGTCCATCGGCCCCGATTGCCAGCATGCCAGCAGTAGCTGCGGCTGCGGCGCCTCGCAGAAATTTCCGCCGAGTAATATGTGCCAAATATGCCTCGTGATTTTTAGTGGCCGGATGACTTACCTGAATGAATAACAAAAACTTGAGGATAAGATGCGCAGGCGAAGAGAGAATGAGAGCCGTCAATCCGCCAGTTTATCCACTTAGGATTGTAACAACGCAAAAGCATGGCGCCAGGAGCTGTTGGTCTGTCATGCGCCGCCCTCTCGCAAAAGTGGGTGCGCTACATTCGGCGGCATTGGATACAACAGCAGGATTAACGTCGTTCACTTTGACACTCCCGAACAGCCGCTGTTACCATCAAAACTCGGACGATTTCCTCTGAGCACTTTTGTCCCCGTCGTCTAGCCTGGCCTAGGACATCGCCCTTTCACGGCGGTAACACGGGTTCAAATCCCGTCGGGGACGCCAACAAATAAATGACTTCCACCCAATAGTTAAGATCGTAGCTCCACCATTAGAATGCGTTGGTGATCAGCCAAACTCACTTTGGCTCTTGCGTGACGATGTGCACGTCAATCGGCGGAGCGTTGCGGAGAAATTTCTGAATTACGGTGAGATATAAATATTTGCGCCAGCCTTCCTGCGCCGACCGTCCGAAAACCACGTGTGTAATGTGTTTTTGCCGGACGAATTCAGCCACACGGTCTGCGATGTTCCCTCTTGGCAATCGGACAACAGTTGCCCCCATATTCTCGGCGAATACGATATTTTCCTGAAGCGTGCGGCGATTGTCGCCGTCCTCATCCGCTGGCGAGTCTACATACGCCACGTAAAAATCTGCATCGAGACCGTGGGCCATGCGTCCGCCGCGCGCAATCAGATACTGGGCGACGGGATTGGAACTGATGCAGACAGCAATTTTTTCGTGGACCGCGACATTAGGCTCCAACTGTTCTCGCGCCCAGTGCGCCTCCAGGCTTTTATCCACCACCTGCGCTACTTGCCGCAAAGCCAACTCGCGCAGCGCAATCAGATTTCCGCGCCGAAAGAAATTGTTGAGGGCCCTCTCCGCGCGATCAAGGGGATAAATGTCCCCTCGCCGCATGCGGGTTTGGAGCGCCTCCGGAGTTAAATCGGACATCACAATTTCTTCGGCCCGTTGAATCACCCAGTCGGGGACGGTTTCGCGAACATGCACGCCGGTGATCCGCACCACCAGCGGATTGAGGCTTTCAATATGCTGCACGTTCACGGTGGAGAGCACATCAATCTTTGCGTCCAGCAACTCGATCACATCCTGGTAGCGCTTGGGATGTCCGCTGCCTTCGATGTTGGTGTGCGCCAATTCATCCACTAAAACGACAGCGGGCTTACGCGCCAGGATGGCCTCAACATCCATTTCGGTGAATGTGGTTCCCTTGTACTCGACTTGCTTTCGTGGGACGGCGTCCAATTTCGCAGCCAGGTCAACAACGCCTCTGCGCCCGTGAGTTTCCACCACTCCTATAACGACGTCTTCGCCCCGGCTGTAGCGGCGGACGCCTTCGCTTAGCATGCTGTGAGTTTTGCCCACTCCGGGGGCGTAGCCAAGAAACAATTTTAGAATGCCCTGTTTCTTCTCGGGCGCAACCTGTTCCAGCCATTGCTCGGCACTCTTTTGCACGAGACCATTGTCATCCGAGTTCGGACCTTTGTCGAGAAACACCTCTGCGAAGCATCGAAAAGGTTACAATCACCCCCGTGAAACCAGCGATGAAACGGGGACCTCGGACGACGGTTTGTGTACTGTTTGTGCCCGCGATCGTGCTCTTCTATCGCTACGTGGTGCACGCCAACGCCACGACTGTGGCGCTCACTTTCTTGCTTGCGGTCCTGCTAATCTCCGCAAATTGGGGATTCTGGTATGCGGTACCGGTTGCGTTGCTTTCCACCGTAGCGTTCAATTTCTTTTTTCTTCCGCCGATTGGAACATTCACGATCTCTGATCCCCAGAACTGGGCCTCGCTTTTTGCTTTCGTCGCGACCGCAATCATTGCCGGGGAACTTTCAGAAAGAGCGCGCCGCCAGGCGTTGGCCGCCAATCAGCGACGAAAAGAAATTGAGCGGCTCTATGCCTTTAGCCAACACTTGCTGACGCTTGAAAGCATTCCGGAACTTTTAAACTTACTGCCAGGACACATCGTCAAGAGTTTTGGAGCAAAAGGCGCAGCCATTTTCGTATCGGAGCGCACGGACATCTACCGCTCCACCTCAGAAACGCGGGAGCTAGAAACCGAGCGGTTGCGTTCGGTGGCTGCCCGCGGTGAACCGGTCAGCGATTCCGAAAAGCAGGTCGCATTTGCGCCCCTTCGTGTAGGCGTGAGAAGCGTGGGCGCTATCGGAATATCCGGAACGATCTTGTCCTCCGAGAGTCTGGATGCGCTTGCCACCCTTGTAGCCCTTGCCATTGAGCGCACGCGCGCTATAGAGAACGTAGGCAAAGCTGAAGTGGCCCGCGAAAGTGAAAAGCTGCGATCGGCGATTCTCGATTCAGTCGCGCATGACTTTCGCACTCCTTTGACGTCCATCAAGGCGTGTGCAACTAGTTTGCTTTCCGGAGGGCTAGATGACACCCAACGGAACGAACTGCTCACCGTCATCAACGAAGAGTCAGATCGTCTCAATCACTTGGTGGAAGAGGCAATGCAACTGTCTCGTCTGGAATCGAATCAAGTCGAACTGGATCGCAAGCAGCATACTATTCGCGAAGCAATTGACAGAGCTATGGAAACGGCGGGCAGAATTGTCAGTGAACATCCAATCAAACTCGACCTCGCAAACGACCTTCCGGAATTCGATTACGACCTCGGCCTGATTGCGAGCGTCGTGCTGCAATTGCTGGAAAACGCCGCCAAATATTCTCCGCCGAATTCTCCCATCCGCGTTTCTGTAGAAAAGAGTGGGTCCCAGATTACTGTCAGCGTGGCGGACCGCGGCCCAGGGATTGATGATTTCGAGCAGACGTTGATTTTTGACAAATTCTATCGCGGAAAAAATAGCCGCTACTTGGTGCAAGGCACCGGGATGGGGCTGGCAATCGCGAAGGCCGTGGTGGAGACCCACGGAGGAAGCATCCGTGTCACCAGCCAGTTGGAACACGGTTCAGTCTTCTCATTCAACTTGCCGCTCAATGACACGAACAACACGCGATCAGCGTGAACCGTCAGCTAACGGCCGATTAGGATTTTCTCAACCCTTCCAAACAGCCCCAAATAGCTAAAACAGCGCCACAATATCCCGAGGCCCTTGCTTAAAAACACCTCAGGCGCAAAAGCAATTGTGAAAGAAGCTGCATAACGGTTGGAACCGTGATTTCCTCCTGCCAGGCGCTGTGTAAGGTGTGCAGCAGTGGTAAACTTCCGCTTATGGCCAAGAAAAAAGCTAAGAAAAAGCTCACAAAAGCCAGTTCCGGCAGGAAACGTACCGCCGTGAAGAAAAGCGCTGGGAAAAAGCTAGCTCCCAAGAACAAGAAAAAAAGCGTTGCAAAAACAAGCGTTGCAAGAACGATCGTCACAAAGAAGACCACCTCCAAGAAAACGGCTGCGAAGAAATCCTCCGCGAAGTCTAACCTTAGGCCACGTGTCTCGCGCTCGGCGAGTGTCCCGGCAAGAGAATCTCGACGGGAAAGTCCTTTTTTCGACAATGAGACAGTGGACCTCCAAGAACGGCGATCACGATCGGCCGGACAGTCTGGAGGCTTACAAGGACTGTCAGACATCGAGAGTGCCGACTCAGAAAGTGTTGACGAGTTGGTGGAAGAAGGCAACGCCTTCGAGGCTGACGTTGTGGCTGGCGTCGAGAGAGCCGGAGACGCCGACGAGCAAGAAGTCCACACGCATGAAGTTCCGGAGGACGACGTCCCCGGCGAGTATCTGGATGACGAGTAGCGGGAAGCGACTCTCGGCTTTTGGGTCTCAGCTAAGGTGCTTTCGCTTTCTTTGCTTTCTCTAGGCCTCTAAACGTTGTGTCATCTCGACCGAGTCAGTTGATTCGCAGGGCGAGTCAACTGTGGAGTGGAGAGACCTGCTTCCTCAATTCGCACTTCCCTCAAATTGACCGAAAATCACTCCTCGGTGTTCGCAATTTCCAAATTGTGTTAAAAGAACGTTGGCACGTTAAAGAGGCTTCATGAAGCAAATGTTTGCCGTGTTCGCAATCATCGCATCCGTCCTATGGGCGGCTTCCGCAGAAGCCCAAGCAGTCCCAACTTTCGTGGGAATCCGTACTTTTTTGGGCGCACCCTACGTTACTAAGCTGGATGATTTGCATGCTGACTTTGCAGTTCTCGGCATCCCGTTCGACGAAGGGACTTGGGGACAACCGGGCGCGCGCTACGGTCCGCGCGATTTGCGCGAGAGTTCTCAGGAGTATAACCACGATCTCACCGAAGGCTTTTACTATATTGACGGTGATCGCACAGTATTGAAGGGCAAACACTGGGCGGATCTTGGCGACATCGAGATATTCCCTACCGTTCCCGCACAAACGGACGACAAGATCACTGCGGCCGTGCGCACGATTCTTTCCAAGAAAGCTTTCCCCATTGTTCTCGGCGGAGACCACAGCATTACTTTCCCTGTCGTACGCGCCTTTGATACTCCAGTGACAGTGATTCACTTTGACGCGCATCTCGATACCTGGAACGGAGCGCCAGGAAATCTGGATCACGCTTCCTGGGTAAACCGGGTGGCGAAGCTTTCAACCGTAAAGGGAATCGTGCAGCTGGGGATGCGCGGATTGGCGAACGATCCGGAAGCGGTGGGCAATGCCCGCAAGAACCACACCACAATCATTACGTCCGAACAAATTCATCGTAGTGGAGCAGCGCAGGCGTTGTCACAGATTTCAAATCTCGGAGACATTTACATCACCCTCGATGTGGATGTTATGGATCCGACGCTTGCCCCTGGGACCGGCACTCTGGAGCCTGGTGGTCTGAGCTTCGCTGAGATTGACGATCTGCTGATCGGAGTAGCCGCGAAGGGCCGATTAATTGGATTCGATGTGGTTGAGGTGGATCCGTACAGAGACAGTAGTGGCCGCACCGCCCAAACTGCGGTCCGGTTGCTGATTGATCTGCTCGGTGCAGCTTTTCACTGAGAACAACGCGATCCAGGGGTTGTGCTCTTCGCTATCAGACCCATTCTAGGAACGCGTTGTTCTAATTTCGTAACATTCTGCGTTCGTTATCGTACCAAGCCTTCCCCGGAGATATTCTTGCTTCGGAGAATACATGTCTTCGGCACCTGCCCGCGTCGCTCGTGACGAACCAATGGTTCGGGAACTCACCTTCGGAGAAATAAGCTTGATTCTTTACAATCTCGCCGCTGCAGGCGACCTCGAAGCCGGTGAAATTTTGCAGCAGTTGCTGATCGCTAATCCCGTCCCGACTTGCTAGCCCATCTCTGCCTGATAACGTAGTTGCAGGCTTTAGTCCGGGGAGCATTCCGCCCCCCGAATCAATTCTCAAAGCAACTTACTTGCTTCCTTCGCCTCCAGAATTTGCGGGAGCTGCATCGCCGGCAACTGCGAGTGCATATTTTTTGCCTCCAAAGCGAACTTCGGAAAGAGATCTGCTGCCATCGGTATTTCTCGTCACGATTATCGCGCTCGAATTCGCCGATTGTGGCAAGTCCACCAATTTGGCCGGAACGGTCGTTACCACGTTTTTCCCTTTAAGGATGTTCAATTTCACGTCAGAGCCCGTGCCTTCCCATTTCAACTGATAATCACCTGCCGCCAATTGCTTGCCGCTAACGTTGACCGGGCTTGATACCGTCATCGAGCCGCTGTTGGCCGCAAATGCGCTGGACGCAAGCAGTACCGTGACGATAGCCAAAAAGTTTGCTGAATATTTCGAGGGAGCCATACATTTCCTTTTCTTTCCCGAACGTCGGGAACCGGTTATGGCGGCCGGTTTCGCTCCAACGGAAAACTTGCATTTCTCCGCGAAGCTCCTACAATGCTGCCTCGGGGTAAAGCAAACGTGGTACAGGCCAAAGCTTCTGCCACGGCTGCTGCGGGGTCTGTTTCGCCTGGCCGCCAAACCGAGCGCGAGACATTCCCCGATTACTTTTCAGGAACCGGTAAAAGGTGCGGTCCCCAATGGTTCGCAAATTTTACTGATGCCTTCCTGCCGAAAGATTTCGTCAGCGATCCGTCCTTGCCAGATACGGATGGTTTGGTGCAGAAGTTCCATCTGACATCTTCGGCAACTTATAGTCAGTAGACGCAGCGGATTTATCTTGGTTAGCAACCTGCTTTATCCACACGAAAAACACCCGTCTGATGTTGGCGTGGCTAACGTCGGGAAACGGCATTCTCGGTGCACCACTGGGTCAACGAAATCGCACTCGGAAGAAAAGAAGCGCGCCCACGGAATGCGCTCCATAGAACGGCCTCAGACTGTCAGGAACTCCGTACCAAGTTATTTGCCCGCCGATGGCTTGCGAAAGATGAGGGA
>JALYIM010000231.1 GCA_030775785.1 Acidobacteriota bacterium
ACGAAAACTCATCGTAGTCCGCCTCCTCAAAAAGGCCAAGAGGTAATCCCGTGGCTTCGATGATTTGGATATTGCCCTGACGGCAATAAATCGGGCGGGGCAATCCGGAATTCGCAACTTGCAGAGAGCGGTCACGATCGTTCCAGACTGCATAAATAATCGAGACGAACTGCCCTTCAATACGCCGTTCTGAGAGGGAAAAATTGACTGCGGAGAGCATCTCCGCCGGACCAGGCTCGATGGGAGCATGCGAGCGCAGAATACCGCTGACCAGGGCCGCATAAATGGCAGCGGGCGCGCCTTTGCCGCTGACGTCCCCGATAATAACCGCCATGCGCGATTGTGAATACTTTACGAAGTCGTATAAGTCTCCGCCAATGGCCCTCGCGGGTGCGAATTTAGCAGCCACTTCGAGATTCGGCAGCGTGGGCAATGAGTGCGGCAGCAGCCCAAACTGTAATTCTCGCGCCATCGCCAGATCACGTTCCAGGCGCTTTTCCTGGCGTTCGATCTGTTCGTACAGGCGGGCGTTCTCAATGGCAATCGCCACCTGCGCCGCCAGGGTAGTGACCGTGCGCTTGTGGTCTTCGGTAAAAAACCCTCGCTTGGTGTGCTCGAGATCGAGGACTCCGATCACGCGATCTTTATAGATCAGCGGCACTGCCAACTCCGCCCTCGTTTCGGGATTCACCTGAATGTAGCGTGAGTCCTTGCTTACGTCGGGAACCAGCACTGCGCGGCGCTGCTGCACGGCCGCGCCCACGACGCCGCTTTGGATAGGAATGTCGTGCTTAAGCTGAATCTTTTCCTCGAAGCGAACCGCGAAACGGTGCTGAAGCTTTTCTCCGGCCGCATCGAGCAGTAGAATGCTGAACATCTGGTAATGAATCAGGCGGCTGACCAGGTCGGCGACGCGCTTCAGCAATTCGTCCACATTCAAGATTGACGTTAGCTCGCGGGCGATGTCATTGAGCAGCAGAAGGGTTCGCGCCTGCGTCGTAGTGCGTGTATACAGGCGGGCATTTTCAATGCCAACGGCCATACGTGAAGCGATCAAAGTGAGCAGACGTTTGTGTTCTTCGGTGAAGTGGTTGGGAGTGGGAGACTCAATATCAATTACGCCGATCACTCGATTTTTGACTATTAGCGGGATCGCCAGTTCGGAACGGACGGTGGGGACAGCGGAGATATACTGGGGCTCCTTAGTGACATCGCCGACTAATACCGCTTCACCGAGTTTGGCCGCGGCTCCGGTCACGCCTTCTCCAACTTTGATACGGAGGCCCTCCACGACTTCTCGCGCGTGGCCTACTTGGAAGCGAAAACGTAACTCCTGCGTCTTTTCGTTCAACAGGAGGATGGCAAAGATGTCATAGTCAATGACTTTGCGAACCAGCTCCGCCACTCTCACCAGGGTGGTGTCGAGGTCGAGCGTGGTATTGACGACGTCCGCCACTTCTAGCAGCAGCGGATCTACTTTGGTCTGAATGTCGGATTTGGTGGCGGCCATTGGCACTACTTTAATCATATCAGCCAAGATTCCGAGGCTATCTTTGGCGTGCTGTCTTCAAGGAAAGAGGATTCTCGCTTTACGAAGCGAACTTTCGATGCCTAGCGCGGCACCACGCAGATATCCGGCAGATTTCGATACCGCTCCGCGTAATCCAATCCATAGCCGACCACAAACTCGTCCTCAATCTCGAAGCCTACGTAGTCCGCTTGCATGGGCCGCTTTCGTCGTGAAGGCTTGTCCAACAACGCCGCTATCTTGAGACTTCTAGGATGATGCGCCAATAACAACTGCTTCAGGTATGTCAGAGTCAGCCCGGTGTCGAGAATGTCCTCAACCAGGATCACGTTCTTGTCGGCCATGGACTGGTCCACGTCCTTCGTGACCTTCACGATGCCGGTGGAATCCCATCCTTGCTTAAGTTCCTGGGCCGGGGTTGGCCTCACGCCATAGCTGGAGACCCCAATGAAATCAAAAGTCGCATCCAGTCGTACCTGGCGCGCGAGATCACTCAAAAAGATTGCGGCCCCCTTAAGCACACCGATGAAAACGACTGCCTTGCCAGCGAAGTCTCTGGTTATTTCTTCTCCAAGGACTGCAATGCGGCTTGCGATCTGTTCTCGCGTGATCAAGACTTTCAGTTCGGACATGGCGAACTATACTAATCCGCTCACGTGCGAATGGCAAAAACTTGTTGCGGATCGCAAACGGTGCATGGTTTGTAGATAAGATAGGCAAGTCATTAAATCTCTCATTGATCAGGACGAAATGAATCTGAAGGGAATCAAACTCACGTGGTTAGGCCATGCGACTTTTCGCATCGAGACTCCTGCTGGTAAAACGCTGCTATTGGATCCGTGGGTGCAGGGCAATCCCATGTGTCCAGACAGAGAAAAAAAGCTCGCGAAGCTGGACGTCATGTTCTGCACGCACGGACATTTCGATCACATCGGCGACGCAGTCGAAATCGCCAAGCAACATAATCCGAAAGTTGTGGGAATTCCGGAGCTCTGCACCTGGATGGAAAAGAAGGGCGTTAAGAGCACTCTGCCTATGAACAAGGGCGGGACGCAGACCGTAGACGACGTAAAAGTTACCATGGTGCATGCCGATCATTCCTGCGGAATTCAGGATGGTGACGAAATTGTCTATGGAGGAGAAGCCTGCGGCTTTGTCGTCGAATTCGATAATGGCGTGAAGATTTATCACGCGGGAGACACCAATGTATTTGGCGACATGAAGATCATCCGCGAGTTGTATGCGCCCGACATCGCCATGGTGCCCATAGGCGATCACTTCACCATGGGGCTTCGCGAGGCAGCTTACGCATGCAATCTTCTGCAGGCGAAGCATGTAATCCCGATGCACTTTGGAACATTTCCGCCGCTGGTAGGAAGGCCACACGACTTGAGAAAGCTTGCGCCCGGAGTAGATGTGGTAGAGATGAAGCCTGGAGAGACAATTTCGTAGGTCCACTTTCGATCAAATGACAGGAGATAATTTGAACGCAGAAGATGACAACAGCAAGTCCCGCTGGCGCATGCACGGCATTACCGCCGACGCCGTCGAAGACTATATGTACTCGCTACTTCCCGTGCGCGATGAAGTGTTGACGGAGATGGAAGCTGAAGCGGCAAAGCGCAACATTCCAATTGTCGGTCCGGCAGTGGCGCGCGTCTTTTATCAATTGGCGGTGATGCTGCAGGCCAAAAATGTATTCGAAATGGGCTCGGCGATTGGCTATTCCACTATCTGGTGGGCGCGTGCCGTGGGCGAATGCGGGCGAGTTGTTTACACGGACGGCGATGCGAAAAATGCCGAGCAGGCGCGCAAATATTTCGAGCGGGCCGGCGTTAACTCGAACATTACGATTGCTGTAGGAGATGCACTGGAACTTCTCTCAGAGCAGAAGCAGGAGTTTGACATCATCTTCAATGACATTGATAAAGAGGATTATCCGCGAGCGTTTCGGGTAGCCGCTCCTCACTTGCGCAAAGGCGGACTCTTTATTACCGACAATGTTTTGTGGAGCGGGAAAGTAACCGAGAAGAATCCCTCGGAGGCGTCAACTAAGGGTGTGATTGAATTAAATCGGATACTTTATGGTTCGCCCGATTTTTTCACGACCATTCTGCCCATTCGAGATGGAATCGCGATCGCTATCAAGAAGTAGATTTGTAGAGCGACTCTAACCGCGAGGAGCAGGTTCGTTTACGCTTTGAGCCTCAGCTGCAATCGTAGGAACGTAAACGTTCTGATGCGCCGCATTGGGGTCAACCAATGCAGCTGGAACATCCGACGGCTCGGGAGAAACATAGGTAGTGCGGTCCGCAGAGCGACGCAAGAACTTGCGTCCCGTCATGCGGATAATCATGTCGCGCATCGGCAGCCAGCGAGGTATGCGCCGCAATCGAGAAGCGGAATTCAACTGCTCGAGCTTTTGCCGCAAATCAAAAGTCCTGAGATATTGCAGAATAATTTCCGGCATGCTCATGCGCAGCGCGGCGGAAACATTCTGCAGCGCCATCTCCATTTGCAATTCCGAGCTGGTCAACAGCTTAAGCAGGGAATTCGCGAGCGCCTGTGCGTTCCCAGGCATGAAGAATTCGATAGCCAGGCCTTCTTCCTCGGCCAGTTGATGAAAGTCGGGGATATCAGAAGCAATAATCGGCACTCCGTAGGCAGCGGCGAGGTGGGCAATACCGCTCGATCCAGCCGACGACGTGTAAGGCATGACCGCAACCGTGGAGTGCTGGAACATGGCTGGAATCGCGTCTTCCGGAACATAGCCGATAAATTTAATCTGCGAATGCCCGCGGCATTGGTCCTGAATGGATTTCAAATATCCCTGTGCTTTAGGGTGGTCCGAGCCTGCGATCACCAGTTGAGCATGAGGATCGGCGCGTGCCACGGTGTTGAACGCTTCCACCATTAACTCAAGGCGCTTATAGGTCCCCCACTTGCCGAATGCGAGAATTTGTTTTGCAGGATTATTACGTACGCTGAAATCCGGATATTCCGGACGCCCGGACAAAATGCCGTGACGGCGAACATACACTGCCCCGCGGGAATATTTGTCGCGGAGGATGTCGCGGTAGGCGGGCAGCATCACGGAAACTGAATTGGCTAACAGCAAAACTTGCGTTGCCAAAAATCCGCCCACTTTGTACATCAATGGAAACCGAACGCCCGCGTCTTTCAGGTCCACGGTTTCCATCAATTGATGAAGAGTGACGTGGGTATAGAAGCCTGCAGCTCGAACCATGGCAGGAATTGCAATGCCCTCGAATGCGGGCAGAGGCTTACCGCCGAAACTTGCGAATCCCAGGTTGAACCACACTACGTCCGGGCGAATGCGACGAATCTCCCGCAGTATGCGGGCGGGATTCTTCAGGCTGTTAAAAGCCCAGCAGCGCACCACATTGAAGCCTTCGAGTTCAAGCTCGCCGGCAGGCGCGTCTGTGTCACCGAGAATCGTCAAGGAAATTCCCGGCAGTTGGCGGAGCTCACGTGCTATGTGGAAACCGTATTCATTCAAAGCTTCTCGGCTTGGAGGGAATGCGGTTACCAGACAGATCTTCATTATTGTTGTTGTCCAGAACCGAAGATTGCGTACCGCGAAAGCTTTCCGAGGAGTGAGAAGTAATGCAGCGCCACCTTTACGTCCGCTTTGCTCTTACCGGAGAGCCTGGTGGCGAACTTAAAGGGCACTTCTACAGCACTATGGATACGGCCTTTGACTAGGATTTCCAGAAGGATCTTAAATCCTTGTGGCTGTAGGTCGAGACCATCAATGCATTCTCTTCGCACGACGAAAAAACCCGACATCGGATCTTTAATGCGCACTTCTTTTCGTTGCAATGGAGATGTCGCCCAGGTGCTGAACTTCGAAATGAACAGGCGGGCTTTGTTCCATTCCTTGACGCTTTCCTTGGTGTCGGTGACGTAGCGACTCGCAATGGCTATATCTTTTCCATTGAGGACTTGCTCTAAAAGCTTGGGCAATATTTCCGGGGGGTGCTGAAGGTCGGCGTCAATTACTCCCAAAATTGTCGCGTCGGTATTGGCCCATCCGTGAATCACGGCTCCCGCTAGCCCGCGCTGCCCTTTGCGCACTAGCAGGCGCACGTGAGGGTCTTTCTCGGCGTATTTCAATGTCACATCGCCAGTGCCATCCTGACTGTCGTCGTCAACCACGATCAGTTCATACTTTAAATTCAGGGGAGCCACCGCTGCAGTGATGCGATCCAGCAGAGGAGGAATATTTCCTGCCTCATTTAAAGTTGGGATTACTATTGCGAACTTCTGTTCCGCCGCATTTGTCATAATATGTGCCCGCACGAAGTTTGCTGCCAATAAGATGTGACCTGCTCCTCAGATGTTGTTTTGGACCAAGCACTTAGGTCACATCCGAAATTCAAAGTCCAAACAATTGCTCGTAACTGACGCTCTTAAGTATAGCGGGGGGAGGAAATTTCTAAGAATCAAATCGAAGTTAGTTGGTCCAACTCTGGTTCCTGTTGGTGAAACACTCCATATTTTGCCAGCTTGCTTTTGATCGCCTCATGGACGTCGTCTCTCGGCATGGGATCAATCAAGGCCAGTCCGGCCATGTCGCATAATTGCAGATAGCTGCGACGGTACTTATAAAGGAAATCCACAGGGTACTCTGGTTTGCGGGCTCGAGCGGCTTCAGGCATCGCATCAAGAACGTAGGCGACATCGGGCTCAGGGGCAATTTTCAAGATCATCCTGACGTAGGCCGAGGCCCAAGCGCTCTGCACCGGCAATGTGGCCAGCTGATCATAAATAAAACGATCGAAAACAATCACTTGCGCACCGCTCTTGGAGACTCTGTTAAATACTCGCCGAAGGTTGATGGCGTCAAAAAGGTAGAGGACTGAGCGCGAAAGGTTCAAATACCAGGACTGGGTGTTCTTGT
>JALYIM010000232.1 GCA_030775785.1 Acidobacteriota bacterium
CGCTCGGCACCTCCAGCCAAAAGAATCGCGTCGAACTCAGAGCGAAGGTCCTTCACCGAAACGTTTTGGCCCACATGTGCGTTAGTGAGGAATTTGACCCCCTCAGCGGACATCTGCGAGACGCGGCGGTCAATGATCCGCTTCTCCATCTTGAACTCGGGGATCCCATATCGCAGCAAGCCGCCAATGCGATCAGCCTTTTCAAACACAGTGACGGAGTGTCCGGCGCGGCACAACTGTTGCGCGGCCGCGAGTCCTGCAGGACCAGATCCCACTACTGCAACTTTTTTGCCCGTGTGAAACTTGGGTGGCTGCGGAACAATCCACCCCTCCTCAAAACCACGCTCGACAATACTTTTCTCTATCTGCTTAATGGTGACAGCGGGCTGATTGATTCCCAGGACGCAGGCCGATTCGCAGGGAGCAGGACAAACTCTTCCCGTAAATTCAGGGAAATTGTTGGTCGAATGCAGTTGCTGAACGGCTTCTTTCCAGCGTCCGCGATACACCAGATCGTTCCAGTCAGGGATGAGGTTGTTCACGGGACAACCGGTGTGACAAAACGGCACGCCACAATCCATGCAGCGCGAACTCTGTGCGCGCAACTTGTCCTCAGGGAAATCCTGGTAGATCTCAAACCAGTCATTCACCCGCTGCGTCACTGGACGCCGCATAGGAAGTTCGCGCGAGTACTCCATGAACCCCGTCGTCTTACCCATGCTGCACCTGCTCCAACACGTCAAGGGTTGCAATTGGCTGGCCTGGAATGTAAGGCTGGTCCGCTCTCGGAACACCGAGCACGCGCTTCAATTCATGTGGAAATACCTTGATAAACTGCGGGAGAGTCTCAGCCCAATTGTCGAGTATCCATCGAGCGCGATTACTGCCGGTCAGCGCGTGATGCCGCGTCACCAACTCCTTTATTGTTTCTTCATCGTGCCCTTCGCTCACCGGCTCAAGGTCCACCGAAGTCAAGTTGCAGCGCTTCTCGGTGAAGTCCATACGCTCGTCGAATACGTATGCAATTCCTCCGCTCATACCGGCCGCGAAGTTTCGGCCGCATTGTCCCATGACGAGCACCACACCTTTTGTCATATATTCACAACCGTGATCGCCAACTCCCTCGACTACAGCGGTAGCGCCGGAGTTGCGTACCGCAAAGCGTTCGCCGGCCACCCCGTTGAAAAAAGCTTCCCCGCTGGTTGCGCCATACAAAACGACGTTTCCAATCAAGATGTTATCTTCGGCCAGAAAGCCTGCGGTACGCGGGGGATAAACGACAATGCGTCCCCCGGAAAGCCCTTTGCCTACGTAATCGTTGGCTTCACCTTCCAAGGTCAAAGTCACGCCTTTGGCAAGGAACGCTCCAAAGCTCTGACCTGCTGACCCCGCAAAATTTATGCGCACCGTGTCATCGGGCAATCCTACTGATCCGAAGCGGCGCGCAATCTCTCCGCTGAGCATTGCGCCTACAGCCCGATGAACGGTTCGGATGGGAAAATTCATTTCGATGGCTGTGCGATCTTCCAGCGCCTCGCGAGCGTCCTCGATCAGCAGGTGATCGAGCGCATTGTGCAATCCATGTTCTTGCGCTTGAACACAATGCCGCGCCACTCGCCCCGGAACTCTTGGATTGTAGAGAATTGCCGAGAGATCAAGCCCGCGTGCTTTCCAGTGATCTACTGCGGGATTCGTATCCAGCATGTCAACCCGCCCGACCATTTCATCAAAGGTCCGGAACCCCATCTCCGCCATGTGCTGTCGCACTTGTTCTGCAATGAAGAAGAAGAAATTGATTACATGCTCGGGTTCTCCCTTGAAGAGCTTGCGAAGCTCAGGGTCTTGGGTGGCGATGCCGACCGAACATGTATTCAGGTGGCATTTGCGCATCATGATACAGCCCATTGCAATCAGGGGGATGGTGGCAAAGCCGAATTCTTCAGCGCCCAGCAATGCCGCGATCACGACGTCGCGTCCAGTCTGCAACTTGCCGTCGGTCTGCACGCGGATGCGACCTCTCAAATCATTCAGAACTAAAACCTGTTGAGTCTCGGCTAAGCCCAGTTCCCAGGGAATCCCGGCATGCTTGATCGAACTGAGCGGGGAAGCGCCCGTGCCGCCATTGTCTCCGCTGATCAACACAACGTCTGCGTGCGCTTTGGAGACGCCGGCCGCGACCGTGCCTACTCCAACTTCTGCGACCAGTTTCACGGCGATGCGAGCGCCGGGATTGACATTTTTTAAATCGAAAATCAGCTGTGCGAGATCTTCGATGGAATAAATATCGTGGTGCGGAGGAGGAGAAATCAGTCCAACCCCGCGTGTGGAATGGCGAATGCGGGCAATCACTTCATCCACTTTGTGCCCGGGAAGCTGCCCTCCCTCGCCCGGCTTCGCCCCCTGCGCCATCTTGATCTGTAACTCGTCTGCGTTGGTTAGATAATTTGCGGTCACGCCGAAGCGTGCAGAAGCGATCTGCTTTACCGCGCTACGCCGCGAGTCTCCGTTGGCGTCGCGCTTGAATCGCTCTTCGTCCTCGCCACCCTCACCGGTGTTCGACTTCCCCCCCATGCGGTTCATGGCGATTGCGAGGGTTTCGTGGGCTTCTTTGCTGATCGAACCGAACGACATCGCGCCGGTGGTAAACCGCTTAACGATTTCCGCAGCGGGCTCGACCTCCTCGATGGAAAGTTTCTTCTCGGACTTCTTGATTTTCATCAAGCTGCGCAACGTGCACAGACTGCGACTCTGGCTGTCAATGAGTTCGGTATATTCCTCGAATGTCTTGAAGCTGTTGTCTCGGACGGCGTGTTGCAACTTGCTAATGGTCAGCGGATTTAGAAGGTGATACTCACCATCCGTGCGGAAGTGATAGGCACCTCCGACCGCAAGTTCGGTCTCTGAATCGGTCATCGGTCTGAAGGCATACTCGTGTTTCATCTGTGCTTCGCGGGCGAGCACATCCATCCCGATGCCTTCCAGACGCGAAGTGGTGCCCGAAAAGTAGGAGTCAATCAACTCTTTGTTCAGCCCAATCGCTTCGAACACCTGTGCGCCGCGATAACTTTGCAGAGTGGATATCCCCATTTTCGAGAAAGTCTTCAGCAATCCTTTATTGATGGCTTTAATGAAATTCTTTAGCGCCTTCTCGGACGACACGCTTTCGAGATAGCCACGTGCCGACAGGTCTTCTAGAGTTTCAATCGCTAAATATGGATTGACCGCGCTCGCACCGTAGCCGATCAACAAAGCGAAATGCATGACCTCGCGGGGCTCGCCGGATTCAATAATCAGCGCCACCTGAGTCCGCGTTTCTTCACGGACTAGCAGATTGTGGACTGCAGCGAGCGCCAGTAGGCTGGGGATCGGAGCATAGTTCTCGTCAACACCCCGGTCGGAAAGGATCAGCAGTGTATAGCCCGACTTCACTGCCAAAGAAGCTCGCTGGCAGAGCTCGTCCAGCGCTCGCTTCAGGCCTGCTTCCCCATCCGCCGCGCGAAATAAAGTCGGCAGGGTGATGGCAAGCAAGTCACCGCTGGAGACACGGCGAAGTTTCTCAAGATCTCGATTGGTAAGAATCGGATGCGGCAGTTTTAGGGTGTGACAATTTTCCGGGGTTTCTTCCAGAATGTTGCGTTCGGTCCCAATGTAGCTGATGAGCGACATCACCATTTCTTCTCGGATGGGATCAATCGGAGGATTGGTCACCTGAGCGAACAGTTGCTTAAAGTAACTGAACAAGGCTTGCGGCCGGTCGGAAAGGCACGCTAGCGGAGTGTCCGTTCCCATCGAGCCGACGGGCTCTTCGCCATTGGCCGCCATGGGTTCTACGATCATCTTTAGGTCTTCATCTGTGTATCCGAAGGCACGCTGGCGGCAACGCAGAGTTTCGTAATTAACTCTGTGCATGCGCGCAGGTTCGGGTAGCTGATCAATCGTGATCTGATTTTGTGCTAGCCAATCCCCATACGGCTGTCTGGAAGTTAACCGCTGCTTGATTTCCTTGTCCGGGATAATTCGGCCATCCACCGTATCCACCAGCAGCATTTTTCCTGGTTGCAAGCGGCCCTTCAGCTTTATTTGCTCTGCATCAATATCAAGCGCTCCAGCTTCGGACGCCATAACTATCAGATCGTCGTGAGTAACGAGATAACGCCCGGGTCGCAATCCATTCCGGTCGAGCATGGCGCCGATCACTCGACCATCGGTGAATGCAATGGCAGCAGGGCCATCCCAGGGCTCCATCAGCGACGCGTGATATTCGTAGAAGGCTCGCTTCTCCGGCCTCATGTGCGGATTTCCGGCCCAAGCCTCGGGAATAAGCATGGCCATAACATGCGCCAAGCTGCGTCCGGACTGCAGCAACAGCTCCACCGCATTATCAAAATTGGCGGAGTCGCTGCCGTCAGCGGCAATAATCGGCTGAAGCTTGTTAATGTCTTCTCCGAAGAGAGAACTTTCGAGAATGGATTGCCGGGCGTGCATCCAGTTGACGTTGCCCCTCAGGGTATTGATCTCGCCGTTGTGGGCGATGTAGCGATAGGGATGGGCAAGTGGCCAGCTCGGAAACGTGTTGGTCGAAAAGCGCTGATGCACGAGACACAATGCGCTGGTTACATCAGGATCAGAAAGTTCGCCGTAAAAATTGGCGATCTGCGGGGCAAGCAGCAGTCCTTTGTAGACGATTGTGCGAGCGGAAAGCGATGGCATGTAAAAGAAGTGCCGGTCTTCAATGTCGGATTGCCCGATTGCAGTCTCGGTCCGCTTTCGAACCACGTACAGTTTTCGTTCGAACGTATCCTCGTCGGTCCCTGGGGGACGACCTATGAAAATTTGCTGGATGTAAGGCTGTGACGCTCGTGCTACGCGTCCGATTGCATCGCCATTCACCGGTGTGTCGCGCCAACCGAGCACTGTCAGGCCTTCTTCGCGAACGATACCCTCAAGAATTCCTTCGCATTGCAGACGCTGATGTTTCTCAACCGGCAGGAATGTCATGCCCACGCCGTAATGGCCGGATGCTGGAAGCTTGACACCTAAAGTGGAGCACTCACGGAGGAAAAACCGGTGAGGGATTTGTATCAGGATACCCGCACCGTCTCCGGTTTCAGGGTCGCAGCCGCACGCGCCCCGGTGCGTGAGATTGACAAGCACTTCAATTCCTTTACGAATAATGTCGTGACTCTTGTGTCCCTCGATGCTGGCAACGAACCCAATGCCACAGGCATCGTGTTCGTTGCGCGGGTCATACAGGCCCTGAGCGCGTGGCAGCCTGTTGATGGATTTAACTTCGGTATTTTTTGCGCTCTTCATCGCGATACTCAAGACAAACCAGTTATTCTTGCGTGGACAGGAAAGTGTCACGCATAGGCTGTTCAATTTATGCTTAGGGATAAACTTCCATATTGTTAGTACTGGTTATGGCATGGAGAAGTACAATTCAGAATTCCGATAGTGGCGATGGAAATTTCAGAGAGTCCAAAATTTTGGAGGCTTTGGAGGCCGCGATCATCCGCGTGAACATGCAAAGCTTGCGGAATTTGCTCATCAAGGCGGTATTATCTCGCTGCTGATCATCAACCGTGTGGAAGCCCAGCCAGGCGGACCTTCTCTTGGTGCTGGTTTTTGGATTACTGAAATCGAAAAAGCCGGTACGGTCAAATCGCGCGGCACGCTATATTGATAAGGCAATGTTGCGCTCACGGCAGAGATCAGTTGCGGCGATGCGGTCAACCATTCCGCCAGGAACACGAATTACACGCTTTTGGCGCGGAGGGAGTTGAGTCGAGGATTCAAAACTGGCTCAAACTTGACCCACCGCCACCTAACAAACGGCGAGTGGGTTTTTACTTGGAACGATTGCGGTAAAGTTTAGATTTGCGGTTTTTGGAACGGTGTTTCCATGGTGATCATGAAGTTCGGCGGCACGTCGGTCGAGGACGCACCGGCCATCGAGCGGGTAGCAGAAATCGTCCGCACGCGGGAGAAGCTGCGTCCGGTTGTGGTAGTCAGCGCCCTGGCCAAGGTGACCGACAGCCTGGTCCTACTAGGTCAAAGCGCTGCTACCGGCGACAGTGATGCTGCTTTGAAATTGTCAAATGCACTCCGCGCACGGCATCTTGAAACTACACTTCAACTTCTGGGCAGGAAATCCTCCGCGAGTGTAACGCAGCAAATCGAGCAGATTTTTGTTCAGCTTGACGACTTCGTGCGCGGCTTGGCTGCGGTGCGCGAGGTCTCTCCCCGCAGCAGCGACTACCTGCTGTCTTTCGGAGAATTGTTGTCGAGTCAGATAGTTGCCGCGGGATTCACAGCGCGCGGCTTGAGCGCAATCTGGGTGGATTCTCGAAAATGTCTGGTTACGGATAACAACTATACCCGGGCTTTCCCGTTGATGGACCAAACGCACGAGCGATCGCGCGCCACTCTCAGTGGACTAATCAGCGACGGCCTGATACCCGTGTTAGGAGGATTTATCGCGGCTGCCGTTGACGGCACTCCCACGACTCTAGGGCGAGGCGGCTCCGACTTTTCCGCTGCGATTCTGGGAGCAGCTCTTGACGCCGAGCGCATTGAAATTTGGACTGATGTCGAAGGCATGATGACCACCGATCCAAGAATTTGTCCCGAAGCCCGAACCATCCGACGGATCAGTTTCAACGAGGCGGCGGAACTCGCGTATTTCGGCGCCAAGGTGCTGCATCCGGCTACGCTGCTGCCGGCTATTCAAAAAGATATTCCGGTTTACGTACTCAACTCCCGCAATCTTAAAAGTACCGGCACTCGTATAACCGCGCATGCTCCTCGCGGAAGAGACACTTTCCGCGCAATCACCGCGAAGGCCGGTGTCAGCATCGTCAACGTAGTGGCTTCCCGAGGAGTGATGGTGCATGGCTATTTGCGATCAGTGTTCGAGGCGCTCGATCAGCACAGTTCCTCGGTGGATATTGTCGCGATCTCCGAGGTCAGCATGTCTTTTACCATGGAAACCAAGCGGCTGCCCCAAGCCCTCATGGCTGATCTGGAGAAGATTGCGGATGTCACGCGCGATGATCAGCAGGCAATCGTGTGTCTTGTTGGCGAGGACATACACGGAAAAGCGGGCGTCGCGGCCAGCGTGTTCAACACCGTCGCGGATGCGGGCGTGAATATAAGGATGATTTCCCAAGGGGCGTCGGAAATCAATATCAGCTTCGTTATCCGGGAAAGCGACGTGCCGAAAACTGTGCGTCACCTGCATGCTCGCTTTTTCCCGAGCCCGAGTAGGTCCGCTAAACCTGGAGAACGAAATCGCGAAGAACGAAATGAAGAGATATCGCGGCCGAAGGTTAACGGCACCTCTTCTCGTTTCGATCAGAAGGCAAACGGGAAGGCGCGAACACCTTCCGCTTCGACCGCAGCCTTGGGAAGTAGACCTAATCCCGGTTCCAATGTACGAGATCGGGATTCATGAAAACTCTCGCTTCAGATTCTTCCGCTCCGAGTGAGGGTGGGAAGATTCGCAATGTTGCGATTGCAGGTTTCGGCACGGTGGGTAGTTCTGTCGCGAGAATTCTCTCCCAACGTGTGCATTCCGGCATTCGGCTGACCCATGTCTATAACCGCAGCGAGTCCCGCAAGCGGGCAGACTGGCTGCCTTCCAGCGTGCGATGGACAAACAACATTGATGACATTCTCTCGTCGTCGGAAATAGACATCCTGGTCGAGGTCATTGGTGGTCTCGATCCGGCGGGAACCTGGATCCGCAGTGCATTAAGCTCCGGCAAATCGGTAGTGACAGCCAATAAGCAGTTGATCGCGCATCACGGATCCAGCCTGATTGATCTTGCCGTCAGCATGAATTGCTGTATCGCATTCGGCGCGTCTGTTGCCGGAGGCATTCCTGTGATCTATGGGCTGCAAGAAGGACTCGCCGGCGATGAGCTTTTTAAGATTTATGGCATTCTGAATGGAACCTGTAATTACATTCTCAGCGAAATTGAAAGTGCAGGCACCTCATTTTCCGGTGCACTAGCGCAGGCCCAGAAATTGGGCTATGCGGAACAGGATCCCACCGATGATGTGGATGGGCTGGACGCACGCGCTAAGCTGGCAATACTTTCCCGCGTAGGATTGAACAGTGAAGTCGTACCCGATGCGATTGCATGCCATTCCATTCGACCGATTGAGACCATTGATTTCGACTACGCGCGCTATCTGGGGTGCACCATTCGTCAGATCTCCTGGGCCGAACTGGATGGAAACCGACTCTTCGCTACGGTCGGACCTGCACTGGTCGGGCAGTCGTCTCCATTAGCGCGGGTGCAGGGAAGTCAAAACCTGGTAATGTCTACGGGGAGATTTGGAGGCGAGACCGTATTCGCCGGCCACGGTGCTGGAGGAAATCCCACGGCCGTCGCCATCGTCTCTGACATTATTGCGATTGCGGGTTCAAAAACTCGCGACAACCATCTAGGCGAAAATAGACTCTCCCGTCCACCGGTGACCACGGATTTCACCGCCCGCCACTATCTGCGTTTTAAAGTAAAAGATCGTCCGGGAATTATTGCGTCGCTCTCGTCAATTCTCGCCCGCCGCAATATCAATATAGATTCCGTGCTGCAAAAACCAGGGTATTCGAAATCGGACCTGCCATTCGTAATCTCACTGGAAGCATGTAAATTCTCGGAAGTGCAGAATGCTATGCGAGAGATGGAGAAATTGGACTTCCTGATCCAGCCCTGCCTGCATCTGCCAGTCTTGGAGCAGACAAGATCTACCGGAGCGATGTAATCCTACCAAAGAAAAACGCGCTGACGAAGAGTCAGCGCGCTAGGCGGCCGCTCTCCAGCGTGATCCTAGAGCCGAAAAGATAAACTAAACAGAGGATCTTCGGCGGGAACTATGATCAATATATTGAGCAGAAATCTGTACTAATTCGTCTTTGATGATGCGCAAGCCAGGGTCGGCGTCGTCCCGCGAATGCCAAAGTAGGCTCAATTTGAGCGCCGGTAGCGGAATCGGCGCTCTAAGGTACCGAATGGGAAAGCAACGGGTAAACTCGGCAGCATACTTTCGAGGAATAATCGTTGCAAGGTCGGTCTGAGACACAATTCTGAGAGCACTGACTAGGTGGGGCACTTGTAACACCACCGTTCGCCTAAATTCCTTCTCGAGTAATTGGCGGTCCACAATACTTGACCCATCATTCCGGTAAAACACGCTGACGTGTCTGAGCGAAAGATACTGTTTCAGTGACAAAGAAGAAGCTACATAAGGATGTCCTTTCCGAACGACACATACGCTTTCGTCTTCCATTAAGCTCTTCGAATGAATACCGGGCCGTAACGAGGCTGCCTCGGGAAAGAATCCGATTGCCAGATTCAACAGTCCAGCCTGGAGGTCGTCTTCTGGAGCTTGGAACAAAGTCGGCAATCGCCGCAGCACAAGCCGAATCATCGACTGCGATTTCGCGAAGAACGATACCAAGCGTGGGAGTAGCAAATGTTCGGAGTATTCCGTAGTTCCGATCACAATGGTTCGGTTAGCTAGGCTCGTTTCAGGCTCTCCGAGCGCCTGTTCAAGAGCGCTTAAGGCCTCCCGAACAGGACTTTCCAAAGTCTGGGCGCGCGCGGTGGGAGTCATCGTGCGACCTGTCCGCACAAGAATCTCATCTTCGAAGGCAACACGAAGTCGGGCGAGCGCGTTGCTCGCTGCCGGCTGAGTGATTCCCAGGCGCGAAGCAGCCCGGCTGACATTTCGTTCCCTCATCAGCGCGTCGAAAGTGAGGAGCAAATTCAAGTCCAGATTTTTGATATTCATGGTGTGAATGAAAGCGTCACAAATAATAAATACTAGCTATTATCTCTCTATGTCGTCTATTTCACGTAGTCACTAATTCCGTGGAGAAACAAAAATGTCCTATATCAAATTGCCAAAACTATTGTTGACTGGCTGTCTCTTCACTCTTTTCGCGACCGCTGTCGGCGACGCACAAGAGGCCTCGGTTCCACCTAACCGGAATAGCCCGTTAGCTGAGGAATTCACGCGCTTCGCGGAAAAGCAGTCAGCGGACGGTAAGTTTTCAGGCGTCGTGCTGGTCGCGAAGGCGGGTCTTCCGATCCTTGAAAAGGCGTCCGGATTCTCGGACATGAAGGCAAAGACGGCTAATACACTCGACACAAAGTTTGATCTTGGGTCTATGCCAAAGATGTTCACTGCTGTCGCGATCGCACAGCTGGAAGAAGCCGGAAGACTTTCTTACACCGACGTGGTGGGCAAATATCTGCCGGATTACCCGAACAGGATAGTTAGAGACAAGGTGACGATCCATGAGCTTCTAACGCACACAGCGGGGCTGGGTAATTACTTCAGGCCAGGGTTTATCGAACGGCGACTGAAGACGGTTCCTGAATATCTTTCCTTCGTTGAGGAAGAAGATCTCGTTGGCGATCCGGGAGGGCAATGGAAATACAGTAACTCGGGTTATGTCGTGCTGGGCGCGATCATCGAAAAGGCTTCCGGGCAGGATTTTTATGCCTATGTTCGTGATCACATATTCAAGCCAGCGGAGATGTCTGCCACCGGGTATTACACAGCCGACGATCACGTCTCCAACGTCGCAATTGGTTACACCACAGGAGCACTCATGATACGCCGTCCAGGAAACGCTGCCCCGAACAATGCTGTTGCACCAGGTGCCCTCATTCGGCGACCCCCTTCCGCCGGACGGCCACAGAGTGCGGTCCCTCTTCGAGAGAACGGCGACATGCATCCCTATCGCGGATCACCCGCGGGTGGAGCATATTCAACGGCTGGCGACATGTTGAGATTCATCAATGCACTGAATGCCTTCAAGCTTCTCAGTCAGAAGTCCTTATCGACCGCTGAGCAAGGCAAGGTGAGTACCGGGGAAGCTGGCACGAAATATGGATACGGCTTCTTAGAATGGCACGAAAACGGAAAGACGATTATCGGACACGGTGGAGGAGGCCCTGGGGTTAATGGCATGGTCCAGTTCTATCCTGATAGCGGGTACACAGTGATCGTCCTCTCGAATTTCGATCCGCCCGCCGCCGAGACAATCGCCGCCAAGGCACGAGAACTAATCACAAAAGGCTCCAGTCCTAAGTGAATCAAGTCTAAGTCCGGGATGCTATCGATCACAAAGCACGGAGCGGACTATTCCAAAAGGGTATCCGCCGCCCGACTCCTTAGTGGATGGATATAAAGGTGCAGCGGTTGCAAGGTATACCTTTTGGCTACGTTGGCCCTTTCTATGTTTTGATCCGCCTGTTGCGATCAGAAATCGTCCCTGTTTGCGAGCCTTTAAACCCTAAAACAAATTCCAGAGAAACTGGTTGTAGACATCGTGGTGATACTGCACTTCAGGCGCCTTCACGAACGTTCCCAGTTGGTGTGGGCAGCGGTCCGCAGCCGCCTGCTTCAAGTCGGCGTAACGTCCCTTCACATCTTCTCCCAGCAGCGTGGTCGTCCACTCGGATTCCTTGAAATGATCGAGTGCCGTATAAACGTTGTCCGGAAGATATCTCTCGGCCTGTCGCAGGTTCTTTATCTTAGAAGTGGCACCATCGAGGCCGCTGCGGAAGACGGAATAGAGAACCAGATAGGGATTTGCATCCGGCCCGACCGAACGCACCTCTACACGCATGCTCTTTTCATTTCCGATCGGAATTCTTACCATCGAGCCGCGGTCCGTCGCCGAAGCTTTGATTTGATTCGGAGCTTCAAAGTGCGGATCTAGCCGACGATAGGCGTTCACGCTTGCGTTCAGCAGCAGGCAAATGTCGTTGCCATGAGTGAGAATGCGATCAGTAAATGACCATCCCAGCTTGCTGAGTTTTTCTTCGCCCTTGGGGTCCCAGAAGAGATTCTTGCCGCCCTTGCTGATGGACACATTGGTATGCATCCCGTTCCCGTTCACTCCTACCACAGGTTTCGGCAAAAAAGATGCGGTCAATCCCATCTTGGTGGCAACCTGGCGGCAGATCAATTTGTAGAGCTGAATCTGGTCGGCCGCAGCCACAACTTCGCCGTAGCCATAGTTGATTTCAAACTGCGAGGGCGCCACTTCGGGGTGATCTTTTTCGTTTTGGAATCCCATGGCACGCTGCACTTCAGCGCTAGTATCAATAAACGTGCGCAACGGATCGCCCGGCAGAGAGTGGTAATATCCGCCAGTATTCACATATTCGAATTTGCCGGTCTCGTGGTAACGCTGTTCCGCATCCGGACCCTGAAATAAGAAGCCTTCAATTTCATTAGCCGCATTCAGCGTGTATCCTTCCTCCTTGTGAAGCTTCTCCGCATAGCCTTTCAACACGCCACGGATGTCCGCCGTATAGGAAGTGCCACCCTTGTCAATTACTTCACCGAACACAAGGACTTTACCGGATCCAAAATAGTCGGCTGGGGCCCAATAGAACGCGCCCCAATCAATGCCGAGTCGAAGGTCACTCTCGCGCTGCGCAGTGAATCCGCGAATGGACGAGCCGTCAAATGTAAGGTTGTCCGAGTTCTTGACTAGAAACTTCTTGTCGTAATCCAGCATGTGCAGACGCCCTTCCAGATCGCTGAAGAGCACGGTCACCGCCTTGATACTTTTTTCGTCGGTCAGGTATTTGAGTCGTTCTTCCTGAATCTTGTGCGGGGCAACGCGGCCGCTGCGCTGCTCTTTCGCCTGAAGATTGAGTTCTTCCAACTCGTCATAAGACAAAGCTAAAAAGTTACGGAGTTCGTTCGCCATGAGTCTCCTCAGAGTTATTTGCGGATATAGAAGGCAGAGATTTCCGTCTCCAGCGCGCGCGTAGGATAATAACGTGCAACTCCAGCGACCGCCAATCAGAAGAGATTATCAGGCATATTCAAGGAATTTATAAGTGCGCAAGGTTAAGGAACGGGATTAAACGATTCATGGTCGGAATGAAACGGCTTCAGAGTCGTTCGACGATCTTTTTCTGTTTGAGAACAGAACGCCCGGAGAGCGGTACGGTCACCTTCAACACAGTACCGGATCCACTCGACTCCAATCGCAGTTCTCCGCCTAGTTCTTTCACTCGCTCGCGCATCCCAGCAAGTCCTACTCCGTCGCCGGTCCCGGCTGCCTGGAAACGGTCAAGCAGGCTCTGGGACATGCCTTTTCCGTAGTCTTTAAGCTCCATAATCACTTCTGCGATATTTTCGTTTTCAACTCTCTGCAAGTGAACGTCAACGCGGCTGCTTCCTGAGTGACGGTGTACGTTAATGAGCGCTTCCTGCAAAACTCTGAAGAGGGCCAACTCCACTGCATCCGGCATGCGTTCCGGTTCCTTGGGCATCTGAAGCTCTACGTTGATACCACTACGCTTTGCGAAACCCTCCACATACCACTGCGCGGCGGAAAAGAAGCCGGCTTCATCCAGCAATGGAGGATGAAGCAAATAGGAAAGTGTTCGAATCCCAGAGACGGACTCCGTGACCAGCCGCCGCGCCTCGGTAAGAAAGTTGGACGAGTCGTTTCCGTTTGAATCCGAGTATAAGGTCAGATTAATTTGTGCGGCAGCTAAGTACTGTCCCAACCCGTCATGAAGTTCCCTGGCCATCCGGCGCCGCTCATCATCCTGAGCGCGCATGAGCTGAGCTGAGAGTCTTCTGAGAGCCACGGTACGCTGTTCAACTAGTGATTCCAGGTGATCGTTGATTTCCTTCTGCGCGGCGTGGGATCTTCTTAGTTCGTCGAGATGTTCGCGGATCTCATATTGCCGGGAACGGGCCCGCAAGGCAGTCCGCACAATACTGAGGAGGGTAGCCGGCCGCACTGGGCGCTCCAGCAGTGTAACGTTTCCGAGCGCCGCCCGCGATCTCACCGCCATTTCTGTAAGTGGCGTGCTCGCCCCGCCTCCAGTGAGGATTATGACAGGCAAATCCGACCACGCAGGCTGGTCTGCTATGCAGGAATTGAGTGAAGATATAGTTTCGTCATCAAGCGCTTCTTCCGTCAGAATGGCGACATCAACGCCCCTCTGCACGCAGTGCACCAGAGCATCCGCCGCAGTAACGGGTTCCACTATGACTGCCGAACCCTTAAGGACTTCGCCGATTAGTTGAGCGTCTTTACCGAATGGCGCCAGAACTGCCGCGTGCCACTCCGGTTTGTTTTCAATTGCCATCGGCATTTTCGGTGACCGACTTCGAACTACCCAGATAGGTGGGAATACCGGTCAAAACGCCGTGGAATTCCTTTAGTGGTTTGCCAACACGAACCCGATCTGGACCCAGCGCAAGTTCTCGGATAGTGCGCTCGTGGGAACCGCTTCTCTTTTTTATGATGGAGATCGCCTGCCGCACTTCCCCTTGAGTCTCGAAATACCGCAACAACAGAATGTTGTCGGCAAGATAGCTCACATCCACCGGAGTTTGCATGGCGCTGCCAATGGTTCCCGCCTGAGCAAGAATCACGATGGTCAAGACACCCCGGTTATTGAGATAGGCCAGAAGTTCGTGCAGATGGCTCGCAAGGTACGTCTCTCCCGGCATGGATTGCAGGTATCCGTTGAGACTGTCAATCACCACGATTTTCGAATGATACTGCTCTACTGAAACCTTTACTCGCTGGGTAAATTCCCCGGGCGACATTTCTGCGGGGTCTACTTGCTCAATTCTTATACGGCCGGATTGTACGTGAGATTCAAGGTCCATTCCCAAGCCGGCGGCGCGGGATATGAAGGTATGCATGCCCTCCTCGAAAATAAAAATGGCGCAGTTCTCGCCTCGGTCAGCCGCTGCGGTTGTCCACTGCATCGAAATGGTTGTTTTACCGCAGCCAGCCGGACCCATTAGAAGGGTGCTGGTGCCGCGGTCCAACCCTCCGCCTACGAGGGCATCCAGTTCCGGAATACCACTTGCGACCGCGCTGCTTTTTAGCTCGCCTCGATACTGCGCGGCTACAAGTCGGGGAAACACTACAACTCCGCCTGTTTTGATCGCATAATCGTGGTAGCCAGCTCGATATCGGCTACCACGCAACTTGGTTATTTCCAGACGCCTTCGCGAATCTCCGTAGTCTCTGGAAATTTTCTCCATTGAAATAACGCCGTGCACAATACTGTGCAGCTGCAGGTCATTCTCTCGAGTAGTACGGTCGTCCAGAAGCAGAACGGTGCTGGTCTTGTCGGTCAGATAATTTTTCATGGATAAAATCTGCCGGCGGTACTTTAGCGGATCCCTGGCCAGCATGCGAAGTTCAGAGAGCGCATCTATCACCAGCCGGTCGGGCTTTACGCGCTCGACCTCTTTCACTATGGTCTGCATGCGGTCATTCAGTTCGACTTCAGCGGGATGAAAGACTGTGTACTGACGCTCTGGCCTAAGATCTTCTTCATTAGAAAGCAATTCGAAAATTTCGAGTCCGTCGGTCAAGAATCCATGCGAACGTGAGACAGCAAGCAGATCTTCCCGCGACTCGGAAAGGGTAACGTATAAAACCCTCTCGCCGCTCTTCACACCTTCGATCAGAAATTGCAACGCCAAAGTGGTCTTGCCGGCGCCGGGATCGCCTTCAAAAAGATAAAAATGGCCACGCGGCAGTCCGCCGAGCAACACATCATCCAAACCGGCACAACCTGAGCGCACGCGTTCGCTGTCGGGCACATTCGTGTCTAAATTTATATGCTCGGCCATTATTCCTCTATGCCCTCTTTGGAAGTTTGGAGGATCCGAAAGTCTTCACCAATTGAACCGAAAGGAACACTCCAGCGTAAAGAGAATGTAGTCTCGGGGGAGAATCTTCCATACAGGTTTTAAAGTATGAATCGAAAAAGGATACTCTAGCGGTCAATTGAGACAGTGCTTTACGTAGGCTCTTTCACAGTTGAAACGCCTTTAATCAATTTCGCCAGCACTTCGAGAAGATATTCAGGATCCTCTTCGCCTTTGCGGATCCAGACGTCCGCGACTCCCAACATTTCATCCAGGATAGTTCCGTAAGCAGAAAGAATCACGATAGGAACCGTCTGTTTTATACGCTTAAGTTCGCGTGCGGTGGCAACGCCATTCAGCCCTGACATCCAGTAGTCAAGGATGACCGCATCAACTTTCTCTGCTTCGAAAAGCTTGATGCCTTCACGTCCCGACGAGGCCGTTAACACGTTGTAGCCCGCTGACTCGAGGAGAATTCTGCGAACTTTCAACCCAGGTTCTTCGTCGTCCACACAAAGGATGGTTGCTGGTTGGCTGGCCATTTTGAATAATCAAAGGTTTAGTGAACGACTGATGCGTCTGGACTGCCGGCGATTCCGCTCTCTAACGTCGCCACGATCGAACCCACTACTTCCTTGGCCGGCTTTGCTTGTTCATACACTTCTCTAACTC
>JALYIM010000233.1 GCA_030775785.1 Acidobacteriota bacterium
GGAGTGGACTCCTCCACCGTCGCGGCCATGCTGTGCGCGGAGGGGCATCAGGTCATCGGGTTGACCATGCAGCTGTGGAACCAGCGCCGCCTCTCAGGACACGAAGGCATGCCCGAGGCCGTGCAGGGCCGCTGCTGTTCCGTTGACGATGTTTATGACGCGCGCCGCGTCGCGGAGACCATGGGCATCCCGTATTACGTCGTCAATCATGAGGAGCGCTTTGAGCGTGAAGTCGTGCGTCCCTTCGTGCAGGAGTACTTGTCTGGCCGGACGCCGATTCCTTGCAGTCTTTGCAACAATCATTTGAAGTTTGACGAGTTGCTCACGGTAGCGAGGCAGATCGGGGCTGAAACTCTTGCGACCGGCCATTATGCTCGCGTGAAGTATGACGAAGAGCGAGGCCGATGGCTTCTTTCGCGTCCTGCTGACAACTCGAAGGACCAGACATACTTTCTTTTTGGTCTCACTCAGGAGCAACTCAGCCGCACTATCTTTCCTCTAGGAGATATGACGAAGCCTCAAGTGCGAGAACGCGCGCGACATCTCGGGCTGGCTTCCGCTGAAAAACCGGATTCGCAGGAGATATGCTTCGTTCCTGGCGGCGACTATAAGAAGTTCCTCGATGCTTACTTGAGCGAGCAGGGAGACGCCTTGCCCGATACTGCCGGGGAACTTGTAACCACGGATGGTCATGTCATCGGCGAGCACAAAGGCATCCACAATTTCACCGTAGGCCAGCGCAAAGGATTGGGCGTGGCCACTGGTTCGCCGTTGTACGTAATCCAAATTAAGGGGGATGCCCGGCAAGTGGTTGTCGGAGATCAGAAGGATTTATATTCGCGAACGCTGCGCGCGAACCGGGTGAACTTGATCTCAGTGGCTTCGCTCGATGAGCCGATAAGAGTAAATGTAAAAATTCGGCATCGTCACGTCGGAGACATGGCCACGCTGAGCACTGCGGGAGACAATCAGGCGGTGGTTACATTTGATCAGCCGCAACGAGCCGTCACTCCGGGCCAGGCGGCAGTATTTTATGACGGAGACATCGTGGTAGGGGGCGGCTGGATCGTATGAGAGTGGGATTTCCGCAGCGGCTTAAATAAAAAGTTCTTCCTGAGGCAGACTAGTTCCGTGAACGCCCCGGCGCCGCGCATCCATAAAGAACTGAAAGCCTGCGGTCACGACATTTACCAGGCCTGAAATCTGCCGGAACGGGGAGACTACCGTCTTCTGGACTATTTCCGTTGTGCGTTCGACTTTGTCCATGGTGCGGCTGAACAGCTCGTCGGCGCGAATGACTTGCAGTCGGGTACGATCCACGACGTCGCTAACCGTCGCGTCCACTCTTTCCAGCTGCGCTCGGATCATGGATGTGGATTCGCTGATGTTACTGATGACCGTTTCGACTTTGGGACGCAGCTCAAGCAACATGGAGTGAGCAATTTCAGCACTGGGAATTATTTTGGTGGTGACTTCCGTCGAGAGGACTTCAATCCGGGCGGTAGTTTTTCTGACAGCAAAGTACATGGCCACAAGAATCCCTGCCTGTAGCACTACTGCTGCCGCAGTCACGGCGATTGAAACGCTCAAAAGAGTTTGGTTATCCATAAGCGTTAATAGCTGAAGCCTACTTACCCTTTTGCAGCTTTCGGCTCTATTCCAGAGGTAGTTTCCCGGTACGCCTGCTTGCCGGCTTCGACTGCCGTTCGCAGCTGGTCTTTTTGTTGATTTACTACTTCTTTGCCCTTGTCCACCCACTCGGAAGCCTGTTCGCGCGCCTGACGAGTGCGCTCACGCGCCAATTCCTTAGCCTCTTCGGCCTTGGAACGCAGAACGCCACGAGTTTCAGTGCCGGACTGAGGAGCATACAAAACTCCGATCACAGTACCGATGCCGATGCCAGCTAAAAACCAGAATGCTCCACTGCCATTATCTGCCATATATAAATGCCTCCATGCGACTACTATGATGCAACAATTCGGATGGTAGCATTCACTTTCCGCAATTACAATTCGCCGGCGGTGCCAAATGTATAAGCATCAGTAATGAAATCGCGTTCTGAATGGACTCCACATCTGACACCGCTTGTGGGAATTATGGTTTGAGGAGACAATACCCGCGATTAGGAGAATCACGATTGGCCGATCGAAAGTACCGCCAGCACGGATATCAGGACCGTAACGAAAAGCCCCAGAAGGAGTCTTCGGCCAAACCCGTTCCCAAAGACACCTTCGGACCGCGGGCATTGCAGATGGCGGGATCACATGAAGTGTCTCGCTGTGCTCAATGTGGAGTGCTGTTGGTGACCACCGGAGCGGCACAATGCCCGAAGTGCGGTTTCGAGCTGCATTCCTGCCGTCAGTGCTCTTATTTCGAGCCTTCAAGACGGTTTGAGTGTATGCAGCCCATCCCGATTCGAGTTCCACGAAAGGATCAGCGCAATGACTGCGAACTGTATTCCATTAGCGTGCGTGTGGAAAAGGAAACCTCGACTCCGGCTGCGCAACGTCCCAATGACGCTCGTCAGGCTTTTGAAGCCCTATTCAAGAAATAAGTAGTCGCTAGGGTTTACCGGTCGGCCTTAAGAGGATCTCGCTGATAAATGACTGCGGAGCTTGAGTCACTAATGTTGCGACAGCATGGGCGATATCTGCCGGCTGCAGAAGCTTTGCGGGATCCTTGCCTTGGTGAGACGAGAATCCAGTATTGACCGATCCGGGCGCTAATACTGAGACGCGGATGTTGTGTACGCGCAACTCTTCGGCGACTGAGTAGCTCAAACCGTTCAGTCCCCACTTGGAGGCGGCATAGGCGGCCGCGTTAGGCAGGGGATTTTTGCCCGCCAGCGAAGAAATGTTGATGATGTGGCCTTCGCCCTCACTGATCATCATCGGAGCGAAACTCCGAATGCAATAGAAGGCGCCGCGCAGGTTCGTATTCAGGATCTTTTCCCATGTGTCCGTAGACATCTCATGCAATGGTCCAGCAGTGCCGCCCACTCCAGCATTATTCACGAGAATATTGACGGACTTTAGGGTTTTACGGGCATGCGCGGCCATGGCCTCTACCGAGTGCAGATCAGTAACATCGCACAGAACAGTGGTGGCGTTGCCACCTAATCTCCGGATGTCGGCCGCTGTCAAATCAATCTCCGCCAGGTTGCGTCCACACAAGAGAACTGAGGCTCCAAGGCCAGCCAGCCTGTGGGCTATCGCCGCGCCAATTCCGCGGCCTGCTCCCGTAATTACAGCAGTTTGATTACTCAGGGCACTGGAATCTGTCATAAGAAACCTCTCTCTGCGGGACATTTGCTCCAAGCAAACATCGGAAGTGCCCGCTTCGGCATCTTACGGATGTGGCGAGACAAAGGCGAGCGGGGTAGCCGTCCGCAAATTGCAAGCTTGCCATCCATGAAGTTGATACTTATAATCCGGCTCACCGGATAACTGCCGGAGCACGTGGAATACGTGCAGGTGAGTTTTTCGGCCCGTCACATGAGCAGTAAGCTCATGCTAAACCTGGGTTGTTGTGACAGCCTGGGATGATGTCGCGATTTCGTTTCCCTAAAAATCCAAGGAGCCATCCGAATGAAGACCAGTCTAGTGGCGTTCATGCTTGCCGTTGCGGGAATTGCGTCGAGCCAGACCACAACGCCGCCAACGCAATCCCAGCCAGCATCATCCCAACCAGCGGCATCTCAACAGACCCAACCCACCGCCTCCGCGGCGGGACAGCAGCCGCAAAAGAAGGAAATCAAAGATCCCGCGGAATACAACGCTTACGTGGGCGCCGTCCAGCAGAAAGATGCGGCAGCGAAAATCAGTGGGCTCGAGGCTTTCACCACCCAATATCCCAATAGCGTGATGAAGGAAGATGCGCTGGAATTGTTGATGGGCTCCTATCAACAGACGGGCAATACTGCCAAGATGACGGACGCCGCCAATCGTCTGTTGCAGGCCAATCCAAACAATGTGCGCGCTCTTGCATTGCTGGCCTACAGCAATCGCACTTCTCAAAATTGGGCGGACGCGCGCAAGTACGCCGAGCAAGGTTTGCAGGCGCTCCCTCAGATGACAAAGCCAGACGGTGTCGCTGACGCCGACTTTACCAAGCAGAAGACACAGTTGCAGCAACTGCTGAATAGTGTTGCAGGTTTCTCAGCTCTGCAGTTGAAGGACAATGCCAGCGCCGAAAAGTACCTGCGCGCTTCGGTGGAGGCGAATCCCAACAACTTGGAGGATGTCTATCCTCTGGCACTCGCTTACCTGACCGCAACCCCTCCCGACAGCGTGAATGGACTGTTCTTTATCGCGCGCGCTGCGGCATTAGCGGCGGGATCGCCAAACCAGGCTCAGATCACTTCGTACGGAAAGAGCGTCTACACCAAGTATCACGGCTCTGATCAGGGATGGACCGATGTTTTGGCGAAGGCCCAAAGCACTCCTATGCCGCCGCCGGATTTCACCATCACCCAGTACGTGCCACCGACGCCGGCGGAGCAAGCTGCCGACTTGGTCAAGAACAATACGCCCGAGAAGATGAGTTTTGCGGATTGGGAACTCGTGCTCTCAGCGGGCAAACAGGAGGACGCGGACAAGGTTTGGAATGCCATCAAAGGCAAGCCATTGCAGATGGAAGGCACTGTGATTAAAGCATCGCCGACTGAATTGCAGATTGCGGCCAGCCAGGACGATATTGATCAGAAGCGGGCTGATATTGTAGTTACGACTTCTGGTCCGATACCTGCCCGGCTCATGCCTAAAGAGGGTGCGACCCTCGATTTTGGAGGGACGCCTCAGTCGTACACCCCGAGTCCGTTCGTCATGACGATGGATAACGGCACGCTACTCACTAAGGCCGCGCCAAAAGGTAAAGCGCCGGCAAAGAAAGCTCCAGTGCGTCATCGCAAGCCAGCCGCACAATAGCTTTTGATTCTGAAAGCAAGAAAGGCAGCCCTAAAAAGGCTGCCTTTTTGTTTCGGATATTCAATTCCGTCGGTTAGCGAAAGGCCCTCTTTTCGTAAGAAGCAGTGCGTGCGCTGCGAGGTGGACGCTTTCCGCCGTCTCTCAATTGGCGGATATCAATTTTCAATTCCGATATCGTGCGGCTTAAGGTATTACGGTGCATGGCAAGCTGCTTCGCGGCGCGGCATTGATTGCCTTTGTTTTCCTGCAACACGGTAAGGATGAAGCGCTTCTTGAATTCGCGGACTGCCTCTGAATAAAGAATGTTGCTTTTGTACATCTGCATGACAAGCGCTTCGAGCTGATCTCTCACAGTCTTCCTCTTTCTTTAGGGAAAACTTCATACATCAAAATAAATTTCGCATCTTCCGTTGCAATGCAGTCTGAATCTCTATGGTGCGCTGGGCGACTTCGTTGCTGCTGGCTGCTCTTCCCGCCTTAACAATTGCAGTCCCTGATAAAACTGAGAACGCAACTGCGCGGGCGCGACCCACACAGCAGCCCTTCCCACCACCAGAAAGTAGGGGGCATACTGTGACCCCTCCAACCACTTGGAAGTGGGAGTAAATGCCGTCATACCGGTTAGTACCACGGCAACGATTAGTGCTCCACGGACCAGCCCCAAAGCTGCTCCGAGAGCGCGATCCAAGCCGCTTAACCCGACTGTTCTCATCATCCAGCGCACAATGCGGCCGGCAATGCCGGCCAAAATCATGGTGCCGATAAAGATGATCAGAAATGCCGCAATCTGCCCTAGCCAGATCGACGACAAGTAAGGGGCAAAATGTTCAGCCACTTTCTGATATCTCCAAGCCGCCAATAGGTAGCCGACGACAAGGCCACCTATCCCGAACGCTTCCTCAAAAAACCCTGCACTCGCGGCCTGAATGGTGGACAGGACAATCACCGCAACAATAATCCAATCCGCGCCGCTCATTGCTTCCTCCCATGGGCGGCATATCTCCTATACATCCAGCTCACGGCCAGTGAGCTGCTGATAAGCTTCGAGATACTTCTCACTCGTCTTGCGCGCAACTTCTTCCGGAAGAGCCGGCGCCGGCGGCTGCTTGTTCCACTTGATTTCTTCCAGGTAATCGCGCACATACTGCTTGTCAAACGACTCTTGCGCGCTGCCAGGTTTGTATTTGTCGGCAGGCCAGAAGCGGGAGGAGTCTGGAGTAAGCACCTCGTCCGCCAAAGTTATGCCGGCAGCCGTACGTCCGAACTCGAATTTCGTGTCCGCGATGATAATCCCTTTTTGGAGGGCGTACTCTGCGGCCTTGCGATAGATAGCCAACGTAAGCTCGCGAAGCTTCTCGCTGGTGTCGCGGCCCAGCATCTTTTCCATGTGCGAAAACGGAATATTCTCGTCATGTCCGGTAGTGGCCTTCGTCGCGGGAGTGAAAATCGGCTCCGGCAATTGATCGGATTCTTTTAGTCCGGCGGGCAATCTAATGCCGCACACGCTGCCCTCGGCTTTGTATTCCTTCCAGGCGGACCCGGAAATGTATCCGCGGACAACGCACTCGACAGGGAACATCTCCGCGCGCTTGACAAGCATGGATCGGCCGCGAAGCTGACTGGAGTATTTCTGGACGTTGGATGGATATTGCCCCACATCGGCAGTAATCAAATGGTTCGGCACCAGAGAGCGAAGAAACTCAAACCAGAAGAGGGAGAGCTGTGTCAGCACTCTGCCCTTATGAGGAATTCCGGTTGCCAGCACATAATCAAACGCGGAAATTCTGTCGGTGGCTACAAACAGAAGCTGTTCGCTGCCAAGCTGGTAAACGTCTCGCACCTTACCACTGGCGTGAAGGGTTAGTTCGGGAAAATCAGTTTGCAGGAGAACGGGATTTAAAAGTTCGGATCTCATGTTTGAATTTTACAGGCAGGAAACGTCGCGTATTCTAGCGTGCCAGAAATATTTGTCAACGGTTTAAGTTCACGATCAAGGAACGAAGAATTTTAGTTTGCGAAAAGTTGTTGACAATCTCAATCATGCCGTGAAAGAGCTTGACTGGTGCGGAGTTTCAGGAGGGCTCGTTGTGGAAAACGAGGAAGATCACAGCGGGCATGCAAGTTTTCCAAAAGAAAAGCCGGTAACCGAAATCAAAAATTAACGCAAATTAATCTCGGCTTCGATCATGCTGAGCTATCTCTCAGCTTACGCCGTCGCTCCGAATCGCACTGAAACCAGCTTCGAGACTCCCGGCTCTTGCATGGTTACGCCGTAGAGTACCGGAGCGATGCTCATGGTCTTCTTACTATGCGTGATGAGAACAAATTGAGTCTGTACGCTCATCTCTTTCACGAGCTCGGTGAAGCGCCCGATGTTAGCTTCATCCAAAGGTGCGTCTACTTCATCCAGAATGCAGAAGGGACTCGGCTGGTATTGAAATATACCGACCAAGAGCGCCAACGCCGTCAAAGCCTTCTCTCCTCCCGACAGCAGCAGAACATTCTGCAGCTTCTTTCCCGGAGGCGAAGCCACGACATCAATGCCACTCTCCGCGCTATTTTCCTCGTCGGTCAGCCGCATGAAGGCATGGCCGCCGGCAAATAGCTTGCGGAAAGTAAGTTGGAAGTTCTCGTTGATGGTGTGAAAAGCTTCCTCGAACTTCTGTCGCGAGAACGTATCAATCTCTTTAATGGTCGCGTGCGTGTTCTCAATGGACTCAAGCAAATCTTTGCGTTGGGTTTCCAGGAAAGAGTGGCGCTCCGAAGTCTCGCGAAATTCTTCCAGCGCCATCATATTCACCGGGCCCATGGCGTCCAGTCGTGTGCGCATGTCACGGTAAATCTCGTCTTCAATCGTTAGCTGCTCATCGGCCACAATCAGAATGGTCGAATCACTCATCAGATCGTGCCGCTCTAGGCCCAGCTCGTTCATGCAAGTGTCGGACATGTACTGTGCGTCAGATTGCAATTTCGCGCCAGTCGCGGAAAGCTCTGCGCGTTGATCGCGGAGACTATCGAGTGCCTGGCGTGCGTTTCGCAGGTCCAGTTCAATTTCGCTAAGGCGCGATCGAACTTGTGCGGTTTCACTCTGCAACAGGCCGTCCTTGTCCGTACTCGCATTTCGCTCTGTCTCAAGCCCCACCAGCCTGGCAGCAAGGCTCTGATTCTCATTCTCGCGATGCAGCTTCTCGCTCGCGGATGAACCAATTTGAGCGGCAAGCGCATTTGCCCGCTCCTGTAACTCCGAAACTAGGGATTCGATTCGTTCCAGCACAGAGGCAGCGGAACGGTGGCGTTCCTCGACGGTTGCGACGCGTGCCATGTTTCGAGCCGAAGTCTGGGCCGCATCATCACGTTGTTGGCGCAGCCTCCCCAACTGCTCATTTGCATTTGCCGCGGCAGTTTCGAGCTCTGTCTTTCGTGCCTCTGCGAAGTCAATCTCCGACTGATAGCGGATGATAGCTGCGTCCTGTTCGGTCCTCTCCAAAGTCAAAAGTCCCAATTCTGTCTGCCATGTGTTGAGCCGTTCCGCTACTCTGGACATCTCCGCATCGAGTTGCCGCAACATGTGGCCCGAGGTCATCGTTCGTTTTTCTGCATCGCGCTTTTCGCTTTCCAGACGATCGAGCAGGGAAGTGAGTTCCTTGATTTCACGACCGAGGGTAAGCACTCGGATCTCCTCATGGCGGAGCGCCTCTTCGAGTTCGCCGACGAGCTTCATAACGTCCCGCAACTCACGCTTCATGGATAACGGGCCTTCGCTGCGCTGCTTCCCTCCGGTTACCGTGACATTGTGAAAACATTCTCCTGACTGCGAAAGGAAAAACGCATCTGGATTTTCAAGCGCCAGTTCCCGCCCTAACCCCGCATCGGGGACGATGTATCCATCGCGCAACTTCGGCAGAATAACTTCCAGCGATTTTCCAAATCCATCAAGAACGCGAATAGTACTCTTCAGCGGAACAATGGATTGCCCGGGAGGGGCCTGATGCACGGCTTCGTCCACTACAAAGGAGAACTTCGCCTGCGAGTCTTCGGGATGCACGAGAAAAGTCGCGCGTCCATTTACGTCCGTGCGTAGAAGACGCAAACCCTCATCGGCGGCGTCCCAGGATTTCACGACGATGTAATTGAGTTCATCGCGCAGAAAATCTTCTACCACGCCCTCGTAGCGGCCCTCAACTTCGAGAAAGTCGGCGAGCACTCCGACCGGGGCGAGTCCGCCCTGCATTCCTCCGGATTGGAAGAGTCGTCGAACAGATTCGGTCGAGTAGCCATGTTCCGCGATCACGGCTTCGAGCGACCCGCGTTTTCCTAGTGCAGTGGCGAACTCCGCGCGCAATCCGTCGAGATGGTTTTTCGACTCGGTTTCTTCGCGGCGTTTGGATTCGAGCGAACTCCTGGATCGGATGATTTCTTCGTTCAATCCGTTGAGATGTTGAGAAGCGGATTCAAATTCCAGCGCCGTCTGTCCTCTTTGTCCGCCGAAAGCTTGCACCTGGCCAGTGGCGGTCTCGATTTCCGCTTGCAACCGGAGCGACTCGCGATCCACGGCAGCCTTGCGTTCGGAAGATTGCGTCAGCTGATTGCGCAGATTAGAAGCCTGGGCCACCACTTCCATAATTGCGTAACGGGATGCCTCTTGTTGCCGCTCGAGCTCCGCCAACGCGTTCGCGGCCTCTGACGCTTGCAGTTGGCATTGCGCCAGCTCCTGCGCTGCCGCAGCCACATCTGCCGCTGCTGTTTCGAGCACCTGGCGATTCGAGTCTCGTTCGCTTTGCAAAGTAGCTAACCGAGCTTGTGCTTGCGTCAACTCGGCATCGTAGGACGCGGAGCGCACCACTAATTCATCACAGCGTTCTTCATTGTGACGGCGCTGCGCGATCGCTCGGTCGGTCTCAAGCTGGATCTGACTGAGCCGCTCCCGATTCTCGCGCAATTCGGCTTCGATAACGTATCCACGTTGTGTGCGCGTAGCATGTTCCACTTCAGAACTCTGGATCGCCTCGGAGCCTTGGCGCATTTCCTCCGACAGGGAATTTATCTGATTTGCAATCCGCGCGCTCTCGAAATCGAGTTGCGCGAACTTGCTGGCCAAAACGATGCGAAGTTTGGCCCGCATCTCGTCGCGCAATTTGGCATAGCGCTCCGCTTTGGACGCCTGCCGCTTAAGCGAATTCATCTGTCGCGTTACTTCTTCGAAAATGTCGTTTACGCGCGACAGGTTCTGCTTGGCATCTTCCAGGCGAGCTTCTGCTAGACGCTTTTTAGTCTTGAACTTTGTGATTCCAGCCGCCTCTTCGATAATTGCCCGACGGTCGGTAGGACGGCTACTTAGAATTTGACCGATTCGGCCTTGCTCAATTAATGCGTACGATTCAGGCCCCAACCCGGTGCCCATGAATAATTCCTGGATATCGCGCAAACGGCACAGCCTGCCGTTCAGCAGATATTCGCTGTCTCCCGAACGAAAAAGACGTCGTGTGACAACGATTTCCCCCGCTTTGAACTGCTGTTGAAACTTGCGTCGCCGGATCTTCAATACTACAGACGGTCCGATGGCCTGACCCTCTGCTTTCTCGTCGGTCTCATCACTGGATGACGTTTCCTGAGGCGAGTTGTTATTGGATTGTTCGCCAGTCTGTGCTTCAATCTCTTCCGTTCGCCCGGGCTGCGCCTCTTCCGTCAGGCGATCCGTTTCTTCCGCCGCATGCGCCCGCACTTCCGCTTCGTCCCAGTCGCTTGCCTCACCATTCGATCCAAGCCCAGTCAGTTCATTCTGAACTTCGATTTCGGTTGCATTGTGGGCGTCGGGGCCGCTGTACGTTTCCGGGTCAATGAGCATCAGCGAAACTTCCGCCATGCCATTAGGCTTCCGGTCGCGAGTGCCCGCGAAGATTACGTCTTCCATACGCGCGCCGCGTAAGGTTTTGGCAGACTGTTCTCCCAACACCCAAGAGATGGCGTCGGAGATGTTCGACTTGCCGCATCCATTCGGCCCGATGATCGCCGCCACGCCGTCACCGTGAAACTTGAGTTCAGTGCGATCGCAGAAGGACTTGAACCCCAGAATTTGTAGTTTTTTTAATTTGAGCAACTTCTCTCCTTAACGGCTATGCATTCGCACTCGCTTTCAAAATGCAGAACCCGTTGGCTGCGCTGGCTGGGGCGCGGTGCTCGTGACACAAGACCGAGACGGTATTAACTAAAGCGATTCGTCCCTCGGAATTGGGATTCGAAACCGCGATTAGTCCATTTCGGAGCTCACAGATTGCACCTACTCTAACGGCGAAATTACGCCCGGGTCAAGCATTAAAACACCATATATTGTACGGCCTTAGCGATAACCACCGCATTTTGCACACAGCACGCAGCAATTGGCAGCACAATGGACGTGAGAAAGGAAAGGAAGGGAGAATGGCGAGAGCAGAATTAGGCTACCTTGGTCCCGGTCGAGACGCAATCATAAAAGCGGCGTCTATGAAGGTTGTAGGGATCTTCGTTGTCTCGCCGCGTTGCACGCGCTACGCCTTTCTCGAGGACGACAAGACTAAAAAGCGCTTGTCGTCCTGAGCGACGCGAAGGACCTATGCACTCCTTTCGACGAAATCCTATTTCTCGCCGAGCTTTTCAAAGAACAGGCAAATGGATTCAATTCCGCGATGAAAGTTTGGAATGTGGAATTTCTCATTAGGGGCATGAAGGTTGTCGTCCGGCAATCCGAAACCCATCATCACGCTCGGAATCTTGAGGACGTCCTGAAAATCGGTGACGATCGGGATTGATCCGCCTGATCGAATGAAGACCGTGTCTTTCTTGAACACCTCACGCATTGCTTCGGTAGAGGCAGTAACGTATTTGTTATCCGTTCCCACCACGCATGCCGGACCTTTGCTCCACATTTTGATATTGGTCCGGATTCCCTTGGGAGTGAGTTTTTTTACGAAGTTGGAGTAACGCTTAAATATGTCATCGGGATCTTGATTGGGCACCAGCCTCATGGAAACTTTGGCTGAAGCCTTGGCGGGGATCACCGTCTTAGCGCCGGGCGCAGTGAAGCCTCCGGGCATCCCATGAACTTCGAGTGTCGGACGCGCCCACGTTCGATAGAGAACAGAAAAACCCGGTTCCCCAGTCAGAGTGCTCGATCCCACTTCGGTTTTTCGATAATGTTCCTCGCTAAAGGGAAGTTTTTTCCACGCCTTCAACTCGTCTTTGCTCGGCGCTTTCACCTTAGAATAGAAACCCGGTATCAAGACCCGTCCCTTAGCGTCTTTAAGTTTGCTGATGATTTCAATCAGAGCAAACAATGGATTCGGCGCAGCGCCTCCGTACATCCCGGAGTGCAAATCTGTCTTCGCGCCAAAGGCCTCAATCTCGGTATAGACAAGGCCGCGCAGACCAACACACAGCGTCGGAAGATTGGGAGCAAATAATTCGGTGTCGCACACGAGGGCGAAATCAGCTTTTAGTTTTGTCTTTTCTTTTCGCACATACGCTGCGATGGATTCTCCGCCGACTTCTTCTTCACCTTCAATCAGCACTTTCACGTTAATCGGCAGCTTCCCATTGTGACCCTTCATGAGAGCTTCCAGGGCTTTGATCTCCATCCACAGCTGGCCTTTATCGTCTACTGCGCCGCGGGCGTAGATGTTGTTGTTTCGCTCAGCAGGTTCGAACGGAGGAGTGATCCATTCATCCAGCGGCTCAGCGGGCTGCACGTCATAATGCGCGTAACAGAGCACCGTGGGCCTGCCGGGCGCGTGTAGCCAATCGGCATATACCAGTGGATGGCCTTTCGTTGGAATCAGCTCCACGTGCTCGAGGCCGATACGCTTAAGTTCGTTAGCGACGTACTCAGCAGCTTTGCGCACATCGGGCTTGTGCTCATCGAGCGTGCTGATGCTGGGAATGCGAAGAAAGTCTTTCAGCTCGTTCAAAAATCGCTGCTGGTTTGCTTTTGCGAAGTCCACTGCCGGAGAAGCCATGAATGTGTCCTCTTGAATGAAACGTGTCAGTATACGCGCTACCCCTTAGAAAAACGCATCGGGGAGAATGCTGCCAGATCATATTCAGGATTTTCGTTGCGGATCAGTTGCGTAATTAGTTTCGCGGTGATGGGAGCGAGCAGAATCCCATCTCTGAAATGTCCAGAAGCTACGAAGTATCCTGGGATCGTTGTAGCGCCCAGCAGTGGAAGGTCATCCGGAGTTCCCGGACGCAGTCCTGCCCAGACTTCTAAAATCTTCGCTTGCCCGAGCGCCGGGACCGCACTTACGGCAGCCTGGCGCAAACGCTGAATAGTGTCGGCGTCTACTCGCTTATCGTATCCCGCTTCTTCGACCGAAGCGCCAATCAGCAGACGACCATCGGAGCGGGGGACCATGTACACATCCGCAAATGTGAGCACGTGATTAATTCTCGGACCACCGATCACCGAAAGCACCTGTCCTTTTACGGGACGGACTGGCAGTGCTGTCGGAGAGATGTGCCCAGCCCATGCGCCGGAAC
>JALYIM010000234.1 GCA_030775785.1 Acidobacteriota bacterium
ACCGTTGTGAACGTGTTGATGAAGTCGGGAACCAACAAATTTCATGGCAGCGGATGGTGGTACGGACGGCGCACTGCTCTAAATGCAAACGATTTTTTTTCCAATCGTAACGGCATCGCTCGAGCCCAATCTACCCGCGACCAGTATGGCTTTGCCCTAACTGGTCCAGTGATTAAGGGAAAGACGTTTTTCTTGTTCGACCTCGAGCGACTGCGGCAAAACGACAAGCGACTGATATCCGGCAGAGTTCCCACCGATCTGGAGCGAACGGGCGATTTCTCTCAGACTCTCACCCAGGATGACAACGGAAATCTTGTTCCCATCAGAATCTATGATCCGTTTAGCGTGACTGGACCTAACCAAATCCGCAGGGAGTTCCCGAACGCCATCATCCCCGCCTTTGGCACTCCCGGGAGTCCTATCACAGCCATTGGGCAGGCGCTGGTCAATGCGTACCCGAATGCCACCGGGCCGATAGATCCCGCTACTGGACTGAACTTCAATAAGGGAGCCGTCGATACTTCTACTAGTACGCAATTCGATATAAAGATTGACCACCAATTAAACGATCGTACACGTCTCATGGGGCGCTACAGTCAAAGCAATTCCAGCTTCAGCAATCCGGACTTTTTTTATGGAGACCTGACAGGAGTCCAAAAAACTCGGAACATAGTGCTGGAACACACATGGACAATTCGCCCGAATGTCTTGCTAACCAACCGCTTCGGAGTAGATCGGTACCACCAGGTAGGCGCTTCCAAGCGAGTCGACCCTACTCAGTTTGGATTGCCAGGACTATTGACACAAGCAAATGGCATCACTCGCCTGCCGTTGATCAACGTAGACAACTATATAACCCTGAACAATCAATGCTGCTCTGATACTGTGAATGGGCATACCCAATATGTTTTTTCGTCGGCAGTCAATTGGGTAAAGGGCAAGCATGTTCTCAAGCTGGGTGGCGAACAGCGTTTATTTTTTAATAACTTCTTTCAACCGGACTATGCGACTGGACTGTTCAACTTCACGAAGTTGATCACCGCGTCCAACCCTGCCGGCGGGAATCCATCAGAGGAAGGCACAGGACTCGCCTCGATGTTGTTGGGATTTCCCGGAGATGGTCAGCTCAACATCAAATCCGCAATTCAGAATAAGTCAAAAGAGACTGCATTTTACGTACAGGATGATTGGAAGGTGACCCCGCGGTTGACGTTGAATGTGGGATTACGTTACGAATGGAGTACCCCGTATACCGAGCGTTCAAACCGAATACAATTCAGCGACTTTGCGGGCAACAGCGGAGTGACGGTTGATCTCACCGCGCCAAAGACAGACTCCGGTGGCAATCCACTTGTGGACGACAACGGTAACCCGGTAAATCTTTCAGGATTGGGACTAGGCCCTACCGCGCTCAAGGGCATAACGCACTTTGTGACTTCGGGGAGACGGCACGTTCCCATTGATCGAAATAACTTTGGCCCCAGGCTCGGTTTCGCATTTCAGCTGGCGTCGAATACCGTTTTGCGGGGTGGCGCCGGTATATTCTATGGACTTTCCTCGGCGACGAACTTTCAATATGCAGGCACCGCTTTCCGCAGAGACGCTCCAATTCATTTCAGCAATGATGGCGGCATAACTCAGTACGCGACCCTCACGAACCTATTTCCCAACCTGCCACCCGGTCAGGTACCGACCCCGCAAGGGAAAAAATATGGTCCTCTGGCGAATTGGGGATATGTCAACCAGAATGATCTTGGATCCACGACGGCCCGAAATGGCGAAATCTATCAGTGGAATTTGGGCTTGCAGCACCTCTTCCCCTTTGGAGTTGTGATCTCGGCCGACTATTCCGCAAACCGCAGCACTCATTTACCCTGGGGCGGCGCAACACGTAACCGAAACGTCATCTCTACCGCAGCCCGTCTGGCATGCGACACTACTTGCCAAAACACTCCGGTCGCGAATCCTTTCCTGCCATTGTTTAATGGATCTAATGCAATCTTCAACGAGCCCGATTCACGCTATAGCCAGGACGCCATTCCTTTCTTAAATCTTTTGCGTCCATATCCGCAATTTGATAACAATTTCGAGGGCCTGCCATTGCTGACAGCCAGTTCCTGGTACAACGGCTTTCTTGCACGGTTTCAAAAAAGGCCCAGTCACGGCTTGAGTTTTGAGGGCAATTACACGTGGTCCAAAGCCACCGACAACTCTTCCTACGGAGCGAACAGCTTCATCTTCTTTGGTGGATCAGGATTAGGCTATCCACAGGATCTCAACAACCTCGCGGTCGAGCATTCGGTTGGCGCGAACGACACCCGGCACCGCTTCGTCCTGGCTGCGATCTATGACGTGCCGATCGGACGAGGACGCTCGGTTGGCAATACTATGAATCGGTTTTTGGATGGAGTCATCGGCGGCTGGTCACTGAATTCATTACTGACTTTGCAGTCCGGCCAACCAGTTCCATTTGGTATGTCATCGCCACGACTTACGGATGGCTTTCAGCGGCCTAATATTATCTGCAATCCAGCGACGGGTCTAAGCCTGCATGACGTAGCAATGTCCCAAGATCCAAACGCCAGCTACTTCAAGGCTGCGTGTCTGACTGATCCCGGTGATCAGATCGCCGGAAATGCGCCGCGTTTTTCTGACAATGTCCGGGGTCCGGGTATCCGCAACATTGATCTGGGAATCTTTAAGGATTTTCCTATTCGTGAAAGGGTGAAAGCACAAGTTCGTGCTGAATTCCTTAACTTCACCAACACTCCACGCTTTGCGACTCCGTCGTCTTTCCAAGGCGACAGTTTTTTTGGCAAGGTCACCGCCTTGGCTAATGTTCCCAGGCGCATTCAGATGGGCGTACGCCTTGAGTTCTAACAAAGTTCGTCGAGCGTTTGCATGGAGAATTGCAGTCATAGCGATCGCGGCGCTGCTTGCTGGTCTCACACGCTTATTCAGTAGTTCCGATTTATCTGAGTTGGATTGGACGCACTACGTGCGTATCGCAGCTTATGGATTGGAAGCGGCTAACGCCGCGGAGATCGCAGGCCAAGCGAAGGATGAACACGTTTTCGGAATCGAGGTAGACAACGATATCACCGGGCGTTACGAAAGCTTCCTTCACCCCGGAGCGAAACTGGAAGCCATCAAGGCTATGGCAAACAAGGCCCACGAGATCGGAAATTATGCTTTCGTGTACATAGCTGGGACGGAATGTATTACCGCAAACGCTCAGAAAACTTCGCACACCCTGGCAAAGGAACACCCCGATTGGCTACAGCGAAAGATCACGGGCGAGCCCGCCATCTTTGGCGGAGGTTCTGCATTCTGGATCAAGCAAGGAGATGAAGATGTGTGGGTCAGCCCCTATGCACCAGAGTGGCGCAGTATTTACTTGGAAAGGGTTCGGCAAATTGCGGCCACTGGAATTGATGGGATCTACATTGATATTCCGTACTGGATGACGCACTTCGATGGCTGGGAAAATAGCTGGGCGAGCTTCGACGATTTCACCGTTGCCGCTTTCAAAAAACAAAGCGGACTAGACGCCAGAAGTGGCCTCAAGATGGGAGACTTTTCCGACCCAAACTTCCGCATGTGGGTTTCGTTTCGAATTCAAACCATCACTGACTTTCTTCAGGAGATTGATAAAAATGCGAAGTCGGTGAATCCAGCCATCAAGATCATCCCCGAAATATACCCCGGAATTGAACAGGATGCCACCCGCGTGGGCGCGGACGTCTACAGCCTCTATCCTGTCGTGGATGCAATTGCGCACGAATACGAATTTGGCGCCGGTGACCACATGGCGTCCTCGCGCACGCCATTCGATTGGTTCGCTTATCAGGTCGGCATGCATTCCTTTCGCGCATTCGCGCAAGGAAAGCCGACATGGATTCTCAATTACTCCTGGGACGGTGACGAGAAAGTTGACCGCCGCGAAGCAATGATGAACTTGGCAATGTCTGAGATTATGGTCGGGGCTAATTTCTGGGACGCGCCTGGACATTCCATGGCGGGATCGAACGACACCGTAACTAGAAAAAAGATCTTCTCCTGGATTCAAGCGCACGAGAAGACCTTCTATTTGCCGCGCATTCCGATTCATCCTGTCGGAGTGTATTTCTCTCCAGAAACTCGCGATTTTTATGCCGATGCATTTCTTCGGTCGTATCGTGGAGTTTTGATTCTGTTGATGCAAAAGCATTTGGAATTTCAGGTTGTCACTCCACGGACGCTTGCGGATTTCAAAGGGGAGACCCTGATTTTGCCAGATGTGCGAGTGCTAAACCAGGAAGAGACTAGAGGGATCCAGAAATTCATTGCGGAAGGCCACAAGCTGATTGTTACTGGGACCGACGTGACGCAGCTCGGTGACACTGTTGGCATCGTTCGGTTTCCGGACTGTCCGGGCAAAGCTTACGCGACCATGCTTGAAAAAGACTTTGAACGTGCCGACCCTCACTCGCAGGATGTTTTCCTGAAGAGTCTGGAGGCGCAGGCGTCTATCGGCGTTACAGCTCCGCCGTTATTGGCCACGTCCATCGCACTTGTAGATGGTAAGAAGCAAGTTTTCTTTGCAAATTTTTCGGGACTGCAGGGCGGTGTGAATCCAATTCAAACTCCGCTAATGGGAGTGCAGGTCAGCATCTTGGGAAAATCCAAAGGTAAGGCGTTCTTTCTGCCTTTTCTGGGTGATGTACAAGGGTTAAAACCCATCGAAAATAGTGACTCCTTGATTTTCACACTGCCCCCGATTTCCAAGGGGGCGGTGTTCTGGTACGAGCCAGCTGCTCAATGAGAACTAAGGCATCAACCCGGGAATCCACTCGAAGGTTGTCGAACTTTTGAAACTAAAGATGACCTAACAGAGGACTCAATCGTGACGGAGATCGCCTTCGGAACGGAATGTTTGCACGCCTGCCTCTGGAAAATGGGTTTCGAGTACTTGGGGCGGAACCGAATGCATGTACGCCGCGCTGGTGAGCAGGTTCTGTCTGAGACGAGCTTGAAGTGACGGCAGTACAGAGTCATCTGGGATCCAGTCATCAGCAGCCAAAGCGTTCCGGCGGTGTGGCAGGCGAACGCCGCCAGCCCTCAAAATCACGCTTTGAACATTCAGGCTACCGTCCCTTCGACGCCGTGGATGGTGATGTGAACAATGCTTTCACGATCCACGCCGACCACAATATTTCTTCCGGCGACGATGGGCTGCAGGTTTGCCTCGAGAAAACTTGCATGATTGATCATTACCTTCTTTCGTCCCAAACAGCAGATGCTGCATATCGCCCCCACGCTTTCGTACTGCAACGTAGTGACTACGGCTTTGTCTGGGCAGACGTGGATTCAGTGGCTAATGACGGCAGTGCGCTGGAGCACTACGACGGAATTCCAATGACAAAGGTCGCCCGAACGTTCCGGCTTTCGTGATCGTTACGTGCAGCTGTACCAGCCCAAAGGAAAACCTTCACGATCTCGGAATTCGAACTTTACTATACTGAAGGAAAGTCGTCCTTCGGACCTCCGGCCCCAAACGGAGCATGATTGAAAAATTGAAGTACACGTGAACAGTTTGAGCTTAAAAGTCGTCTAATGCCTCCGATCGATTCACGGCGGAGTTCTTTAAACGATCATTGGTGTGCAGCAAAATGAGACAATCAGAAACAACGGGCATTGGTGAAGAAATGTGCGTCACAAACCGGATGTTTCCAGTGATGACATGATCTCCGAGCAGCTTGCGAAAGGGCTACCGCAGTGGTATAAAGATCCCTGCATCTGCCCTCGACGATCCCAATCGTCCGAGCCACTTATTTCCACTCGATTACCCCGGGTCCGAGACCCAAGATAGCGCCGCGCGGCCCCCAGCAAAGTTTTTGAGTGTTTGTTGAAATGGGGCTTTCCTTGCGCCATGACCACCATGATACGTACACCCGTCCCATCAAAACCTCATTCTCCAAAGACGTTTGTCACTTCTGGCGCTCAGTTTCATGACGGTAGCGTTCTAGAAATAGTGGGCAATCCGAAGAATCCTCGCAGGTTCAACCTACTGCTATGGAACAAAGGCCGGTCGAAGATAAGTCCGCAAATCGAACATTCGGGCAAAACGTTTGGACCTATAAAGCTTCATCCAACCATAGCAAGCGCAATCCGGTGGCCGGCAAAGCTTTGCAGTTATGGTCGACTGCCAAGTTATTTGACAGTATCCAGCGCAATATTTCTTGTCGCACAAATTTGCCCGATCATCACGCCCGCTTAATTGCCTACTTCGTCTTGAGTACTTGGTTCGGCGACTTCCTACCGATGGTGCCAAGCCTGGCCCTTGTAGGGCCTTATACTTCTAGTGCGACCCAACTTTTGCGCTTGTTGAGTTGCTTGTGTCGACGCTCGCTAATGGTCGCGGGCACCTCTCAAAGTAATTTGCTGAGTGCTCCGCTCTCGTTGTCCCCGACTTTAATCCTCGACCGGCCGAAGATGACGCCTTCGCTGCAGCACTTTTTAAGCTCCTCGAATCGCCGCGGGATAGGTGTTATTAAAGCCGGGACAATCTTGAATGTCTGCTGTCCAAAAATCTTTTTCTTCGGTGTGGACGGAGTCCCCGAAATACTGAGTGGCAGCGCAATTCAGGTCGCTCTTCCGGTGCCTGACAAGATGTATTTGCTCGATGACGCCGCCATGGATCTGATTGCGAATGAATTTCAGAACAAGTTGCTGTCATACCGCGTGAATAACTATGGCAAATTGAATTTCGCCAATCCTGCCGTGAGCGAAAATTTGCATCATCATACCCAGGAGCTTGCAATGATATTGGCTAGCTGCGTATTTGACGATTCAGAGCTCGCCCTTGCAGTGTATCCGCTCCTCCAACAACAAAGTGATTCAGCCAGAGGAAATCAAGATTCGGAGTTTGTTTCTGCCATTGCTGAGGTCTTGGTCGCTAATTTGCATAAAAAAGATACAGTCCGAGTCTTCGTCAAACCGCTGACAGAGTCTGTCAATACTATCCTGACCGCTAGAGGTGAGATAGTGGAATTCAGCCGCGAAGACGTGGGTCGGAAACTGCGGAATTTGGGAATTTTCACGAAACGTTCTGGTGCGGGGAAATACGTGCTGCTTTGCCGCGAAATCAGTTTGCTGGCCCATCGTTTGGCGCGGACTTACGACGTTCCCTCACTCGTGAACGCAGTGCATGGCTGTCCTGATTGCGCTGCCGCGCAAGCTCTTGAAAAGAGGCCGCCGGTGCATGATGTGAACGAGATGCATGTGAAATTAACTCGGAGCAAGACATGAGAAAAACATCGCAGTTAAACAAAACGCAAGAAGAAACACACATCGTTCGCGCCCGCGCTCTTATAGCAGCCGGGGTCGCGATCGAAATTGACCAAAACCTCCCGGTCGCGTCGCCCCTGTTACGAATCCAACACACCATTCCCGCGGGCACAGCCGGTCTCTACGCACGACCCGGTGGAGGAATCGGAATCGCCATATCGCTTCGCATCGTTTCTCTCAAACCCGACTCCATGATTCGTGGTACCGAGACCTCCGTGCCCTGGAAAGACGCCGGTTTTTACTTGCAAGAAATCTCAGAGAAGGTTTCATATTACGAAGTGGCGAACGGACCGGAATACCCGAAAGCCTCGGTATTGAACCATCGACTCGGGCGGTGCTTACAACCTCGTCAGGTTTTGGAAGGTGTGCTCATCGCGCGCACTTTAAGACGGCTTCCCGACTTTTACCAGACCGGAATGGTGGTGCCGATAACGGTCTGCTTCTGGGATCAGCTTGATACCCCGTATTCCGTAGAAGTTGGAGTGGGGGTGATACTAGATAAGGCGCCCAAGATTCTACGCACGACAAATCCCGGTCTATTCGAAGGGAGAGAAGAACCCGCTAATGAGTTAAACGTTATGGAGAAGCAAGCGCCTGCTGTCAATATTTACACCGATGACGAAAAAAGCCATACTCTCGCGTCAACGAAAAACATTGTTCTGACT
>JALYIM010000235.1 GCA_030775785.1 Acidobacteriota bacterium
CTCATCTCGCGCGTCTAGTTCCGTCAAAGCGTTCGTCATCGCCACCCAGTAGCCATACCGTCGGGCTCCTGCCGGAACTTCCATCGATTGCAGTTGCTTGACCGCGGAACGGTATTCGCCCGCACGATTTTGAAGCAGCGCAAGCTTGTATCGCGCCTCGTCAAAGCGGGGAAACAAGGCTACCGCCCGCTCCAGCGCGGCTTCCTCAACTTGCGCGTCCAATCCCGCTTCTTCGGACAGCAGTGCAAAGTGGTAGCACAAACTCGCATTACTCGTTCCAATCCGCAGCGCGCGCCGCCACTGTTTCAAAGCTTCGTCGCGGTTTCCTTGTCGTAATGCGATTCGGCCCAACGCCGCCGGAAGATCCGAGTTATCGGGTTCCTCTCTCGACAACTCCTCATACTGAATTCGGGCACGTTCAAAATGGCCCGTAACGAACGAGAGTTGCGCCAAAATTGTATTCGCCTGATGAACTGAAAGTTCCCGGCTAAGCACCACGTCTGACCCCACCGGCTTCGCCAAAATGCCACGGGTCGATCGCGCCTGCCCAACCCAGTTCTCAAGGCTCTTCGCCACTTGGTCGAGCGACTCGCCATAAACCTTCCGGAAAGCTTCCGCTGGATTGGAACCCGCTTTGAATTCAGAGATCAGCTCGCGGAAGCCCGCCGAGTAATGCCCTGAAGTGGATAGCATGTCGACCAACGCCCAGCTTTCGGCGTAGAAAATTTCATCCGCTTTCCGCGTATGGACCGTAGCAGATTCATCCTTCGCTTCCAGCAATGCGGTAAGCGGCAACCACCTGGTTCGTCTCAGAGTTTGTCTCCTCGCTGGCAGATCGCCGCCCAATTCGTATTCACTTCCACTTACCTTTAGCGTGGAAAAGAACTCGGCTAATCCCTCGTTTAGCCATGGCGGGAGTTTCAGACCGTTGGTGTGCAGAACGTAATGCGTATACTCATGAGCCGCTACGCAAAACGTTCCCGGCTCCAGCGACGCCATGATGATGTAATCACCATCTTCGTCTGAGATGTAAGCGGCATCGGCATCCGCGCGCGGTCGGTATTCTTCGTACTCTTTCGCCGTACGGAAGCTAATGATGCGCAACGGCGGCCGACCCTGATCTTTAGCAGCGGCTGCCAGAAGTCCATTTTGTTCAAAAAACATCCGCAACTGTTCAAACCAGAGCATTGCCTTTTGGGCTGTCCCCTCCCGCACTTGTGAATACACTTCCACCCGGCTGTTTTGGACTTCGCGCCACTTATCCAGGCTTGCGGCTGAAACTGTGCAATAACACAGAGCTGCGAACGCTAGGCGCCTCACCTCCAAAAGATATCAGGGCTCCTCGCGGGCAAATAGCAACCATGAGAACGGTTGCTGCAAAAACTATACTGGTTCTTAATCTGTCTGAGGCACTGGTGCAGGATGCTAGCATTGTCCTGGACTTCCCGGTAGACATCCTGACCCGGCGACGCATAAACGCTGTTGCCGGCGGCAACCAGCCTCTATCAGAATCAGATCGCCCGGGGGCTTACGCGGCAAGCATCAGGCCGGATGAGAGGACGCACTTAGTACCCGTAGTGCCAAAGATTTCTTTTGGGTCGAGTACTCGTTCCAACTACAATTCGTCCGGCTAGGACGCGAGGTTGAAATATGAAGTTGTTCCAGAAGAGATCGGTATTGATCACGACATTCTTCTGTTTTCTCGGGATGCATGAACCACTGCTGCGCAGGGCGTTCAGCAGGCCCTTCAGCCAATCCCCGACGAAAAGGCTTACCGCATGGTGCTCTTAGTGGCCTCGGCAAAACTAGGAGCTTCAGAAACCGAGGTCAAACGCGCCAACGCGGTCATCGCAAACATAGGGCTAACCGAGGCGGACCAGCTTACGATCGGCAATCTCGTTTCCGCATACCGCGGGGGCCTTCAAGACTTTGAACAACAGGCCCACTCCATGGTGAAAAAAGGCGAATCGAGCGCACTTAACGACCTATATCTTCGAGAACAGAATCTCCTTAGTGAAACGATTCTCCAAGTTCAAACTCAGCTTACACCCGTGGTGCCCGAAAAGTCGAGGCTTATGTGAGCCGCGAAAAGGCTCACATGAAATTGATAGCCATCCCCGAAATGGCGGATCGTGGTGCGGGTCCGATGGACTGGTTTAGATCTTTATTACTTTGCCGACTGCATATGTGCAAGGGATGAATCCCACAGGCGTCGAGTACACGAACTTATCCACGGATAGCGTAGGCACCTTGTATGCCACAGGAATAACCGATACGACATCGACTTGTCATTGTCATAGTGCTTAAGCTCATGTTGCTCTGACCAGTTTTGATGGACCCAGTAATGGGTCGAGTTCCTCAGGGGGCGAATTGTCACAAACCACTACCCA